>BDUA01000001.1 GCA_002897715.1 bacterium BMS3Abin01
GGAAGGACGGCAGCACCTTCCCCGGCCAGCTTCAAGGCAGCAACTTCACCTTCATGGGCCAGCAGGTCCGCCTGGTCACCATCAGGGACCTGACAGAACAGAAGCGTCTGGAGCGCCAGTTATTGCAGAACCAGAAGATGGAGAGCATCGGCCAGCTGGCCGGCGGTATCGCCCACGATTTCAACAATTACCTCACCGCCATCCAGGGTTATATAGAGCTGGCCATGATGGAGACCGACCGTCACGATCCGGTATTTGGCGACCTGCGGGAGGCGATGAGATCCACCGAAAGGGCCGCCGCCCTCACACGCCAGTTGCTGATGTTCAGCCGCAGCGGCAGCGTCGAGCACAAGGCCGTGGACCTTGACAAGGTCATCCTGGAGCTGGAGAAGATGCTGCGGCGTGTTATCGGCGAGAACTATAAGCTGGCCACTCGCATGTCCCATAAAACATGGCAGATATTCGGCGACGAGGGTCTGCTGGAGCAGGTTATCGTCAACCTGGTGGTGAATGCCCGCGACGCCATACCCGAAGGTGGTCAGATCACTATCCTCACCGAAAATGTGGATGTCGACAAACCCACCGCGGCCAAAGTCACTGAAGCCCGCCCCGGCCGCTTTGTGCGCCTAACGGTGCGCGATGAGGGCGCCGGCATGAATGAAGAGACCCTGGAGCATATCTTCGAACCCTTCTTCAGTACCAAACGGGAGAAGGAGGGCACCGGTCTGGGGCTCTCCGTGGTCTATGGCATCGTCAAGGAGCACGGAGGTTGGATAGAGGTCGAGAGCGCGCCCGGCCGCGGTTCTTCCTTCCATATGTATTTCCCGGAGATGTCTTCACCGGTGGTACCGTCGTCAACCCCGGAGCAACCGGTGATCTCGGCAAGGCACGAGGGCGTCGCCATCCTGCTGGTGGAGGACGAGGAGCCCCTGCGAGCCGTAGCCAACAAGATGCTAAGCCAGTACGGCTACTCTGTATACGCCGCCGCCGACGCTGAAGAAGCGCTGCGGTTGTTCAATAACAAGGGCGTTGATTTCCGGCTGGCTTTCTGCGATGTTGTGCTACCGGGCGAGAACGGCGTGGAGCTGGCCGCCAGATTGCTGGACATGAAACCCGGCCTCAAGATCATCCTTGCCAGCGGCTACAGCGAAGACAGCGTGCAGCAGACCATCACCGAGCGAGGTTACAGCTTCCTGCCCAAGCCTTACCGGCTGGACACGCTGGTGCAAATGATCGAGGAGTTGCTCGGCGCCGGCTGAGCCGCTACCGATTCTTTTTGATCAGCCCCCGGCGGGCATACAAAACCAATATGGCGCTTACCAGACTCAATATACTTCTCATCGAGGGCGATGCCGCCGACGCCGGCGTGGTAACCGGATTGCTGCTGGAAAGTGACCGCTACCGGTTCACCGTCGAGCACAAGGACGTCCTTGCCGGCGGCCTGGAGTCTATCAGCGCCGGCCACTTCGATGCGGTGCTCATCAATCCCGATCTTCCCGACAGCGACACCGCTGAGACCCTGGACAAGATTGAAGCTTCTTCCAATATGGTGCCGTTCCTGGTCATCGCCGATGATGATGAGCACCTTAAAGCCATAGACGCCATCCGCCACCAGGCTCAGGAGGTCCTGCCCCGGAACCGGCTCAGCACCTCGTTGCTGGAATATTCCCTGCTGGCTGCGATGGAGCGGTTTTCCATGATGGCATCGTTGAAGCAGTCGGCGCAATGGTGGAATAACGTATTCGAGCACAGTTCCGACCTGATCTCGGTACATGACCCCCACTACCGTTTTCTCAAGGTGAACCGGGCGCTGGCCAGGTACCTTGACGCCGAACCCGAGGAACTTATCGGCAGGCTGTGTTACGAGGTGTTCCAGTGCGCCGGCGAACCTCCAGGGAACTGCCCCCATACCAGAACACTGGAAGCCGGTGTTTCTCATACAGCCGATATCACCATCACCGGCGGCCATACCATACTTGCCACCACCTGCCCGGTGTTTAATGGTAATCGGCGGGTAACCAGCACCATACATATGGCCAGGGACATCACCTCCCGGGTGACCGCCGACAGGGAGCTGACCCGTCATATCGCCATTCTAGACGGCATGAGCACCATCTTCCGCCTGGCCCTTACGGCTGTCGGTGAAGAGAAGCTGGCTTCAACCTGCCTGGAGGTGCCACAGTCGTTGACCGGCAGCAACTTCGGCCTCCTGGGCGAACTGAACGAGCAAGGCAGGCTGGACACCATCGCCTTGACGGATACCGGCTGGGACGCCTGCCGTATGGGCGAACGCGGTCAGACCATGCTCATGCTGACCAACATGGAGCTGCGTGGTCTGTGGAAGCGCGTAATCACCACCGGCCGCCCGGTGATTATCAACAACCCCGCCGAAGACCCTGACAGCGTAGGCGTGCCCGAGGGACACCCGCGGATCGACTGTTTCCTGGGCGTGCCCCTCATACGCGACGACACCACCGTGGGACTGGTGGCGCTGGCCAACAAGGAGAGCGGCTACGATGAGGAGGATCGTGAGACCGTAGAACATCTGGTCCCCGCCATCATGGAGGCGCTGGCACGCAAGCGGGTGGAGCTGCGCATGCGGCACAGCGAAGAACGCTACCGGCTGCTCACGGAGATGGCCCCTGACGGGATCATCTCCTTCGACAACGATGGCCTGATCTACTACACCAATTCCTCTGCCGAGAAGCTGTTCGGCTACGGGCCGGGGGAGTTGATCGGAAAGAACTGCCTGAATCTGATGCCACCGGAGGAGGGACAGACGCCAGGGAACGAATTCCTGAATGTTCTGGTCAGGGGAGGAGATGAACGCCATGAGGTACTATCGCAGGAAATGACCGGGCTGAGGAAGGATGGCAGCCGCTTCCCCGTGGATCTCTCCGTCAGCTACTGGCGCCATGGCGATGGCTTCTCCGCGACCTGCATCATGCGCGACCTGAGTCAGCGGAAGAATCTTGAGGAACGGCTCCGGGCGGAGAAG
>BDUA01000002.1 GCA_002897715.1 bacterium BMS3Abin01
GTTGGGAAAAAGTGGAGAGGTGAAGATTCTTACGAAATCACCGATTGATTGGATGCGGTTTGTATCGATCAGGTAATAGTCATCGATGCCGGTAAAAGGTAAACCCAGGACTTTCCAGTACGTCAGGAATACAATCAAGCAAAGAGATACCAGAGCCAACCCTGTCAAGATCAGACTGATAAATGGAGAGCGGAATAAGGAAGTCTGTTTAATCATTGATTATATTTGCCTTGATGCAAATATCAATATTTTATATCAATAATATTATATTGACTATGTTCAATCCCGACTATCCAAGGCTGACCGGTCCAGGTCCAGACTGGATGAAGAAGCGGGTGCGGCTCGCTAACAGCCCCTGACTGTTTTAGAATCTGCAGCAAGACCATGTCGATAATCGTCCAGAAATACGGCGGCACCTCCGTGGCCGATGTGGAACACATCAAGAGCGTGGCGCAACGGCTGTGCGATACGCAGGACCGGGGCAACCAGGTGGTCGCCGTCATCAGTGCCATGGGCAACAGCACCGACCGCCTGCTGAGGATGGCCCACGAGATCTCCGCCGACCCGCCGGAGCGGGAGCTGGACATGCTGTTCTCCACCGGCGAGCGCATCAGCGTGGCCCTGCTGGCCATGGCCATCAGCGAACTGGGTCATGAGGCCATCTCCCTCAGCGGCGCCCAGGCGGGCATCCACACCACCACCTCCCATACCCGGGCGCGGATAACAGACATCGACAGCCGTCGCTTAAGTGAGACACTGGACAGTGGTAAGATTGTGCTTGTCGCCGGTTTCCAGGGCATATCCCCGGACGAGGACATTACCACCCTGGGCCGTGGCGGCTCCGACACCACGGCAGTTGCCCTGGCCGGCGCGCTGAGAGCCGACGAGTGTGAGATCTACACCGATGTGGAAGGGGTATTCAGCGCCGACCCCAACCTGGTTCCCGGAGCCGTGAAGCTGGACGCGGTCTCCTACGAGGAGATGTTGGAGATGGCCGCCAGCGGCGCGGAGGTTTTAATGCTACGCTCAGTGGAATACGCACAGAGATACGGGATCCCGCTGCGGGTGCGTAGCAGCTTCTCGGACGATCCTGGGACACTGGTTAAGGAGGAGGACGAGAAGATGGAAAAGGCAGTCGTAAGCGCCATCACCCACACAGAGAATGAATCCAAACTGACCCTGCTCAGAGTGCCGGATAAACCCGGCATAGCCGCGACAGTCTTCGGCGCCCTGGCCGATGCCGAGGTCAATGTGGACATGATCATCCAGAACGTCAGCGAACAGGGGACCACGGACATCTCCTTCACCGTGGTACAGGACGAACTGCCGGCGGCACAGCAGGCGCTGGACCGCATCTGCGACGAACTGGGCACCGCCTATATCATCGGTGAGCAGATGGGCAAGGTATCCATCGTCGGCGCCGGCATGAAGAGCTACCCGGGCGTCGCCGCCAGGATGTTCCGGGCCCTGGCGGACCACGACATCAACATCGAGATGATCAGCACCTCCTCCATCAAAGTCTCCTGCGTCATCGAACGGGCCCAGGTGGAGAAGGCGGTGCGCGTGCTGCACGAGGCCTTCAGCCTGGAGGAATGATAGGTCGCGTGGTCCAGGAGCCCCATCGATGACTGACTCCTACAACATAGCCGTTGCCGGTGCGACCGGCGCCGTGGGCACGGTGATGCTGAAGCTGCTTCAGGAGCGGGAGTTCCCCGTGGCGTCGCTGCGGCCGCTGGCCTCGGAACGCTCAGCGGGGCAGACCGTCGAGTTCGGCGGTGAGGAGCTGGAGGTGCAGGAGCTCACCGCCGACAGCTTCCAGGGTATCGATATCGCCCTGTTCTCCGCGGGCGGCGACCGCAGCAAGCAGTTCGCCCCGGCGGCGGTGACCGCCGGCGCCGTGGTCGTCGACAACTCCGGCGCCTTCCGTATGGACCCCAATGTCCCGCTGGTGGTCCCCGAGGTGAACCCGGAGGACCTCAAGTGGCACGAGGGCATCATCGCCAACCCCAACTGCTCCACTATCCAGATGGTGGTGCCGCTCAAGCCCATCTACGACGCTGTGGGCATCGAACGTATCGTGGTGACCACCTTCCAGTCGGTCTCGGGCACGGGCAACCGCGCCATCGAGGAGCTGTTCAACCAGACGGAAGCGGTGATCGAGTCCGGGGAAGGCGAGGTACAGAAGGATGTCTACCCCCACCAGATAGCTTTCAACATCCTGCCCCATATCGATTACTTCCACGACAACGGCTACACCAACGAAGAGATGAAGATGATCAACGAGACCCGCAAGATCTTCGGCGACCCGGAACTGAGGGTGACGGCCACCTGCACGCGGGTGCCGGTGTTCAGCGCCCACAGCGAGTCGGTGAACATCCAGACCTCGCGGCCGGTGAGCGTCGACGAGGTCAGGCGGCTGCTGCTGGCCACGCCCGGCATCGCCCTGGTTGACGACCCGGGTGCCGACGAATACCCCATGCCGCTCATGGCCGAAGGGAAGGACGAGGTTTTCGTGGGAAGGATACGTAAGGATTATTCCGCCGAAAACTCGCTCAACTTCTGGATGGTGAGCGACAACCTGAGGAAGGGCGCCGCCACCAACGCCGTACAGATAGCGGAGTTGCTGATAAGAGAAGAGTTGCTGCAGTAGGAAGGGCGCCGCTTCCGGTCAGACCGTTCCGGCAAAGCTTTGTGCTAATTCACTGATGTCGCCGAGGTTGTTCTCCAGATACTCCCGGACCATCTCATCATCGATTTTCCAGTACATGTGAACCAGCCGGTTGTGGAAGGAGATCATCAATTTGAATCTTTCCGCCAGATCCTGATCGATAACGCCAGCTTCCGTCAATGTCTGCGCTATATCTCGGTAGTCTGCAGGCATGCGCAGCCCCCCTCTGATGCGATAATGTGATTGCCGACATCAAGGCAACATTCGATAGCGATAACGAAGTTATATTTAGCGCTGTCCAGAGCCTGGCGATCGTCCAGGAAGTCATCCCCGGGGATAGCTGCGTGCCGGCGCAGAATCTCAAGATAGCCCCTGAGGCTTTCCAGCATGGAAGAGATCTTTTCAGGGTCAACCATCAGAGGCCACTTTCAGCCGTAGTGATCGGGATAGAACACAATACCGGCAGCGCCGACCCTATACCCGGAACCTCTCAATCCCTCTTTCGAGATCAATTAGATTTCACCATGCTATGGC
>BDUA01000003.1 GCA_002897715.1 bacterium BMS3Abin01
CGCTAACGCTCGGGATGACGGAGGTTGTCGGTTCGGAGTGACGGAGGCAGCGATTCTCCGTATTAATGGTCGGGGTGCCCGGATTTGAACCGGGGGCCTCACGGACCCGAACCGTGCGCTCTACCAAGCTGAGCCACACCCCGACATCGGATGTTATTTTAGCATGAAATCAGCCGGCGCAGAGCCGCTGTGCATATCATGCCTTTGGGGTTCGGCGTATGGCCCTTTACCGCTTATACCACGCCGCTGATCAATGAGACGTCATAACCTTCCTGCTGCGCCATCAGTTTGAAATCGTGCGGGCTGGTGGCTACCATGGCCGCGTCCTGCAGGGTTATCATGCCGTCCCTGTACAGCTGCATCAGGGACTGGTCGAAAGTCTGCATCCCGTAGTAGTCACCTTCCTTGATAGCCTCACGTATCTTGAAAGTCTGGTTGGAATCCAGCATCATATCGCGGATACGCTTGGTCATCACCATTATTTCCAGGGCCGGCACCCGGCCCTTGCCGTCGGCACGGGGCAGCAGACGCTGGGAGACGACCCCCCTGAGCGACCCCGCCAGCAGGATGCGCACCTGCTTCTGCTGATGCAGCGGGAAGAAATCGATGATGCGGTTCACCGTCTCGCTGACGTCGATGGTGTGCAGGGTGCTCATCACCAGGTGGCCGGTCTGGGCCGCGGTGAGCGCGGTGCGTACCGTCTCCAGGTCACGCATCTCGCCGATGAGGATCACGTCCGGATCCTGCCGGAGAACGTATCTCAGGGCCGTGGAGTAGCTACGCGTATCGATGCCCACTTCCCGCTGGTTGATGATGGATTTGTGGTCATCGTGAAGGATCTCGATGGGGTCCTCCACAGTCACAATGTGGCGACGCACGCTCTTGTTTATATAGTCCACCATGGTCGCCAGGGTGGTTGATTTGCCGCTTCCGGTAGCTCCCGTGACCAGGATCATACCGCGCGGTTCCAGCGACAGCCGCTGCAGGATCGCCGGCAGATGCAGATCCTCGAAACTGGGTATCTTGGAGACCACCTGACGCATGGCGATGCTGATGGTCCCCCGCTGCCTGAATATGTTGACCCGGTAACGCCCTACGCCGTCGCCGCTGTAAGCAAAATCGATCTCGTTCTTTTCCGAGAATATGGATATCTGCCGGTCTGTCATGACGGAGGCGGCATACTCCTTCATCTCGTCCGCCGAGACCACCGCCTCGTCCATAATCATCAGTTCTCCGTCTACACGGATCGCCGGCGGGATGCCCGCCTTAAGATGAAGGTCGGACGCTTCCTTTTGGTGTACGACCATCAGAAGCTCGTCGATACTCTTCATGTGATGCCTCCTGCCTGGAAATGGCTGATCCCCCCCGGTGGGATGTCTAATCAAAGCTTCGGTAACACAACAGCCTTTCTTAAGGCGCGGGTGAGCTTTTAAGGGTGTTTATGTTAAGCTATTTTCGAAGCTGCTGAGGCGTCGTCTAATGGTAGGACAGCGGATTCTGGATCCGCCGGTGGAGGTTCGAATCCTCCCGCCTCAGCCAATTTGCCCCTCAAGCCCCTGGGGTCTATCTTCCAATCTTTCGGAGAGGACAATTGACTGACGACAGGACCATAGTCTGCCGGGACCTGACCAAGTATTACGGCCATATCCGGGGCGTCGAGGGGCTGGACCTGGCCATCGAACCCGGTGAGATATTCGGATTCCTGGGTCCCAACGGCGCCGGCAAGACCACCACCATCCGCCAGCTGATGGGCATGCTCCGGCCCACGCGGGGGTCCGCTTCCATCCTGGGCCTTGATTCCTGGCGTGACGCGGTCCAGATCAAGCTGCACGTGGGCAACATCCCCGGTGATGTGCATCTCTACGACCGGCTCAAGGTCGGTGACCATCTGGACTATATCGACCGCTTCCGTCCGGGGACCGACCCCTTGCGGAACGAGCTGATGGACCGGTTCGAGCTGGACCCCGGCAAGAAGGTAAAGTCCCTCTCCAGCGGCAACCGCCAGAAGGTCGCCATCGTCATGGCCATCATGCATGACCCGCGGATATTGATACTGGACGAACCCACCAGCGGCCTCGACCCCCTGATGCAGCAGGAGTTCTATACCCTGCTGGAGGAGCTCAGGGAGCGCGGCCGCACCATCTTCCTGTCCTCCCATATACTGTCCGAGGTGGAGAGGGTATGCGACCGCGTCGGCATCGTCAGGGACGGCCGGCTGGTGGATACCCGGGCTATCGAGGAGCTGAAACAGAAGAAGGTACGTCACATGGACGTGCTCTTCCGAGATGACGTGGACCCGTCCGGATTCCAGGCGCTGCCGCAGGTCATCGCCGTTAAGGTCTTCGACAACCACATGCGTATCACCATCCAGGGTGATGTGGATGCTCTGATCAAGCAGCTTGCCCGCCATGATATCGAGGACCTCACTTTTACCCAGCCCAGCCTCGAGGATTTCTTCATGAGTTTTTACGGAGCAGCGGAGAGCCACAATGAATAAGCTGATAAACACCAACCTGCTGGGCAGGAGCCTGATGGACCGCAGGTTGACGCTGGGCATCTACTGCCTGGGCGTGGCCGCTTACAGCCTGATGATCATCGCCATCTGGCCGTCCATGCAGGGCAACCTGGACGCGATGGAACAGCTGTGGCAGAACTACCCGGAGGGGCTCAAGGCCGCGTTCGGCGCCGATGTATCCATCAGCAGCTTCGACGGTTTCCTCACCCTGGAGTACTTCTCGCTGATGTGGGTCATAATCTCGGCGCCCTTTGCCGTATCCGTCGCCACCGCCGCTTTCGCCGGAGATATCGAGAAGGGCACCATGGAACTGCTTCTGTCGCAGCCCATCCCCCGTTGGGTGATATCCTCCAGCCGCATGGCATACCTGAACATCGGTCTGCTGTTGATAATCACCGCCACCATGCTGCCGGTGATAATCGGCGCGCCCCTGGTGGACGCTAAGCTGAATATGGGGGGAGTCCTGGCCCTGGGCCTGCAGGGCTTCCTGCTCTTCCTCTGCATCGGCGCCATCGGCTTCCTGTTCTCGGCGCTAACCAGCGACCGCGGACGGGCGATCTTCATGGTTACGGGAGTCCTTATCGTCTCCTACGCCCTGGACATCCTGTCGCAGTTCAGCCATGCGGTGGACAAGCTGCACTTCCTGTCCCTGTTCGATTATTATGACCCCTACCGTTACCTCCACAGCGCCGATATCGCCTGGGGCGACCTGGCGGTCTTGCTGGGAGTCGCTGTGGTTGCTTTCCTGGCGGCCACCGCCATATTTCAAAGGCGGGACATCGCCGTTTGAAAGAAAGCTTCCCGCTGTGTAAAATCACTGCTTAGGATCTTTCTGGCGCATTCGTCTAGTGGCCCAGGACGCCGGCCTCTCACGCCGGTAGCAGGGGTTCAAATCCCCTATGCGCTACCACTATTTCCTGAACCTGGCACAGCCGCCTTATCCACACCTTCATCATTTCAGGCCTGTAAACGCGGGCTGTTGTTGTTT
>BDUA01000004.1 GCA_002897715.1 bacterium BMS3Abin01
CCTGCTGTTGCTGGCGGTCATGATCACCCCCATCATCGGCAGCCTGGTATATATCTCCATCAGTACCCTCACCACCACCATCGCCAATGACGCCGAAGAACGCGCCAGCCTGGTCGCCCAGTTCTTCACCGCCGATACCAACTCTCCCGAGGAGATAACCTACGACCACTTCCAGAGCGAGATCGACAAGCTCAACGACCTCAATCCCGATATCCACAAGATCTCGGTCTACGCTCCCGGTGGCAACGGCGAGGTCATCCGCATAGCCAGCACCGACCAGAGCCAGATCGGCGAGACCGCGGATCCGGAGGACATAGCCCCGCTGGAGACCAACCAGGCCACCCACGCTGAGAGCGTCAAGGACGGCCGCAAGGTCATCGAGGCCATCGCCCCTTTAACCGTAGGCGATGATCCCGAGGCCACCATCGGTATCTATATGTATCTGGACGCCCGCGATTCCCTTATACATTCCCAGCAGGTCAAGTTCCTGCTCATCGGCGGCATCGGTATCGCCGCGCTGCTCATCCTCCTGTACCTCAGCCTCAACTATTACCTGGTGAAACCGGTAGACAAGCTGGCGCGGGTGACACAGACCGTATCCAAGGGAGACTTCAGCCAGAAAGTCCACATCAACAGCAAGGACGAGATGGGACAACTGGGACGTTCGGTCAACCGCATGACCGAATCCCTGGCGGTCCAGAGCAAGGAGTTGAAGGGTAAGGTACTGGAACTGGAGAAGGTTAATATCGACCTTCAGTCGCGAGAGCGGGAACTGCAGACCACCAACAGAAAGCTGGCAACCGCCAACCGGCTCAAATCGGAGTTCCTGGCGACCATGAGTCATGAACTGCGCACACCGCTGAACTCCATCATCGGTTTCTCCGAGCTGCTGGAGGACCGTTCCTACGGCAGCATGAACGAGCGGCAGGCTAAATATGTCAACAATATCGTCGTCTCCAGCAAGCACCTGCTGCAGCTGATCAACGACGTACTCGACCTGGCCAAGGTGGAATCGGGAACCATCGAGATACATCCGGAACCGCTGGCGCTGCCGGGGGCCGTGGAGATAGTCATGAGCGTAGTGGAGCCGCTGGCGGCCAAGAAGAATATATCGGTGAATATCGAAACGGATGAAACAGTCGCTTCCATCACGGCTGACCCGGCACGGTTCAAACAGATCCTGTACAACCTGCTCAGCAACGCCATCAAGTTCACCCCTTCAGGAGGAACGGTGTCCATCGGCGTCAAGCGGCGTGACGGCACCACCGAGATCTCGGTCACCGATACCGGCATCGGCATCAGCACCAGGGACCAGAAACGCATCTTCTCTGAATTCCTCCAGGTGGAGGGGTCTTACGCCAGGAAATACGAGGGAACGGGTCTGGGCCTGGCCCTGACGAAAAAACTTGTGGAACTGCACGGCGGCAGGATATGGGTGGAAAGCTCCCTGGGGGCGGGCAGCAAGTTTACTTTCTCTCTGCCGGATGATCATGAGGATGACGCCGGCATACTCGCGCAGGGGAACGAATCTTGAGGAACCCCTTGCGCACAAGCCTGGAGGCAAAGATCCTGGTCCTGGTCATGTTCGTCCTGGCCGTGGGCTTCAGCTTCTTCGCCTACTATGATATCAAGACCGATGAAGAAGCCCTGCGGCAACAGAAGGAGAAGCTGACTTCGGTGATCAGCGCCGAAGTGGCCGGCAGCATACAGAACACCATGCTCACGGTCTCCGACAAGAAGGCGGTCGCCACCGCGTCCCTGGACAAGCTGAGAAAGGTACCCGAGGTCGACCAGATCGAGGTCTATTCCAACCAGGGGGAAGAGGTGTTCAATGGTTTGGACAAGCCGGCTGTTGCTCAGAAGGAGGTCCTCGATGTCCTGGAGAGCGGGGATCCGGTCCAGTTCTACCAGCAGCGGTACGGCACGGAGTACCTGGTGGATGTCCGCCCCCTGCCCAATGACGCTTCCTGCCAGCAGTGTCACGGCAGCGACCATGCCCTGCGCGGCGCTGTCCTGGTCACCACCTCCATGGATGATGTACAGGCGGCGGTACAGGCGAAGATCACGCGGATCGCGGCGGTTTTCATCGGCGGCCTGGCGATACTCCTGGTGGTGCTGGCTTTCGCCCTGAGGGTAGCCGTGCTGAAGCCGCTGAGGAAAGTCGTTACCGTAATGAGGAACATCGCCAACGGCGACATGAGCCAGCGGGTGGTGGTGATATCACAGGACGAGGTCGGTGATCTGGCTGACAGTTTCAACAGGATGACCGACAACCTGCAGGCGTCCCAGGACAGCCTGCGCCAGGTTAACCTCAACCTGCTGGAGGCCAACCGCCTCAAGTCCGAGTTTCTGTCGGTGATGAGCCATGAGTTGCGCACCCCCCTGAATGCCATCATCGGCTTCTCCGAGGTTCTCAAGGATTACGACCGGGCCATGGACGACCGCCAGGAGAAATACCTGATGAATATCGAGACCAGCGGCCGCAACCTGCTGCAACTGGTCAACGACATCCTCGATCTGGCCAACGTCAGTTCCGACAATCTGGAGCTGGAGAAAGACGACATCTCCATCCCGCAGGTGCTGGAGGATATACGCAAACTCGGCCACCCCTTTGCCGCCCAGCGCCGCATCTGGCTGGAGGTGGAACCCGCGGGTTCCCTGCCGCTTATCGAAGCGGATGAATCCAAGATCAAGCGGGTCCTGTACAACCTGGTCAGCAACGCCATCAAGTTCACGCCGGAAGGCGGCCAGGTCACGCTACGGGCCGAAGCGAAGAAGGACTTCGTAAAGATCTCCGTGGAGGACACCGGCATCGGCGTCAGCGAGGAGGACCAGGAGAAGATATTCACCATGTTCCAGCAACTGGACAGTGCGGATACCCGCAAATTCGAGGGGACAGGCGTGGGGCTGGCCCTGTCACGCAGCCTGGTGGAGATGCACGGCGGCAGCATATGGGTGGAAAGCAAACTGGGGCAGGGCAGCAAGTTCATCTTCACCCTGCCGATGAAAGAAGGACGGCACCGCGATTACGACTGGAAGCCGGAAGAGTGCCAGACACCGGAAGCGGTCGTCGGCCCGGCGGACAGCGAGGGCCAGCCTATCATTCTCGTCGCTGAAGATGATCCGCAGACCAACGAACTTATGGCACTGTGGCTCAAGGATGCCAGCTATCGCACGGCGCAGGCCTACGACGGTGAACAGGCCCTGGAACTGGCCCGGGAGATAAAGCCATATGCCATAATTCTTGATATCCTTTTACCCGGTGTGGACGGCTGGCAGGTCATGGAGCAACTGAAGGCCGATCCGGAAACCAGCGTGATACCGGTGATAATCGTTTCCATCCTGGATCGCCGGCAGCGGGGTATGCAAATGGGAGCATTTGATTACTTTGTCAAGCCGGTGGGAAAAAGAGAACTGTTGTGCCGGTTGGAGAGCCAGTCACTGTACCGGCTGAGACAGCGCCCGTTGACGTAAGTTCCGGACGCGCCAGGAACCTGAACCGGTTTAACCCGGCGGGAAAGGTTTACGATATGTCTGACCGCAAGAAAATATTGGTGGTCGAGGACAACGAGATGAATCTCGAGCTGGTTACCGACATCCTCGAGGCCGAGGGTTACGAGGTCATCCAGGCCGCCAACGGCAACGACGCCCTGGAGTCGGCCAACTCCCAACAGCCGGACCTCATCCTCATGGATATCCAGCTGCCGGAAATGGATGGGCTGGAGGTAACCCGCCTGCTGAAGAGCAACGAAAGCACCCGGCAGATCAAGGTGGTAGCGCTGACGGCGCACGCCATGCGCGGCGACGAGGAGAAAGCCCGCAGCGCCGGCTGTAGTGGTTACATCCCCAAGCCGATAAATACCAGAGAATTCGCCAGCGTCATCAGGGGCTACCTGGAATGAAAACGGACATCGGGCGGAAGGTGGATAACACGGACAACAACGACCTCATCCTGGTCGTCGACGACAGCGAGCAGAACGTGCAGCTGATCGAGGCTTATCTCACGGCTGACGGCTACCGGACAATCAGTGCCGCTGACGGCTACGAGGCCCTGGAGGCGGTCAGGAGCGGCACGCTGCCCGACCTGATCATCCTCGATATCATGATGCCGGGAATGAACGGTTACGAGGTCTGCCGGGAGCTCAAGGAGGGTCACGACACCCAACGGATCCCGGTGATGATGCTCACCGCCCTCCAGGACATGGAGGACAAGGTCCGGGGCTTCGAGGCGGGCGCGGATGAGTTCCTCTCCAAACCGGTAGAGAAGATGGAGCTGCTGGTACGCGTCAAGGCGCTACTGAGGACCAAGCACCTGAACGAGGACCTGGAGAGCGCCCGGGATGTCATCTATACCCTGGCGCTGGCCATAGAGGCCAATGACCCCTATACGCGCGGCCACTCCGAGCGTGTTTCCGCTTACGCATACGAACTGGCGAAGCGGCTGGGCCTGTCGGCGGGCCAGGCGGATATCGTCAGAGACGCCGGCATCCTCCATGATGTTGGCAAGATCGGTATCAGTGAGGCGATCCTGCAGAAGCCGGGGCCTTTGACCAGCGAAGAACTGGTGTCGGTCCAGGACCATCCGGTCATCGGCGAAAAGATCTGCAAACCACTGAGGTCGGCCAATATGCTGCTGACGGTGATCCGCCACCACCAGGAGCGCTTCGACGGCGGCGGCTACCCCGACAGCCTTAAGGGCAAAGAGATTCCCGTCGAAGCGAGGGTGATATCGGTGGCGGACGCCTATGACGCCATGACCTCACCACGGTCCTACCGCCCGCCCATGTCCCAGCACCGGGTGCTGGATGTACTCAGGCGGGAATCGGGGAAACAATGGGACCCGGACGTAGTCGCGGAATTCATCAGGATGATACGTGACGCCAGCCTGCCGGAGATGGCGCCGCAGAAGGAATCGCGCTGACCCGGAGGCAGACGAAGCCTCAGCCCGCCCGGCCCGGTCAGAACGTGTAATACCTCAGCCAGACGTACACGGTGCTGATCAGGACCGACACTATCATCACCGGTATGCCGAACGCGGCGAAACGCAGGAAGGATATGGGCCGTCCATTCTTCTCGCTCACGCCGGCGACGATTACGTTGGCGCTGGCGCCGATAATGGTGCCGTTGCCGCCCAGGCAGGCGCCCAGGGCCAGGGACCACCATACGGGCATCAGTTCCGGATTGTGCAGCAGCGCCGTGCCGGACAGCTCCGGCCACAGCCTGCCTGCCATATCGATGATCAAGGGGTTCATGGTCGCCACATAGGGAATATTGTCCACGATCGACGAGGCAAAGGCGGACAGCCACAGGATAAACATGGAGGTGGCCCACATGTTGCCCTCGGTAAGGTTGACCACCGCCTGGGCCAGGTCGGCTATCAGTCCGCTCTTGACCACCGCGCCGACCATGATGA
>BDUA01000005.1 GCA_002897715.1 bacterium BMS3Abin01
TCTCCCAGGAGCCGGTTGGCCAGCCAGACCAGGCCCACATAGAAGATGTACCCCGGCGGCTGCGGCTGGTGTACCGATACGTCGAAGTGCTGGATGGCCCGGGTGTACAGGACCGAATCCCAGGAATAAAGGAATGAAACGCGGAAGGGGATGCGCGACAGCAGCGTGAGCATGAACAGGGCCGTCGATATAAGCCAGTCCAGGTTACGGTGGTGCCAGGGGCTTTCGTGCCGGGGTCGATACCGTGATGATTCCCGCAGACTGTCAGGTCTCAAGGTTCCATCTCCCCGGCCAGCTTTCTGACTTCTTCGTTAACCTGGCTCAGGTTGTTTTCGATTATCACCAACTCATCGGTGCGCTCCCGCGCCGCTTCACCACCTTTTAACTGCCGCTCCATGCCCTTGTCGATGGCGCCGGATATGCCCGCAAGGGTGGACTGGATGCGCACCAGTGCCTCGTTGCGGAATTCACCGGCGCTCTTCTTTAACCGTTCGACGAAATCGTGCCTTAGCCGTCCACCCTGCTGATCGATCATTCCCTGTGCGTAGTCTTTGAGCTGCTTCAGCACCACCTTTCTGCCGACCAGCCTGGGCAAGAAAGAGGTGAAGGTTTTCTCGATCAACTCCAGGGCCACGGGATCGTCACGGAATTTGTAATAGAAGCCGGGCTGGATGCGCCACAGTTCATCGGTGTCGAACGATTCGTAGGGGATATCGAAAAGTTCGGCGTGGAACCTGAGCAGGTTATCCACGGTCTCGTTGATGCGGTTGATGAAGCGGTTGCAGACATCCTCGAAGGCCTTGGCCAGGAGCGCGTCTTCCAGGCTCCACCACCCGTCATAGGCGGACCTTATCTCATCGATGATAAACTGCTCCATCTCCCGGTGGAGGTTCCTGGTGGAAAGATCGCTGTTCTGCTCATAGAAGGAGGCTATCCGGTCTTCGAGCTCTCCCGTCAGACCGCGTTTGAACTCACCCAGCCGCTCGTCCAGCTCAACCTTGATCAGGCGCTCGATATCTCCCTCGAACAGCACCTCGAAATCGCGCCGTTCGCTCAGCACCTCTTCCTGCTTGCGCTGGAACACCCCGACCTTGTCCTCCAGTTCCTCCAGCGGTGCCGCCAGCGCCTTCTTCTCCAGATTTATCTCGAAAAGCGACTGGCTGATATGCCGGCGCAGCGAGCCGGCGACGGACTGTATCAATACGGCGCCTTTTTCTTCCATGAGGAAACGGTTGAGCTGTTCCTCGAACTCGGGCAGGCGGCTCTGCTTCAGGCGGCCGGCGGATCCGGTGGTTTTCCCTTCCAGCGCCAGCCGGGCGGATACGGGGAAGACCTGTACCCGGCCACCGATACAGTCCTCCAGCACCTGGCGCGAGAAGGCGAGGGACTCCTCCAGGTCGGCGTCGCCGACGAAGTCAGCCTTGTTCTCCAGGAAGAAGATGCGGTGGGAGAAAGCCTTGACGTCATTCAGGAAATCCAGTTCAGCCTGGCTCACCGGCTGATCAACCGATAGCATGAACAGAGCCGCGTCGGAGCGGGGGAGGTAGCGGTAGGCCACGTCGGTGTTGTGCTGGTAGATGGAGCCGACGCCGGGGGTGTCGATGAGCCTGACACCGTCACGCAGGTAGGGCGAGGGATAGGTGAGAAGCACCTCGCTCACATCCTTCTCGTTTCCGGGGTTGCCCCTCTCGGTAACGTATGCGGCTATATCGCCGGGGGGGATCTCCTGGACGTGGCCGTCGTTGAAGATGACCTTGGCCCGGGTTTGTTCACCGTACTCGATGATGGTGGCGATGGAGGTAAGCGGCACCACCGCCGTGGGCAGTATCTCCTCACCCAGCAGGGCGTTTATCAGCGTCGTCTTGCCCCGTTTGAACTGGCCCAGGACCACCAGCTCGAAGACGTTGTTCTTGAGTTTGTGGCTGAGGGACGACAGTAGTCCGCCGTCATGGTTCCAGTCACTGGCGACGGCGGCGTTATCCAGGCTGGGGCTCTCCACGCCGGTGTCGCCGTTCAGCGACTCGATGCAGGCCAGCAGTTCATCTTTCAGCAGTCCGTATTCCTTGAGCATAAAAAACTTCCACCTGTAGATAATCCTGGGTAGAAGCCATCAGCGCCATCGTATACAAAACAGTCTCAGCGCAGTTATATGGCGAGCCTCATCGCCGTCACATTATTTTAACAACGGCGGTTATGGTCGGCAAGGCGGGCATTTGCTCAAACCTTCGCCTTCTCCAGCCATTCCGGGTGCTCCACTGTACCATCATGTCTGGTGGTGGTCTTGTACCGCTCATATTCACCGTTTTGGGCGAAGGGGGAGATGCGGCCGAGCAGGTTCTCCATAACCTTGTCACCGAGCGGCAGGAAATCATCCGCGGCCTCGATAGCCTGGTCCAGCTCCCGTTGCGATTCCATGCCGGTTACAACCACCGCCAACGGCTGGCTCATGGCGTACTGCAGAGCTTCGGTGACCGTGACCATGCCGGTCTCCAGCAGGGCGCCGCCGGCCAGGGGCTTCATGCCGATGACGCCGATGCCCTGCTCCCTGAGAACGGGCAGAACCTGCTTCTGGAAACTGCTAAAGTGGGCATCCAGGAGGTTGATGGGCATCTGGGTCGCATCCCAGTGGAAGCCCTGCGCAAGCATCTTCAGGTGGATTTCCGGGTCCTTGTGTCCGCTGAATCCCAGGAAACGGACCTTGCCCATGTCCCGTGCTTTCTCCAGCGCTTCGATGGCGCCGCCGCGGGCGAAGATTCGCTCCGGGTCATCAGGACGGATGACCTCGTGTATCTGTAGCAGGTCGAGGTAGTCGGTCTTGAGGCGTTTAAGGCTCTGGTCGAGCTGCTTGCGGGCCGCCTTCTTATTGCGGCCATCGATCTTGGTCGTGAGGAAGACACGGTCCCGATAACGTCCCCGCAGGGCGTCTCCCATCCACATCTCGCTACGGCCACCGTGGCAGTCCCAGCAGTTATCCATGAAGTCGATGCCCTGCTCAATAGCCTCGTGTACCAGACTTATGGCCTCCGTGCGGCAGTTGGCGCCGGCGATATGGTTCCCGCCCATGCCGATGATGGAGACTGCTTCGCCGGTATTACCAAGCATACGTCGGGGGATCTCGGCGGCCATGTTCAAACCTTTCTACGCGGGTATGGTTATTGTATACCGTATCAGCAGATGTTGTAACAAAAGAGTAGGCGGCCCCGCCGGAGGCGGGGCCGCCTACAGGTTACAATCCGGACCGGACCTAGCGCTTATCGCCGCCGCTTGCCAGCCTGCAGACCGAGTAAGCGATGACCAGGGCCGTCAGGGCGAAGCTGATAATGAACAGCAGCGCCGTCCCGTTGATACCGGTCATCGGCAGTCTGGAAGGGGTGACATCGGTCTGGGGCTGGGCCGGTGTCCCGGAGTCAGTCATACCCGAATCTGAGCCGCCGTTCTCAGGACCGCCGTTATCGCCGCCGCCGGGATTCCCGGAGTCTTCATGCGTGCAGTCCGGGCCATCAGGGTTCTGGTCGCAATCGGGGTTGATATGAACCGGGCATCCCGGGTCGGGGTTGTGGCCGGGATTATCGCATTCGGGGTTGTAGCAGTAGCCGAAGGGTTTACCGTTCTCGTCGATGCCGTCCACGCAGATTAAAATTCCGTCATCGGGCGGCTCTTCAACGGTGCAGGGCTCGAATGTAATGGAAGACATTCCGGTGCCGTCACTGAATTCGGTCCAGTTAGTGACCGTCCGCTGGCCGTTCACGCAGGGGCCGTACTCGGTCCCGGAATCGACTACGACGGGATCAGAGCCGTCGCCGACGGGATGGATCTCCAGCGGCTGGTCGTCCGTGGGCGCGAACAGCGGCTTCAGCTGTGAGGAGCCGGTGGCGTATATCAGGTTGGAGAGCCAGGAAGCATCGACGGATGTTGAATCTGAGGGGGACGGAGGGGCCGCCAGGGCCTCGCTGCTCTGCCAGCCCTGAGTCATAAAGACGGACACCGACAGAACACAAGTGAGTAGCAATGTTTTTACCAGGGTTTTCATTGAAAAGCCTCCTGTGCCGTTGCGGGTAGGTCTTGGACTACCCTTTGTTACTTACGACGAAGAAGGCAGGAAATACTTACGCTGCACGCTTTTCCATCCGCCCCTGGTGATATGTCGCCCCATGTCAACCCTGTCTGTGAACTTTGCGAACCGACCGGCGAATAAATCAAAATCGTCGTAGAGAGCAATGACCACTGACATACGGCATAATGAGTCAGTTATTAATTGAGTCAGGGGGCATACCGGTTGAAGTGGTGACCCCTGAGGATCATATGCTTTCGAAACTGGTCTGGGCCAAACAGTCAGAATCGGAGCTTCAGAAAAGGGATATTCAACAGATGCCGGCTACCGGCCGAGCGGCTCAGGATGGCTGGCGACATGTTTGAAACGGGCGGGGCTAAAAAGGCAAATGGAAAAAAGGCAGTCATTGGTCGGCGAGTTATCAGGATATCGCAGGCGTCCCCTTTCCGCGTCAGCTTCTGGACAGTTCCATACTGGTATTCCAGCTGCACTCAAAGCCGTCTGCGCCGGCGATTGAATATGCGGAAGTTCCCGAGCCGGAAGCGGTTTTTTCAGATTTGAAAACCATTCCGTAAGTGTTCGAATACCTGCCGCCCTCGTTATCGGCCGCACCGGAGTTGGTGCATGTCATATTGTTCCCATTGACTGTGCAGTTGAAATTGCATGCCTCCGCCGGACTGCATTGCAGGCCGGAAAGAATTTTCATCACGGCCGTATCGCCTTTTTGACTTATGCTCACCGTAACATCGCCTGGTTTGTTCGTTGCGCCGGTCGGACAGCTGCAGATTCCGGACACAAGCGAATAGACCAGGGTTCCCTGCCAGTTGCCGGAATAATCAACGGTGGCGCTGGCGGTGGTGTTTTCGCCGGTAACGGTTTCCGTAACGGAAGTGGTGTTTCCATTCTTTCCACCGCAACCCGCAAGCAGCATCAGCCCTATCATCAGGATCAATGCCAGCCATAACTTTCTCATGGAATCCCCCTTCGGTTGGGCAGCTATCTGCGCTCCAGCAACAGCACAGCAAAGCGCTTATCGCTGTCGGTATAGATCTGCTCGGTGATGAAGTCGAAATCGGCCAGGTAGGGTACCATCTCCTCGAGCCTGAACTTGCAGCTTATCTCGGTGAGTATCTGCTCGCCGGCCTCGAGCTCGAACACCCGGTCGAACGGTTCGATGTAGATACTCTGGGCGCGTTGGAAGCGGGCGTAAATCTCCACCCGTGAACACTCCCGGTTGAAGGCCGCCACATGCTGGATGGCATCGGTGGCGATAGCCGACCCCAGTTCCCGGTTCATCCGTGCGAACAGGTTGCGGGTGAAAGCCTCGCTCCAGCCGGCGGCGTCGTTGTAGGCGGCGTCGATGGTGGCTGCATCCTCGTTGATATCCAGCCCCAGCAGGCAGTAGTCTCCGGAAGACAGGTTGGCGGCGACCCGCTCCCAGAAATCCAGCGACTCCGCTTCGTTGAGGTTTCCCAGGGTGCTCCCCAGGAACAGCAGCATGGCGGGGGAGTGCTCCCTGAAGATGGGGAAGGCCCCGTCGTAGGTGCTGTTGAGCGGCGCCACCTGTACATCCGGAAGGCTGGCGGCAAGCTCTTCCCGGGCATGCTCCAGGATGGAACTGCTGATATCCACCGGTGTATAGCAGGCGTTGCCGTACAGCTCACAGTAGGCATCCAGCAACAGGCCGGTTTTGATGGAGCTGCCCGATCCCAGTTCGATAAGGGTGATGCTGCCGGTGCGCAGAGCGATGTCCAGCCCTACCGCCGCCAGGATGGCCCCCTCGGTGCGGGTAAGGTAATACTCCGGTTGTTCACAGATACGCTCGAAGATATGGCTGCCGGCGGCGTCGTAAAGGTAACGGCAGTCAAGCCAGCGCGGCGAATCGTCCAGGCCCCTGGCAACGGAATGGGCGAACTCCAGGGAATCGCCGGTGGCGGTCCGGTCCCGGCCTTCCAGGGCGTAGGAGGTGCGGTGGGCCGAACAGGCAGCCATCGCCGCCACGGTCTCATGATAGGATGCGGTGCCGACCGCAACCACCGGCGGATTCCGGTTTCCTCCAG
>BDUA01000006.1 GCA_002897715.1 bacterium BMS3Abin01
CAAGAAGGCTCTATAACCAAGCCTTTTTCGATAAGATTCTGGTAAAAGGGAACGAACTCGACGAAGGGCATTTCACCGATCTATTCGGCGCACTGCTCTCGGAAAGTTCGAATAATGTCAGTTTGGTGGAGGATAGGGGATTCGAACCCCTGACCTTTTGGCTGCCAGCCAAACGCTCTCCCAGCTGAGCTAATCCCCCATGAGACTTAATGAAACCCGGACGGGTACCCGGGGAGCGGGCTGTCCGGCCACAATGAGAATTATAGAAGCGGCGCTCTCCAGAGGCAAGCCGTCCCGGCGGCGGATTGCCTGGCCCCGGACGCCGGTTACCGGTCAGGGCTATCCGGATATGCGGAAGATCACCAGCTCCCCGTCCGTCCCCTCGCCAGAATGGTAGACCTCCTCCACTCCCGGTATAATCCTGCCACCGGTGTCCAACAACTCCGTCAGCTGCGGCCTCAGGGTCTCCACCAGGGAGCGGGAGAGGACCAGGTAATCCGCACCATGGCTCCTGCCGTAGTCTATGGTCTCCTCCGGAGTCGCGTAGGGCAGTTCCACCAGGTCACCGCCGGCATAGAACGCGGTGGACGGCTCGCGGCTCATGACGCGCACATCCTCATCGCCTCTGCCCTCCAGCCACTCACCCGCCTGCTTATACTGCACCGGATATTCGGTCCGGTAAGCGTTCCACATAGACAGAGCCACCAGCGGCACGATCACCAGCGCCGCCACGGCCACCTGTACCCGTCGGCGTCCGCCCCGGGACAGCTCCTGCGCGCCGCTGATCTCCTCGGTAGTGCCGATGCTCCACTCCTCCAGGCTCATCCATCCCTTGGCGATCAACAGCATGGCCACGCCCATATAGGGCAGCAGATAGCGCCGGTCGCCCCACATCGCCGGCAGTATCAGCAGCGGCAGCATCACTATGGCGAAGTAGGCGTATTTAAGTGCCTCACGCCGCGTCCAGACGACCTTGAACATTCCCAGACCGATCAGCGGCAGCAACCAGACGGGAATAATAGCCTGGGCTCCACGGAAGTAATCATTGTATGCGCTACGCGCCGCTCCCCACACGGTGGCCCCCGGGTCGTCAATCAGACTCTCAAAAAACCCTTTGCCGTCCCGTATGGCCACCGCGCTTATCTCGCCGTCGCTGCCCACGCCCATCATCTCCTTCTCATATTCGATGGTTCCGGGCCTGAGGTCATGCACGGTTGCGTAAACCTGATCCACCGGCCGGTCGGATATGGTGAAATTGCCGGTCTGGTACGTCATCCAGATGAGGCCGGGAATGGCGAAGATGAAGAATAACAGCACGAACTGCGCTGCCGCCTTGTTGGCGTAACTGGCGACCTCCTGACGGATACCGACTACTACCAGCATCACCAACAGGATCACCAGGTAGAAAAGTGCCGATGGATCGCTGAGAAATGCCAGGCCCAGGCAGGTGCCCGCCAGCATGCCGCACAGACAGCGCTTGGTGAACTGCATGCGGTAACCGAAGAAGAGGGCACAGAAAAGCCAGAAGGCGAATACATTATGACTGTCGATAGTGCTGCCTGCGGCTATCAACACCGGCATCACCGCCACCAGAGCCGCTGCGGCGATGGCCACCCGCCGGTTCCACATCACCTTGCCGAACATAAAGGTGGGCAGGATAAGAAGCGAGCTGAAAAGAATGGAGACGGCATAGCCGGCACTGACGGTATCACGAGTGATTACGGCGATGGCGGCAACAATAAAGGGGTAAAGGATGGCATAATGAGTAGCCGAAAGACCCGTTATGTCCCAGGGAGCGTTTCCCAGCAACAGGTTATCGGCCATGCGAACGTAGCTGACCTCATCCAGCTGGAGCATGTCCCGGCTCAGCGCTACTATCACCCTGAGCACCACAGCCAGCAGAATGACCGCGGCCAGCCAGTAGATCTCGGAGTTTAATCTTTTTCCGCCGGCTTCCCCCGCCGGTCCGGGCCTGTGTGCAGCCACCTGGACTCCTTCACTGCTCCGGTCTCACCGTATCCGACTTTAACACGCCGTCCACGCGATTTAATGATCATGGAAGAGGAAAGAATGCGGTGGCAGCGACCAGTATACAGCCGCCTCATGATTGCTCGCCCCACCTCGGATCGCCCCTCCTCGGTCGTACCGGGGAACCGCGTCAGCAGATATCGCAGCGGTTATGCCGGAGTTCGCGACGCCAGGTTACGATGAGCTCACCGATGGTGAAAACCATTACAAACAGGCCGAATCCGACCACCGTGAAAGCTTCTATGGTTTTCATGTCTTCCATTTGTATCTCCTTTAGTTACCTTAACTTACCCTGGAAAGGGCAACTAAAAACTGCCGCCGTTACCGTCCTTACGGCCTACTCGAACCCCAGGTAAGCCAGCATGGTGAAGAAGATGGCCGTAATGACTCCCAACGCCCCCACCGTATGCAGGGTGAGCCTGCCATACTTCCATTTGCAGATGACAGACTTGTAAAAAAACGGAAAAAGCATCATGAACGGCGGGAATATCAGGAATGTAAAGGTCACACCGATATTCCGGGGCACATACTTGAGTATCTGGTAAACCGTCATAAAATACCACTCGGGCTTGATACCCAAGGGGGTCTTGAGGGCATCGGCCGGCTCGCCCACCGGCATGGGCATCAGGGACGCCAGGAAGGCAACCGTGGCCAGCAGCAGCGCCATTACCGCGGCCTCCTTGAGGAAATGGTCGGGGAAGAACGGTACCCCACCCTCTTGTTCGTGACTGCTATCTATCTGGTTGTTGTTACTCATTCAGTACTCCCGCGCCTTTTGAATTACAACGGATCAGCGATACCCTGCTTGCGGACCATCAGGAAGTGCAGGCCCAGCAGAATGGTTATGGTAACCGGCAGAATCACTACGTGTATGGCATAAAACCGCGTCAAAGTTGCGTCTGCTATCTTGGCCCCTCCGAGCAGAAAAGCCTGGATGCTGGGGCCGATGAACGGCATGGACGCCGAGATCTCGCTGCCCACCTTGGTTGCCCAGTAGGACAGCTGATTCATCGGCAACAGATAACCCGAGAAGCCGAAGGTCACCGTTATAAAGAAGAGCAATACGCCGGTTAACCAGTTCAACTCCCGCGGTGGCCGGTAGGCGGCGTGGAAAAATACTCTCAGCATATGCAGGATGACCATCAGTATCATGATGTTGGCCGTCCAGGCGTGCAGGCTCCTGATAAAAACGCCGAAGGGCATATCGTCCATGATATGCAGGATGCTGCTGTAGGCCTGATCCATGGTCGGTTGATAATAGAAAGCCAGCAGGATACCGGTAACCAGCTGGATGAGGAAGCAAAGAAAGGTTATCCCGCCAAAGCAATAGAGCCAGTTGACGTGATCCGGGACGTTGTGTTCCGCGAATTCCTTGATGACACGACGCATATCGAAGCGCTCATCAAAGAAGTCCCCTACACCGGTCCACATCCTTTTCATGATGCCATTGCCCTCAGCGCCTGCCATTACTTCTCCTCCGGCTCGATGCCTTCAACAAATATATTCTCGCCCTCGACAGAGGTTTTCAACTTGGTCAGGGGCCGGGGCGGCGGACCGGAGATGACTTCACCCTGGGGGTTGAATTTACCCGCGTGACAGGGGCAATGAAAATCAGCGTTCCTGACCTCCCATTTAACGATACACCCGAGATGTGTACAGACCAGCGAGTAAGCAGCGTATTCTCCGTCCTCCAGCTGGATGAGCTGTGCGGGTATCTCCTGGTAGTCGAAGCGAACCCCTTCATTCAGCGGAGCCAGTTGAATCCTGGTAGCCACCAGTACTTTCTCGTACACCTCCGGTTTGATTATCGGATAAGCATACCGCGCCAGAGGCGCCAGCAGCGCCCCCATGCCGAGCACAGCGCCGCCGGCAAAAGTGATAGTCAGGAAACGCCGACGGGTCACTGCTCCGGCGTTATCGTAATCGTCCTTCTCCTGACCGGTAACGTCAGGGTCAGGATTCTGCGCGTTGTTGTTGTCGTTATTCTCGGCCATCTCTTCTCAGTTTCCTCCGCCGTGGTTTAAGTACGCCCTGATGGAACAGGAATATGAGCAGGCTGGCACTGGCCAGCAGGTAGGCGATCCAGATGGTCACCGGGCCCAGGTCGCGGCCACCTTCGCTGGTATTCGCGACCACCTGTATGATCTTGATGAAGGCGTAAACATCCGTAGCCAAAACCGCGACCGCTATTATCACTACGATCCAGCCTTCGAAGATGAAGCGTTTAACCTTGGGATAAGGCACCAGGGTCAGCATGAACATCCCGATTACCAGGCCGAACATGATCAACGGTGCGGCGCTGGCCTCCTGCGCTTCATTGGTAGGCGTGAATTCGGGCACTTCCGCGAAGTGACAGCTCTTGCAGTTCTTGGCCTTTTCCGGTTCGTCATGGCAGGCCATGCAGGTCTGTTTCTCCACCTGGTCGTATTGCACACCCTTGTATTCACCGGGGCCTTCAGCAAAACGCCAGTGGATATTCTTCCAGATAGCCGTATCTATCTTCGGCACACCAGGATGCTCACGCCCGGAGAGTTTGAATTCACCGAACAGCACCGGCGCCAGATCTCCCGAGTGACAGTTGGCGCAGAACTTCGGATCCAGTTCGGCCTGTGGCTTGTCGATGAGATCTGTTCCGTGAACGACCGCCGAGTGGCAGTCGGCACACCTTAGATGGGCCTCATTGATATGGAAATCGTGAGGGAAGTACACCGTAGTGGCGGCGTTATCATCTTCCATTACCGGAAAATATTTGGGGTCGAGGTAATTATCGGCGCCTTTGGTCACCACGCCAGCGTGGCAGCCTATCTGCAGACACGCAGAGTTGGTGAGAAGTTCCGTGGTTGGCGGCGGACGGTCGTAATCCCGTGTCCCCCATTCCGCCAGTTTCATCAGGGAATATATCTTGCCGCGGCCATAGCCGATGATACCCGGCTCGAAATGACAATCAATGCAGTTCACTCCAGCCTGGCCCATGGAAGAATCCTGCCAGGCATCCACGTACGGCTGGATAATGTGACAACTGTTACAAAACTTGGGGCTGTTGGTGTATTCTACCCCCCACACAGTCAAGCCTATGATCACAACAAACATTACCAGTAATGCCGTTGCAAGTATTGTTCTACCCTTCATACCTCGCCCATTGATTAGGAATCTTCAAGGAAGATTAACGTTTGCCCGAAAAAACCGAATGGATTGTACACTTAAATTACAAACCATGTCAATAGCACTAGTTTAATTTGTTTTGTTAGATAAATCACTTTCCTCTATAATAGCATCTGGAAGCTGCTTTCGAGCTACCCGGATACTTCCGATACAATAAGTAGCATATATCGGCAAAGGTGCCACGTGCCCGTGTATCATTCAACGGCCGGGGTAAAAAGCCTGCTTGCAATGGGCTGAAGAGGTCGAATAAGATTGAACCGGATGAGGTACCCAAAAGCAGTCCTGAAACCTGCTTGACGCGAGTTTCATTAACGTTTCAAGCACGCATCATGAGTGGTATACTTGAGGTGCGATATATATCACACCATTAGGAGGTGAAACTCAGTGCCAGTCGAAGCCATCATCTTCCTGTTCTTTATCCTGGTGCTGGCCCCGGTAGTGGCAGTCCTCGCTTACTGCGGTATCAGGGGAACCTGTGGTCAGAGCGATGAAGAAGAGAGCAAGGGTTCACAAAAGCAGTAAACCGGCAGGAGTCAAGGACGGGGCTTCCGGTCTTCACGGTGGCAGGGGCTCGTGAAACAATTGCCGTACTTTTTTTTTATTGTTCAAGGACCGTGAGAGAGTCGCGGTCCTTTGTGTTGCCGGCAACAGCACGGACATCGGTCCTGTCTTCCCTGGTTTTGCTGCTGATACTTGTACCGGCGCTGTGCGGATGTGCTTCTGACGACTACCCCGCCGCCGCGACCTCCACCGTTTCCTCCTCCCTGCCGCAAAAGGTGGTCTTTCGCTCCGCCGGTGGTGATACGGTACTGACGGTGGAAGTGGCCGACACCAGCGCCGGGAGGGCCCGGGGCCTTATGGGCCGCACCAGCCTCGATGCCGAAAACGGCATGATTTTCGTGTGGCAGTTACCGGTCCGTGAGGAGTTCTGGATGAAAGACACGCTGATACCCCTCTCCATCGCTTTCATCTCTGTGGATGGTGCCATCATCGATATCCAGGACATGGAGCCGGAGACAGTTATCTCCCATGTGCCGCCCCAGCCCTACATCATGGCTATCGAGGCCAACCAGGGTTATTTCGAGCAGCATGGCATCCGTATCGGTGACCGAGCGGAGCTGACGGGAGGCGCTTGATGACTGATAGAACGGCTGTGTGTCCGCCGCAGACGCTAACAGGGGCGGCTAAACCTATCCTATGGTAGCTGTGTCCACCTGATCCTTGAGACGGCCCTTGAGGCGGAGAATGGCCTTGGTGTGCAACTGTGAGACACGCGACTCGGTCACATCGAGCACCTCACCGATCTCCCTGAGGGTCAGGCCCTCGTAATAGTAGAGGGCGATGACGATCTTTTCCCGCTCCGGCAGGTTGGATATGGCGTGAGCCAGACGCTCCTTGAGTTCGTTCACGTCAACAACGGCAGCCGGGTCCTTGCTGCGCCGGTCCTCGATGGTATCGATCAGCGCCACCGATTCGGTGCCGGTGCTGGATATGGTCCAGAGCTCCTCCAGGGCGACGATGGAGCTGCTGCTGATCTTGGTCAGCGCCTCCTGGAATTCATCATCGGAAATGTCCAGGTCCCTGGCTATCTCCTCATCCGTGGGCGCCCGGTGAAGTTTGTTCTCCAGGGCGGCGCTGCTCTTCTCTATCTTACGGGCGATGCTGCGCACCGATCGCGGTACCCAGTCCAGCGACCGCAACTCATCGAGGATCGAACCTTTGATGCGAGCGATAGCGTAAGTCTCGAACTTGATGTTGCGGTCCGGTTCGAACCGCTCCAGGGCGCCGATGAGCCCCAATAGGCCATAACTGATGAGATCCGACTCGTCCACATGGGATGGGAAATTGGAACCCATCCTGCCGGCCACGTATTTAACCAGGGGCGCGTAGTTCAGGATAAGGCGATCACGCGCCTGAACGTCGCCATCTTTCTTGTATTGCCTCCATAACTCGTTGATTTCCTTATTTTCTTCCGGCATTGCCTCTCAGATGAGTTTCATTGGTTGTGCCGCCCCTTATCGGTCAAGTCCACTGATTCCTTTACTCGCGAGCGCGAGGATGAGAGCGTTCGTACACTTTGCGCAGGTGGGCGCCACTCACATGGGTATAACGCTGGGTGTTCGAAATCGCCGCATGCCCCAGGAGTTCCTGAACCGCCCTGAGATCCGCGCCCCCTTCCAGAAGATGAGTGGCAAAACAATGCCGGAACACATGGGATGACGTATTGGTGTTCACTGATGCCTTTCTCACGTATTTGGTAGTGCTCCGCCTGATGTCCGAGGTACCCAGACGCTTGCCCCTGACGGACAGGAACATCGCCCCTCCAGCGCTTACCGCAACACCTTCTTCACCCTCGGGCACCAACTCGGGTCTGCCTTGCTCTAGGTATACCCGAACAGCGTAATTTGCAACCTCACCGACGGGAAGCACCCGGGTCTTGTTGCCCTTGCCCGTAACGGTCAGCTCCTCCTGGTCCAGGTCCAGATCCACCAGGTCCAGGTTGACGACCTCCTCGCTGCGTAAGCCGCATCCATACATCAACTCGAAGATAGCGCGGTCACGCATCCCCAGCGGTTTGCTGGTATCAATGGAATCCAGGAAGGCCTCGACCTCGGTGGGCCTGAGAACCGTCGGCAGCTTGCGCGGCAGCTTGGGGGATGAAAGCGAATCCGCCGGACTTGCCTCTATGAGCCCCTCGGCGCGGCAGAAACGGAAGAGTCCTCTTACCGAGGACAGCTTGCGGCTGATGCTGGACTTCTGGTAATCGAATCCGGAGAGATGGGCCGCATAGCGGCGCAGGAAACGGTAATCCACATCGCCGGGAAAGTCGCGGCCCTCGCGCGCGACGAACCTCAGAAAGTGCCGGCAATCCCGCCGGTAAGCAACGATGGTCTTCTCTGAATTTCCCGCCTGGACGAGGGACTGCAGGTACTGTTCGAGTATCTCCAGATCCTCGTCCCTGGCATCTCCAGGTTGATAGGCAGCTTCCAATGGCTCAACTCCTGTTGATTTGGTGTACATTTCGACGGAGACCTTGCCTATCCCTTGATTTTCATTTCAGGCGCGAGAAGCCCCTGCCCGGTTCATGGCGAGCCAGCCCTTTGATTTCCAGGGCTATAAGTGACGCCGCCACCTGACGGCTACTGAGGCCGGTGCGGGCCGCCAGTGTATCCGGTTGCCTGGGGCTGCCGCCCAGGACCATATAGACTTTTTCTTCTTCCCGGGGAAGGCCGGTTGCGGGAGAACTCTCGGTTCGCTCTGCGGCCACGGAGTTCCCCCATGCCTCCAGCCCCAGAGCCTGGAGAAGATCGACGGCGGTGGTGACGGCCATTGCGCCCTCCTGTATCAGCCGGTTCGGACCCGCCGACAGTTCGGAGAAGATGCTGCCGGGTACGGCGCATACCTCACCGCCCTGCTCCAGGCAGAAATCGGCGGTAATGAGCGACCCGCTCCTCTCCCGCGCCTCAACCACCACCACCGCCCGTGATATCCCCGCGATTATCCGGTTCCTGGCCGGGAAACGCCACGGCCGTGGCCGGGAAGCGGGTGGGTATTCGGAAAGCACTGCACCGTTTTCCGCCAGCAGCCGGTATAGCGGCCGGTTCACGGCAGGATATACCACATCGACGCCGCCGCCGAGAACGGCCATACTGCCTCCGGCCGTTTCCAGGGCCCCCCGATGAGCCGCCGCATCGATACCCATTGCCATTCCACTGACCACACACACCCCCGACTCTCCCAGTCCCGCGGCGATCATCGTTGCCGCGTCAGTCCCGTACTGTGACGCAGCGCGGGCACCGACGATGGCCACGCGCGGCTTTTGCAGCCAGACGGCCAGCCTGTCCCGCCGTAACGGCAGGCAGTGGGCGAAGATACCCACCGGCGGGTCGGGTGTGCAAGCCAGGCGCAGGGGATATAGTTCCTCGCCCCGGGCGATGAATATAACCCTGTGCCGCCGCAGTTCGGCGCCGGCCGCGGCGGCCGAGAACCCACGGCGGAAGGATGTCAGCCTTTCCCGCTCCCCCGGACGCAGCTTGAGCAGTTCCGACAAGGCCCGGTTCGACAGGCGCCACATCTCCGACGGCCCCAGGCCGGGTGGAGGCAGCCGGACGGGACGTCCGAGGGAATCCAGGAACCATGCCAGCGACAGGGCCGCCTGTCGCCTATAGTCCATCCCGGCCGGTCCTGTCGATGCCGCGATAGCTGATTGCCTCGGCAAGATGGGCCGTGAGGATGTCCCGGGACCCGTCCAGGTCGGCGATGGTACGTGCCACCTTGAGGATACGTTGATGAGCACGCGCGCTCAGCGATAGGCGGTCGATGCCGCTTTCCAGCAGCTTTTCCGCGTCTGCCTCCAGCCGGCAATGCCGTTCCGTGAGGCGATTGGACATCTGCGCGTTGCAGAAGACGCCGGGCGCTTCGCCAAGCCGCGCTGATTGCCGCTGCCGGCAAGCGGTCACCCGGTCCGCCACCGCGCTGGATGGTTCCCGGCGCGGCGAGGACAGCAGCTGGCGCTTTGCCAGCGGCGGTACCTCTATCGCCACGTCGATGCGGTCCATCAGGGGGCCGCTGACGCGGCCGCGGTACGCATTCACTTTCTCCGGCGGGCAGAGACAGCGCCGGCTTCGGTCACCCAGGTGGCCGCAGGGACAGGCGTTCATTGCCGCCACCAGCATGAAGCGGGCAGGGTAGGTAACCGAGACCAGCGAACGCGAGATGGTCACTTCACCGTCCTCCAGCGGCTGCCTCAGCGTCTCCAGCGCCAGCCGGCTGAACTCCGGCAGCTCATCGAGGAACAGCACGCCCAGATGGGCCAGACTCACCTCCCCCGGACGCGGCACCCTGCCTCCTCCGGCCAGCCCCGCGTGAGAGATGGTGTGGTGAGGGGAGCGGAAAGGCCGGTCCGCCAGCAACGACATCCCCTCCGCCAGCATCCCGGCCACGCTGTACACCCGTGTTATCTCCACCGCCTCCCTCTTGGTGAGGGCGGGCAGGATAGAGGGAAGTCTTCTTGCCAGCATGGTCTTGCCTGCGCCCGGCGGGCCGACCATCAACAGGTTATGTCCGCCGGCGGCGCACACTTCCAGCGCACGGCGGGCCTGTTCCTGCCCCTTGACATCCGCCAGGTCCGGACCGCCGTCGCTGCCGCCGGCCAGTAGAGATTCGGCATCCACGCGTACCGGCTCCAGGGCCAGTTCGCCGGAGAGAAAATCCACCGCCTGGCCGAGGGTCTGGACGGCTAAAACATCAATGCCTTCGACCAGAGCCGCCTCCCGCGCGTTGGCGGCCGGTAACAGCAGTCCCCGGTGGCGGCTGCGCCGGGCACCCTCGGCCAGGGACAAAGCTCCGTTGATACGGCGCACCGAGCCGTCCAGTGACAGCTCGCCGGCGGCGCTGTACTCCGCCAGGCGGCCGGACGGTAACTGCTCCGAAGCCGCCAGCAGCGACAGGGCAATGGGAAGATCGAACGCCGGGCCCTCCTTGCGGATGTCCGCCGGGGCCAGGTTGACGGTAATGCGCCGCAGGGGGAAATCGTATTCAGAATTGGTGATCCCGGCACGGACCCGTTCCCTGGATTCACGAACGGCGGCGTCAGGCAGCCCGACGATGCTGAAGGCCGGTAGGCCCCGGCCCAGGTCGGTCTCCACCTCCACCGGACTGGCGTCCATCCCCAGAACCGCGTGGCTGAACATCCTGGCAAGCATACGGCATCACTCCTTCAGGGAGATGCCTCTGCGGGGGCGCTCAAAGTGGGAACACAGGTTATCAGATCCTTCGCCGGCTTGCAGCCCGGTGATTCCAAGGAAAAGTTACCGGAAGGCATCCTCCATGTGATCCAGTTCGGAGGCGCCACCGGCTTCATCCAGCATGATGGAGATCACATCGAAGCGGAAACAGCAATCGCCATAGGCCGGGTCGTGAGCGTTGGCCATGAGCCAGGCACGGGCCATACGGCGGATCTGTGCCCGCTTGCGCGGGCTTACCGCTTCGAACGGTTCACCGAAGAACCTGTCCCGCCGCGCCTTCACCTCCACGAAAGCAACGACGTCGCCCTTCCGGGCGATGATATCGATCTCGCCGTAGCGGCTGCGGAAATTGGTCTGGATGATGTCATAGCCCCGGCTGGCCAGATGGTCGCGGGCAAGCTGCTCTCCACGCCGGCCGCGGCCGCGGCGCGGGTCGCCCATCAGCCAGCTTTCTCCGGACCGGGTAGAGGGCCCATGCTGAAAGAACGCCGGTGCAGCCGGCACAGGCCATGGCGAGCGATAGCGGCCCGATGAGCCTTGGTGGCGTAACCTACATGGCGCTCGAAACCATACTGGGGGAACTGGTGATGCAGGGACCGCATGATACGGTCGCGGGTTACCTTGGCGAGCACTGAAGCCGCAGCGATGCAGGCGCTTCTGGCGTCACCCTTTTTTACCGGCTGGTGCTCCAGCAGCGAGCCGGGAAGCGCGTAGCCATCCACCAGGGCGTGCTCCGGGCAAGGATCAAGCTGCAGCAGGCTCGCTTCCAGCAGTCGCAGATTGGTGCGGTGCAGGCCGTCCTCGTCGATGGTCATATTGCCGGCCGACACGATGGATAGGCGGACGGCGTTCCTGATAATGAACGGGTAAAGACCCTCTCTGGCGCCGGCGCTCAGCCGCTTGGAATCGTCCAGACGATCCACCAGAGGCTCGAAGGACCGGGATCCGTAGAGTGAACAATCGAACACCACCGCCGCCGCCACTATGGGTCCGGCCAGGCATCCGCGCCCCGCTTCGTCCGCTCCGGCCACCTCTCCCCCGTCACCCCGTTCCAGGTCGAAGCTGAACAGTGAGGCGGCTGAGCGGGTACGGGACAGGGACATCGCTAATCGAGGGTGCCGATACGGGAGACCGGCCAGTACCTGAAGAAGGCCTTGCCGATTATCTCATCTTCCGAAAACCAGGGAGGCTTCCAGTAGCGCGCGTCCTGGCTGTTGGGACGGTTATCGCCAAGGACGAAAACCATCCCCGCCGGTACCAGCTGAAAGCGGAAGTCCCTCAAATCAGTGGTCTTGACATAATCCTCCACCTGCGGTTCCCCATTGATCAGGACCATGCCTTCCTTGATCTCGACCGTGTCTCCACCGATGGCGATGACCCTCTTGATGAAGTCGATACCGGGATCGTTGGGGGATCTGAAGACGATGATATCACCACGCTGGGGGGAACCGAACCTGTATGCCGTCCGGTTGACCAGCACCCGGTCCCCGGGCATCAGGGTGGGCTCCATCGAACCGGAAGGGATCTCAAAAGGTTTTACCAGATAGGCCTGCAGCAGATAGGCGAGAACGGCGGCCGCCAGGATGATACCGATGAACTCCAGGATGCCACGCACCGGGCTCCTACGAGTCACGGTGGGCCTACTGCCGCTTTTCCCTGACCCTGGCCTTCTTGCCGACCTTGGAGCGCAGGTAATAAAGCTTGGCGCGGCGGACATCGCCGATGCTGATGACCTCGATCTTGCTTATCTTGGGGGAATGAACCGGAAACGTCCGCTCGACGCCTACGCCGAATGAATGTTTACGGACGGTGAAGGTCTCCCGGGCGCCCTCCCCCTGGCGCTTGATCACCGTTCCCTGGAACACCTGCAGACGGCTGCGGCTTCCCTCGATCACCCGGAAATGGACTTTCACGGTATCCCCGGCCTTGAATTGGGGGATCCCCTTGCGAAGCTGTTTTTCTTCGAGTCTGGCTATGGTCTGGTTCATGACTTCTCCCTGCTGGGAAAAAACCGCTGCCGTGGCCCGGTAACGCCCGATACAGCTGTTTCCCTGATACAACAGTGCCAAGTTCGAAATTGTAGAGGTTATGGGCTGAAAAAGCAACACTGACAGGGCTCCTGAGAAACCTATCGCTGATGCTCACGCCGCCATTTCTCTATCTCGGCGTGATTCCCGGACAGCAGCACCTCGGGGACTTTCCAGCCGCGAAAATCCGCCGGTTTGGTGTAATGGGGGTATTCGAGACCGCCGCCCAGTTCCTCTGAGAACGACTCATAGACAGCGCTCTCCTCGCTGCCAAGTGCTCCCGGCAGCCGGCGCGCCAGAGCGTCTACCAACACCATGGCCGGCAGTTCCCCCCCACTCACCACATAGTCGCCGATGGAGATCTCCCCGGTAACCATGTGCTCGCTGACCCTCTCATCGAAGCCCTCGTAGCGTCCACACAGCAGTCCGAACTCCGGTAGCCGCTCCAGCTCGTTCAGCAGGCCGCTATCCAGCCGCCGCCCTCGTGGCGATAGCAGGAACAGCGGTCGCGCATCATCCCGCACCCGGTCACAGGGAGTATGGTACACGGCCTCCAGCGCGGCACAGACCACGTCGGCGCGCAACACCATGCCGGCACCGCCGCCGCACGGGGTATCGTCCACCTGTCCGTGCCTGAGCGGTGTGTACTCCCGATAATCGTACAGGCGTGCCGTGAGGCTTCCAGCCTGTACAGCGTTGCTGAGATGCCGTTGCTGGAAGAACCAGTTGAACCATTGGGGAAACAGAGTGAAGATATCGATACGCAATGGGTTACTCCATGAAATTTTCCGGTATCTCGATACGCTGCCGTTCCAGATTCACCGAAAGGATTACCTCCCTGACGAAGGGGATGGCGAAATCATCTCCGCCTTCTTCCGGTTTCACCTCCAGGTAGGCATTGGCCCGGGACTCCGCCAGTCTGACCACCACGCCCACCCGCCGCTCGCCGGCGTACAGCGAACATCCCTCCAGCTGGAACCCGTAATAGGACCCGTCTTCCGGCAATGCCAGTTCTGACGCGCTTATAAACAGCATCCGCCCGTTGAGTTCACGTGCCCGCTCCCGGGTCGTATAGCCCTCCAGCCTGATGAGAGGCCCCTTGGCCGACTTCCGGGCGGAGGCGACCTTCACCGGCCGCTTCGTTCCATCTCCCGGCTGGGATATAAACATCTCTGACCCACGGGAAAAACGCTCGTTCCGGTCGGTGAGCGAGCGCACCAGCACCTCACCGCCGGTTCCATGCGGCCGCCCGATGCGGCCTACGGCTATCCATTCAGGAGCGTTCTTCATCCGGTCTGACGATAAGACATTCCCGCCGCCGCCCACATCCGGGCCGATGGTCAGTCAATGATCTCCACAATGGCCCTCTTGCCGTTCTTGACGGCACTGGCTTTGACAATGGTCCTCAGAGCCCGGGCGATGCGGCCCTGCTTGCCGATAACCTTGCCGACGTCATCCTTGGCCACCGAAAGCTCCAGGACGACTGTCGTTTCCGTTTCAGTCTCATGAACCTTAACATCTTCAGGATGATCAACCAGAGACTTTGCCAGGTATTCGAGTAAGTCTCTCACTTTCTACCTCCGTTTCCGCTCATGAATTTCAACTTCCTACGAAATGCCCTTTACTTCCAGCAGTTTGGCCACTGTGGCGCTGGGCTGCGCCCCCTTGCCTATCCAGTCGCGCGCCTTCTCCTCATCTATCTCGATAAGTGAAGGCTCCTTTCGCGGGTCGTAACGACCGATATTCTCGATGATGCGCCCGTCCCGCGGTGACCGCGAATCGGCCACCACTATCCGATAGATCGGCGTCTTGTTGCGGCCGACTCGGCTCAATCTGATCTTCACTGACATACAATCACCACCTTTTCGTCAAACTAGAAACCGCCCCTGAGCATCTCGGGCGGGATATTGCCCATCTTCTTGCCACTGCTCATCTGCTTCATCAGCTTCTGCATCTGTTTGAACCTGCTTATCAGCTGGTTCACCGCCTGCACGTTGGTGCCACTGCCCGCGGCGATGCGCCGGCGACGGCTGCCGTTGATGATCTCCGGGCTCTGCCGCTCGCCGTAGGTCATGGAGCAGATGATAGCTTCCACCTTGTCCAGCTCGCGTTCGTCTATCTGCGTCTGTTTGAGCTGCTTGGGTATGCCGGGGATCATGGCCAGCATGCCCGTCAGCGGCCCCATCTTTCTCATGTTGCGCATCTGGTCCAGGAAATCGTTGAAGGTGAATTGCGCCTTGCGCAGCCGCTCCTCCAGCTCCCTCGTCTTCTTTTCGTCCATCGTATCCTGGGCCCTCTCGATGAGGGTAAGCACATCGCCCATCCCCAGGATGCGGCTGGCCATCCGGTCCGGATGGAAATAGTCGAACGAGTTAAGCTTCTCACCGTTGGAGGCGAACTTTATCGGTTTTCCTGTCACCGCGCGTACGGAGAGAGCAGCGCCGCCGCGGGCGTCACCGTCCAGCTTGGTGAGGATGACGCCGTCGAAATCAACCTGTTGCTGGAACTCCTCGGCGACGTTCACCGCGTCCTGGCCCGCCATGGAATCCAGCACCAGCAGGATGTTGTGTGGTTTGACCCGGGCCCGGATGTCCACCAGCTCGGCCATCAGCTTCTCGTCTATATGCAGACGCCCGGCGGTATCGATAATGGTGACGTCCCGACCGGTCGCCGCCGCCTCTTCCACGCCCCTGCGGGCTATCTCCACGGCGTCTTCGCTACCCTCTATGGAAAACACCGGGACCTTCAGCTGTTCTCCCAGGGTCTTCAGCTGCTGAACGGCAGCCGGGCGATAGATGTCCGCGGCCACCATGGTCGGGCTCTTGCCCTGTTTGAGCAGATGCCTGGCCAGCTTGGCGCAGGCCGTCGTCTTGCCCGATCCCTGCAGGCCCACCATGAGGACTACCGTAGGCGGCCGTGGCGAAAAAGTAAGCTTGGTCGAGGCCGACCCCATGAGGCTGGACAGCTCCTCGTGGACGATCTTCACTACCTGCTGACCGGGGGTGATGCTCTCCAGGACGTCCTCGCCCAGCGCCCTCTCCTTCACCGTCGCCACGAACTGCTTGACCACCTTGAAGTTTACATCCGCCTCCAGCAGGGCGAGACGTATCTCCCTCATGGCCTTGTTGATGTCGTCCTCGGTGAGGCTACCCTGGCCCTTGAGGTTATCTAGTACGTTCGTTAGTTTGTCAGATAATGTATCAAACATCTTCCATGCCGGTCGGGTTTACAGGTTGCATGTACGTGAGGTGGGCTCCCGCGGCGGTCGGCAAGGATAGTCATCATAGAAACAGGTACGCCTCATTACCCGTTCCGGACACATCCGGGGACGGCCATGGGGCCGTTCTGAACCAGTTCACCGCTGCCGTCCATTTTCCGCCTTGCGAACCCAACCGTTCTCACTATCCTCAGTTAGGAGTATTTTAGCCCAATCCGCCGCAATGCGAAACCGCCCAGTGACCTTGTCCTGTTTCCGTTGACACCCGGTTAAGAGTTAAGCAACTATTTCCCCGCCTAAGCACTTTAGGGGACGCACCTAACTTACTGAACTTGCGCAAAGAAACACCGCTGAAAATGCGGCTGGGATTCAAGGTCTTTCCTCAGCATCTTCAAGACGGCGGGAAGGCTTACCGACAAGCGCCTGGCGATATCGCTTTTAGAGATACAGCATCTCTCTGCCATTCTCAGGGCTGCATGCGCCCGAGCGGCGCAAACCTTCCGCGTCTTGCTTCCACTGGTAAGCTCCGCCTGCGAGAGTTGGAAGAG
>BDUA01000007.1:0-7500 GCA_002897715.1 bacterium BMS3Abin01
TATTCGAGACGGCTGATATCCTGTCCCTGACCCTGCCGGTCATGGCGGAGATGCTGGCGACGCTGAAGTTCGACCGGGAGCGCATGCGGGCGGCCGCCACGGAGGGCTTCGCCCTGGCTACGGACGTGGCTGATTACCTGGTGGGGAAGGGGGTGCCCTTCCGCGATTCCCACCGCATAGTCGGTGAACTGGTGCGGTACTGTATGGATGAGGACAAGCTGCTTGAGGATGTGACACTCGCTGAGCTTCAGGAGCGTTCGCCCCGGTTCGACGAATCCTATTACACCGTGGTGGACCTGGAGGCGGCGCTGTCCCGCAAGGCCTCCTACGGCGGCACCGCGCCGGCGCGGGTCGGGGAACAGCTGGAAAGCGCCCGGCGGAAGCTCGAGGCGATGCGGCGGGCCGTGGCCGAACCGGGCGTATCCTGATCGGCAGGTGCTGCGGGATGTATGGGGATAAGAAGTGAACGGCATAGCCGGCGGCAAGACATTGGCTCAACCTTTTTTCCGGCGACGGGTGCATCAGGTAGCCCGGGACCTCATCGGCTGCACCCTGTTCCATAAGGATGTGGGCGGCGTTATCGTGGAGACCGAGGCTTATAATCGCAACGATCCCGCCTGTCACGCCTTCCGGGGCATGACCGGGCGCAATCAGGTTATGTTTGGCCCCCCGGGCGTGGCATATATATACTTCACCTACGGCATGCACCATCTGTTCAATATCGTCTGCGAGGAGGAGGGTGAACCGGCGGCCGTGCTCATCAGGGCGCTGGAGCCTGTCGCCGGCATCGAGAGGATGCGCAGGCGCCGGGCGCCGGTGCGGGACCTGGTCCACCTGGCCAACGGGCCGGGCAAGATAACCCAGGCCCTGGGGCTGGGCATGAAACACAACGGCCTGCCGGTTTTCCGCGGAGAGCTTAAGATATATACTCGTCGCGCCGAATGGCAAAAAACAAGGATAGTAGCTACACCTCGGATCGGGATCAGAGTGGGTACCAGGCGCAAGTGGCGTTACTGCGCTGCAGACAGCAGGTTCCTGTCCCGGAAACTGACTGCGAAAGGAGTGGCACAGTGAAATTTGAGGAGATATACGCCCTTGCTGTCAAGATGGGCATAAAGGCTGATCCCAGAGGCAAGAGGGAGATCGACGGGCTGCTCAAGAAGCAACAGGAAGCTTTTGACAGGCTGGATGAAGAGGAAAAGGAAGATTACGACAGCGAGCGCCTGACCAATCCCTTCGCCGATACGCGTATGCTCAACGGCGATTCCGGGATCGAAGTAAGGTCGATCCTCGCCGGCGTGGATATGGAAACGCAGGAACTGCTGTTAGCGGACCGGCTGCGGGAGAAGGGGCGGGAGATCGATCTGGTAATGGCACATCACCCAGAGGGAAAGAGTCTGGCGGCACTGGCGGACGTGATGCCGGTGCAGGCCGATATCTGGCATCGGGCGGGTGTGCCTATCAATATCGGCGAGGCGGTACTGGAAGGACGCCAGGCGGAAGTGACGCGATCGGTTATGCCTCTCAATCACCAGCGTCCGGTGATGGCGGCGGCGCTGCTGGGCCTGCCGTTCATGTGTGTCCATACACCCTGCGATAACCTGGTGACCTCGCGGCTGCAGAAGAATTTCGACCGCAAGAGCGACAAGTTCACACTGGAAGAGGTGTGCGACGAGCTGAAGAAGTATCCGGAGTACAAGGAAGCGGCACGGCTGAACGCCGGTCCGAATATCGTTGTGGGCAAGGAGAAGCGAAGCGCCGGTCGTATAATGGTGGACATGACCGGCGGCACCGGCGGCCCGGCTGAATCCATTGAGAAACTGGCGGACGCCGGCGTCGGTACCCTGGTGGGCATGCATATCAGTGAGAAGAACCGCAAGAAGGCTGAGGAGAATAACCTCAACGTGGTCATCGCCGGTCACGATTCCAGCGACTCCATCGGCATGAACCTGTTCCTGGACGAGCTGGAAAAGAAGGGCGTGGAGATAATCCCCTGCTCGGGCCTGATACGTATAAGCCGCGTTAAAAAGAAAAAGAAGAAGTGATTATGCTACAAGCAGCAGCCTAGCGCCTGGCGCCACCCTCCTGTTCCGGCAGCTGCAGCGAGCCGGGCGGGCCGGCCACGGTCACGGTGATCCGGTCCACTCCCTGCTTGATCTTTAGCCCCGCCCGGGGCTGCTGATCGACGACCTGGTCCGGTGGTTTGGCGGCATCGTTGCTGAAGGCCAGGTCCACCTCGAATCCCAGGTTCTCCAGTATCTTCCAGGCTTCGGCGAATCTCATGTCGAGCAGACTCGGCATGACTATCTCCCGGGCTTCGTGAACCGTGCAGTAACCCTGGGGCAGGTGGTTGGGGAAGAAGGAGCGCGTCTCCTTGTCCGGGCACCACAGGTTCGCCCTCTGTCCGGATACGGTGCACACGGTCAGCGGCACCAGGTCGGAATTGGGCGGCTTGGTGAAATCGTGTTTATCCACTCCGGCCAGCGCCGCCAGCATGTAGCCGTGCCATATCTGCGCCGGCCAGTCGACGCCGGTGACCCGCACTCCGCGGACATTCTCCATGGATATGCGCTGATCCGGATAGCCGATCCAGACCGTGGTGACCAGATCCGGGGTGTATCCGGAGAACCAGGCATCGACCCGGTCATCGGTAGTGCCGCTCTTGCCGGCGCAGGGTCGTCCCAGGTCGCCCCACTGCCCAGCTCCGTACATAGTGACCTGCCTGAGCACCTGGTTAACATAATAGGCGACAACCGGGTCGAGCGCCGGCGTCTGCACCGGCTGGTTCTCATCTATAAGATTGCCCTGGGAATCGGTTACGGCCACGATGGAGATGGGGTCGGGACCGTCTCCCTCGAAATCAACGCTGCCGTCAACCCGCTTGCCGCCGGTAGCGAAGGTGCCGTAGGCGGATGCCAGCTCCAGTGGGCTGACGCCGTGATCCAGCCCGCCCAGGGCGATGGCCGGCGTGACGCTGAAATCGGTCTTGATACCGGCCTTATGAGCTATCTCGGCAACGCTCTCCGGGCCGACGCGCATCATCAGTTCGGAATACACCGCGTTATCGGAGTAGACGGTGGCCTTCTTCAGGTCTATCCTGCCCCGGTAGATGGAATCGTAGTTCTCTACGTTCCAGGTGGCATTGCCGCTGCCCAGATTGAAATGCTTGGGTTCGGAGACAAACGGCGTGTCGGGCGATATCCCCTTGCTCAGCGCCGCCGCCAGGACGAAGGGTTTGAAAGCGGAGCCCGGTTGGCGGTGTCCCTGGTACGCCACGTTGAACTTCTGCGTGGTGAAATCACGGCCGCCTATCATGGCCCGGATATAGCTGGTGCCGGGTTCCAGCGATACCAGGGCCACGCTGGGGTCACCCGGCTGGTTGAGCACCCCGGCCACGGCCGCTTCGGCGGCCGCCTGTTTCTGCAGGTTGATGGTGGTGTAGACCCTGAGACCGCCCTCGAAGGTCGTCCTGGCGCCGTAGCGGGCGACCAGCTGCTCTTTTACGTATTCGATAAAATAGGGAGCGACGGCGTTCTCCGGGCCTATGGAAAAGGTCTGCTCCGGCAGGGGGGCCGCCACGGCGGCATCGTAATCCTCCCGGCTGATCATCTCCTTCTTCAACATCTTGCCGAGGATGATATCCCGCCGCTTTTTGGCGTTTTCCGGGTGCTCGATGGGGGAGTAGAGTGTCGGCGACTTGGGCAGCGCCGCCAGCAGGGCGCACTCCGGCAGCGTCAGGCCGGAAGCGGGCTTGTGGAAATATGTGAAGGCCGCCATCTGCAGTCCATAGGCGCCGTTGCCGAAATAGATGGTGTTGAGGTACTCGCTGATAATGCGGTCCTTGGACCATCTCTGCTCCAGCTGGTAGGCGTAGACGGCCTCCTTGAACTTGCGCTGGATGGTCGGTTCGGTGCTGACGTAGGTATTCTTGATGTACTGCTGGGTTATGGTGCTGCCGCCCTCCACCAGGCCGCCCTCGGTGAAGTTGGCCACCACCGCCCGGAGCATGCCTACGGGGTCCACGCCGGAGTGCTTGTAAAAACGGTCGTCTTCGATGACCACCAGCGCCTGCTTCATCTGCGCCGGTATCTGTTCCGGCGTGATGATGATGCGGCTCTCGCCGTTGTTGAGCACGGCGATGAGCTGTGGCTGGGGGCTGCTGTCGAAGATGAGGGTGTTGTCCGAAGCCTGGTACTCCTCCTCCCTGTCCAGCGATGGAAGATCCTCGCTGACGCTGTCCCAGGCGCGGGAGAGGGCCGGCCAGGCGGCGATGACGAGCAGCACGATGACCGACAGCAGGCCGGCGAGGCGCGGGAAGCCCTTGCGGCGGGATTTTCTCTGACGGCTTTTCTGGCTCATGGACGACTTTTACCGGTATACCCGGATCCCCTTTGTTTATACCAAAGGTATAGCCGACCCTGCGGCAGGCTATAAAAAAGTATAGCATCTTATCCCCGCGCCTCAGGGATAAACAGGTCGCATTTGGTCTGGTACACATTCTCTGGACACCTTGCCAAGAGCGATATTCAATGCTCACGGAGGGGTTCCATGGAAAGGGGAACCAGAAGTAAGTTCAGCGGGGGGCTCAAGCTGGAAGCAGTAAAGCTCATCAGGTAGCAGTTCAGGCGGTAGCGAGACGGTAACGGGATACGGACTTCATTCCGGCGACGCCCGCTATTATTGGCGTCTTTCTGCTATTATTGGCATCGCCATGGCCGTCGATCCTGAAATAATCTCCGATCTCACCAGGGGCTGCGTGGAAGTGCTGCCGGAAGGCGCGCTTGAGAAAAAACTCGATGAGGCCGCGGAATCGGGTCGGCGGCTGAGGGTGAAGCTGGGGGTGGACCCCACGGCGCCGGACATCCACCTGGGCCACACGGTGGTGCTCACCAAGCTGAGGCAGTTCCAGGACGCCGGCCACCGGGCCGTGCTGATCATCGGCGACTATACCGCCCGCATCGGCGACCCCAGCGGCGTGTCGAAGACGCGGCCACAGCTATCCGCCGAGGCCATCGAAAAGAACGCAGTGACCTATCAGGAGCAGGCCTGGAAGGTGCTGGACCAGGACCCGGACAAGCTCGAGGTCAGGCGCAACAGTGAGTGGCTGGAGCCGCTGAGGCTGCCGGACATATTCAAGCTGATGTCTACCACTACGGTGGCGCGCATCCTGGAGCGTGACGACTTCGAGAAGCGTTTCCACAACAACCAGGCTATCTCCATGCTGGAAACGCTCTATCCGCTGTTGCAGGGCTACGATTCCGTCGCCATCGACGCCGACATCGAACTGGGCGGCACCGACCAGAAGTTCAATATGCTCATGGGCCGCAGCGTCCAGGAGCACTACGGAAAGCCTCCCCAGATGGTACTGACCAACGAGATACTACCCGGTACCGACGGCGTGGAGCGCATGAGCAAGTCGGTCGGCAACTATATCGGCGTTACCGAGCCGCCCGAGGAGATATTCGGCAAGGTCATGAGCATCCCCGACGACGCCATGATCCTCTACTACCAATTGCTGACTTCGCGTACGTCCGGGGAGATCACCGCCATGAAGGAAAGCCTGGCGGACGGCACCCTGCACCCGCGGGACGCCAAGGCGGCGCTGGCGCGTGAGCTCACCGCCCGCTTTCACGACGAAGCTGCGGCCGCTGCGGCGGAGAAGCACTTCAACGAGGTCTTCCGCGACAAGAAGCTGTCGGCTGACGAGGCCGCCGTGACCTGCATGCTCGAAGCCGGCGACAACGAGGACGGCCGGGTCTACCTTCCCAAGCTGCTCCAGCGCTGGTTCGGCCTGTCCCGCAGCGAGGCGCGTCGCCGCATCCAGCAGGGCGGTGTCTCTGTAGCCGACGAGCAGGTGACAACCGAGATGATTCCCTTTGATGGCCTGGAGGGTTCCACCATCAAGGCCGGCAAATCCAGCAAGTTCCAGGGGTTGATCCAGGGCGGGTGACCGCGTGGGAACGGGGTTTGAAAACCCGCTGCAGCGGTTATGCGATAAGCAGCGTCTGGCCGTATACGGGGCGCAGGCAGATATGGGCGGTGAACTGAAACTCGTGAGGAAATTCGCATCCGACTACGATGCGGATTTTGCCATGTCCGAACTCAGGTCCGCCGGGATTCCCGCCATCGTCCTGAAGGATGACGCCGGCGGCATGTTCCCCCAGTTCCAGATGATAGAGGGAGTGCGTCTGATGGTCAGGGAGCAGGACCTGAAGCGTGCCCGCGAGGTTATCGAAGACTCCTGACAGAGAGGTGGCGGGCGGTGGGCAGGTCACACACATCATCGGTATTGGCATCGCTCCGAACATGATGTTCGGCGTGGCTCTGCCGGCATATCGCATCTCTGGAACAGGCCTGAGTCTGGAAGATTTGTGATAGCAAGGCAGTTATTATCGTCCCACACCGGAGGTTCTTATGGACTTACTGTTGCGCTTCTTCAGTAGTGCGAAACCGGGCCGGGCGGTGTTTGCCGCTGTCTGCGCCATGACTGTGGTGGTGTTATTCGCCGGCTGTGGCAGTGGAGACGATGGCGGATCGAGTGCCGTTCAGACCTCAGCGGCGATCGACGCCGGCGAAGGCGGAACCCTGATCGCGGGTTGCAAGGTCGTTACCGAAGCAGACGCGACTTCCCTTTTCGGCAAGCAGGCGGTTGAAGATGAAGGGGCACCCATTACCGATCCCAACATGATGGGCGACTGCTTCTGGACCTGGGATACGGATACATCAAACCAGTTGTTGCAGTTCCTTGTCTGGAACGGAGAACAATATTACGGCCAGGAGCCGGCGGGCTCGCAGTCACTGGACCTGGGCGACAAGGCGTATATGAATGCTGGTTCCATCTTCGGGGTTGATATCATCTGGGTCCAGGACGGGAAGACCATCCAGCTGTCCTACAGCAATATCGGCGACGATATGCCCGACCCTGTCACCAAGGTCGAGGAGATGAAACAGCTGGCGAAGAAGGTTTCAGGGAAGCTTTGACCGGGTTGGTGACTGTTTTTTTAATAGCACTGATATCGGTAGCGGTTCTGGCCTGCGCGGGAGAGGCCGACCTCAACGGCGGGAGCGAACCTGAAACAGGCGTAATCACCGGCATACAGCTGCAGGTTCCCGCGGCGGGCAGCCTGCAGAACCCGGCCTGGTCGCCTGACGGCCGGGAGGTCCTGCTGACCAGGTTCCGCTCAGGCTACAACAGCGGTCCGTCCGACCTGCTGGTCTACAATCTGGACACCGGGGAGGTGCGGACCCTGGTCGCCGATGGCAGCGAAAACGTCAATCTTCCCGGATCTTCATGGAACCGGGTAACCCGTCAGGTCATATTCTCCTCTTCCCGGGGGCTCCATGACGAGATATATATCATTGATGTCTCAGGTTCAGGAGAAGAAGCCACCAGGGTCACGGACAGAGGGGACAGGATGGCATATGAGCCGTCTCTGGCCCCCGACGGCAAGGAGGTAGTATTCGAATCCCACCGGGTGGATGTGGAGGAGAACGGGGTCA
>BDUA01000008.1 GCA_002897715.1 bacterium BMS3Abin01
CTGAGCGACGTGGGCGTGTCTATATCGGTGGTCGCCGGTCTGATGGCGGTGCGGCTGGGCTATCCGCAGATAGATGCCCTGGTGGGTGGGGTCATCGCCGTGGTGATAGCCTACGCGGCCTTCAAGATAATGAAAGAGGCTTCCTCTGTCCTGCTGGACCGGGTGGCGCTGGACCCGGAGGAGGTGAAGGCGGTCTGCCTCAGCATAAATGCCGCCGGGGTCCAGGAATGTCACCGGGTCCGGACCAGGGGCTGCGAGTCCGGCTACTGGATCGACCTGCACCTGGTGGTCGACCCGGACATGACCACCCGCGAATCGCACCGGATCGCCTCCCAGGTGGAAAAGCAGCTGAAGCGGACCTACGGCCGCAATACGGACGCGGTGGTCCACATAGAGCCCGGCAAGGCGGACCAGCCGGAAGAATGAGCTTTCCCGGCGCCGGGCGGAGCCGTCCCATATGTTAGAATTATGGCGAACAGCATCCATCGTTCACGGGAAACAGACTACTTCACATGCGTTTACCATCGATCGATCCAGAGAAATGCTCGGCCTGCGGCAACTGCGAGGAGATATGTCCGGAAGTGTTCGAGCTCGGCGACGATGACCGCTCCCATGTCATCGCCGATGATGTCGAGGGCCTGGAGGCCTGCGTCGAGGCTGCGATCGAAAACTGCCCCGAAGACGCCATTACCTTGAAGGACAGGGAAGACGGCGGTGGAAATGGTCATGAATGATGATGAATACTTTCACGGCGGCGGGGCAGATGATATAATCGCCGATGATGTAAAGCTCGAGAGATGGCAGGCATTCGTTTGGAAGTCAACGGGCAAAACAGAATATTCCCTTTTTACTCCGGAGCCGAGCCTCCGGTTTTTTCTTGGCAATTGAGATACTCAGGTGAAAGGCGGTAGCCAGATGGCGCAGCATATCTTCGTGACCGGTGGGGTTGTTTCGTCCCTGGGGAAAGGGATAACGGCGGCATCGCTGGGCCGGTTGCTCAAGGGTCGCGGCCTGAAGGTACAGATGCAGAAGCTGGATCCCTATATAAACGTGGACCCCGGTACCATGAGCCCCTTCGAGCACGGAGAGGTGTTTGTCACCGAGGACGGCGCTGAGACCGACCTGGACCTGGGGCATTACGAGCGTTTCGTCGACGAGAACCTGACCAGTGACAGCAACGTCACTTCCGGCACTATATATTTCAGCGTGATCAACAAGGAGCGCCGCGGCGATTACCTGGGCAAGACCGTGCAGCTTATTCCCCATATCACCAACGAGATCAAGTCCCGCATACACCGCGTCGCCGACCTGGGCGGCGGCGTGGACGTGGTCATCACCGAGATAGGCGGCACCGTCGGCGACATCGAGTCCCTGCCGTTCCTGGAAGCTATCCGGCAGTTCCGCATCGACGTGGGCCGGGAGAACGCGCTGTATATACATGTCTCCCTGGTCCCCTACCTGGACGCCACCGGTGAACTGAAGACCAAGCCCACGCAGCACAGCGTCAAGGAGATCCGTGGCATAGGTATCCAGCCCGACATCATCGTCTGCCGCTCATCCAGGCATATCAACAAGGAGCTGCGGGAGAAGATCGCCCTGCTTTGCGATATCGACATCGAGGCGGTCATCTCGGTGGTGGACGCTCCGGATATATATATGGTGCCGATGATGCTGCACGAGGAGGGGCTGGACGACCTGGTTGTGAAAAAACTCGGCCTGGGGGGCGGGGAGCTGGACATCTCGGACTGGGTGGAGCTGGTGGATAAAATAAATGCCTGCAAGAAGAAGGTAAAGATAGCGCTGGTGGGCAAGTATGTGCAGCTGTGGGACGCGTACATGAGTGTTATACAGGCGCTGAAACATTCGGCGGTGTTCCATGGTTACGAACTGGAAGTGGTATGGGTGGATTCGGAGGGTGTCTCACCGATGCTGGTGGAATCACAGCTGAAGGACGTGGACGGTGTGCTGATACCGGGCGGTTTCGGTATCAGGGGCATCGAGGGCAAGATCCAGGCCGCCAAATACGCCAGGGAGAACCAGGTCCCCTTCCTGGGGGTATGTCTGGGAATGCAGTGCGCTATCATGGAATTCGCCCGCAACGTAGCCGGCATGCCCAGCGCCAACAGTTCCGAGTTCGACCAGGGTACGCCTTATCCGGTGATCGACCTGCTGCCGGAGCAGAAGGAAGTGGAGGCCATGGGCGGCACCATGAGGCTCGGCTCCTATCCCTGCAGGATCACCAGCAGGAGCCTGGCCGGCAAGGCCTACAGCGAAAAGAATGTTCAGGAGAGGCATCGTCACCGTTATGAGGTGAGCAATGCCCTCAGGCCCAAGCTGGTGGAAGCGGGGATGAAGATCAGCGGTACATCCCCGGACAAGCGACTGGTGGAGATCGTGGAGCTGTCGGATCATCCCTGGTTTCTGGCAACCCAGTTTCATCCGGAGTTCAAGTCGCGCCCGACCCGGCCCCATCCGCTATTCCGCGATTTCGTGGGAGCCGCCTGCCGGCACGCCGATGCGCGTGAACAGGCCGGCGCGGTCGCCGCCGGGGGTTCGGCTGCGACTGAAGACCTGACCGCTACCGACCTGGTCGATGAGCAGGGAAAGAATCACTAGCGGCGACCCACTGGTTCAGCTCTTCCTGGAGCTGGCCCGCATACCCAGCCCGTCGGGGAAAGAGCGGCAGGTAGTTGACTACATCGCCGGGCGGCTGAGGGACCTGGGCCTGGAGACCAGCGAAGGGGAACCGCCGCAGGCGGGGGAAGGAGCCGCCGGCAACCTCTATTGCCGCATCCCGGGAAACAGCGACGGCGTCCCCGTACTTCTATCTGCTCATACGGATACGGTTTTCGCCGATCCCAAGGCCGTACCGGAGCCGTTGATCAGGGACGGGATGATCATCAGCGGCAGCCGGGCGGTGCTGGGCGCCGACGACAAGGCGGCGGTCGCCGCCATCATCCATGGAGTGGAGACGGTCGTCCGCGAGGGGCTGCCCCATGCCGGTATCGAACTCATGCTGACCGCCTGTGAAGAGAACGGGCTGCGCGGTGCCAAGATGGCAACCATGGACGGCATCGTCGCCCGATGTGGCTTCTGTCTAGACAGCACCGGACCGGTGGGAGAGGTAATCGTGCGTTCGCCGTCCCAGAAGACCATCCGGGCGGTTTTCAAGGGCAAATCCGCCCACGCCGGCGTTGCCCCCGAGGAGGGTCGCAGCGCCGTAGCCGCCGCAGCCAAGGCTGTAGCGGCGATGCAGCTGGGGCGTATCGATGCCGAGACCACGGCCAATATCGGCATCATCAAGGGTGGTGAGGCCGTTAACGTGGTGCCGGACCGCTGCCGCATCGCCGGCGAGTGCCGCAGCCATGACCGGGAGAAGCTTGAACGGCAGGTAGCGTCCATGCTGGATGCCATCAACCTGTGCGCTGCGTCCGACCAGGTGGATGTGGAGACCACCGTCATCGACGAATTCCATGCGTTTGACCTTACCGGCGGCAACCTGCCGGTGGAACTCGCCGTCAGGGCGCTGAACAGTATCGGCATTAAACCGCTGCTGGCCTCCACCGGCGGCGGCAGCGACGTAAACGAGTTCAACCGCAAGGGGCTGCCCTCGGTGAACCTGTCCGTAGGCATGGAGAAGGTGCATACCCCCGATGAATACATCACCCTGGAATCTCTCTCCCGGGCGGGACGGCTGGTACTGGCGATAGTCGAACAGGCGTCGCTGCCCGGCGCGGGGACGGTGTCGACGGAGCGGCGTCCATGAAGAACCGGCGCCTGAGCTCACGGCGGATATACCAGGGCAGCATCTTAAACCTGAGGCTGGATGAGGTAGAGCAGCCGGATGGCCGGCGCACGCAACGAGAGATAATCGAGCATCCGGGAGCGGCGGTGATCGTGCCTATCGACAGGGAGGGGCGTCTGCATCTGGTTCGTCAGTATCGCGACGCCGCCGGTGAGACTTTGCTGGAACTGCCGGCCGGCAAGCTACGCCCCGGCGAGGATCCGGTGGAATGCGCACGGCGCGAGCTGCGCGAGGAACTGGGGCTGACAGCCGGCAGGATGGAGCACCTGGCAAGCTTCTATTCCTCACCGGGTTTTTGCGACGAGATAATGCACGTCTACCTGGCCCGGGATCTTACCCAGGGGCAGCAGGAGATGGACCGCGGAGAATTCATCGAGCCGGAGACCAGGGAGATGGAAGAGCTCGACAGTCTGCTGCAAGAGCTCAGGGATGCCAAGTCCCTGGCGGGAATCCTGTTGGCCCGTAGGTTTCTGGAGTAGAATAAGCTGATCTGAGAAAAGGCGGACCGGACTGGAAACCCGGCGCCCGGTGAAAGGACGGCTAATTGAAAATCGGGATTCCCTCCGAAGTAGAGACGGACGAGTACCGCGTGGCGCTGACGCCGGCGGGGGTCAGGGAGCTGGTGGCCGCTGGCCATGAGGTCCTCATCCACAAGGGAGCCGGCGCCGGCAGCAGCCTGACGGATGACGCGTTCCGGGAGCAGGGAGCCAGGATGGTGGATACCTGCGACGAACTCTTCGGCGACAGCCAGCTGATTATCAAAGTCAAGGACCCCTCGCCGGAAGAGGTGGAGCTGCTCCGGAAGAAACAGATACTGTTCTCCTTTCTCCACCTGGCCCCGCAGCCGGAGCTGACGCGGAAGCTGATGGAGACCGGCGCCACCTGTATCGCCTATGAGACGGTGGAGTCAGCCGACGGCCATCTGCCGCTGCTTTCGCCCATGAGCGATATCGCCGGCCGGATGAGTGCCCAGGTGGGCGCCTATTTTCTGGAGAAGATGATGGGGGGCAGGGGCATCCTTCTGGGCGGTGTCGCCGGCGTGCCGCCGGCGAACGTGGTCATCCTGGGGGCGGGAATCGTCGGCACCAACGCCGCCAAGATAGCCGCCGGCATGTTGGCCAACGTCATCGTCCTGGACAAGAACCTGGATCATCTGCGCTCGTTGCAGGCATTCGTCTCCGGACGTCTGACCACGGTAGCCTCTTCCACCCTGTCGGTGGAGGAGCACGTCTCCGGCGCCGACCTGGTGATATGCGCCGTACTCACCCCCGGAGCGCGTGCCCCCCAACTGATATCCAGGCAACTGGTGCAGGAGATGAAGCCGCGGTCGGTAATCGTCGATGTTTCCATAGACCAGGGAGGCGTGGCCGAGACCTCTCACATGACGACTCACAGCCAGCCGACCTTCGTGGAGGAGGATGTTATTCATTATTGTGTAGGCAACATCCCGGGCGCTGTTCCCATAACCGCCACCTACGCGCTGGCCAACGCCAACCTGCCATATATCATCGAACTGGCGGACAAGGGCGTGGAGGCCGCTGTAAGAAGCAACGAGGCGCTGGCCCGCGGTATAAATATCATCGAAAGGAAGATCACCAACGAGGCTGTGGCCGAGGGAGTGGGCCTTCCCTACTATCCGCTTTCCAGTATCATTCCTTATAATCTGTAACTGCCGCGGGCAGGGAACGGGAAGGCGCCGGGCCGGAATAAGCCAGCGAATATGAGTACCGCTATCGAACATCCTGAAGCCGTGGCAGAGAACCAGATGGTGCAGGAATATCTGGGATACCTTCAGTTCGAACGGGGTCTGGCGGAAAACACCATCTCCTCCTATCGACGAGACCTGCGCCAGTTCACCGGCTACCTGGAACAGCGCGGCCTGTCGCCCGAGAGGGCGGGTACCGCCGATCTCCGGGACTTCTTCGCTTCGCTGGAGGGGCTGTCGGGGGCGCCGGCTGCGGCGACTCTGGCGCGCAAGGGCAGCGTCCTCCGCAGCTTTTACCGCTTCCTTTGCCGCGAGGGGTTGGCCGATGCCGACCCCACCGTAACCGTGAAGCTGGCCCGGCGCGGACAGAAGCTTCCCACCGTGCTCAACCCGGGGGAGGTGAAGCAGCTGCTCAGCCAGCCGTCCGGTACCACTCCCGGCACGCTGCGGGACGCGGCCATGCTGGAGCTGCTTTATGGCGCCGGGCTCAGGGTGTCGGAGCTGGTGGGCCTCCGGCTGGGAGATGTGGACCCGGAAGGCGGTTTCGTCCGCTGCCTGGGTAAGGGCTCCAAAGAGCGGGTGGTGCCCCTGGGGGAGCCGGCGGTCATCGCCGTGGGGCGTTATCTTAAGCGGGGGCGGCCTTTCCTGGGAAAGGTGATCAAGTCTGATAACCTTTTCCTCAACCGCTTCGGCCGGGGGATGAGCCGCCAGTCGGTGCATCGCATGTTTATCCGTTACGCCCGGCAGGCGGGGCTGAGGAAAAAAGTGTCACCCCACACGCTCAGGCACAGTTTCGCCACCCACCTGCTGTCAGGTGGAGCCGACCTGCGCAGCGTGCAGGAGATGCTGGGGCATGCCGACGTGGCTACCACACAGATATATACCCATCTCAGCCGGCAAAAACTCAAGGAGATCTACTACCGTTCACACCCCCGCAGCAGGAACCCGGCTTCCGGCAGGGAACTTTGACTAGTCGCGGCAGCCGGACCTGAACCGGTGACCGTGTTCCGGGAGAAAAGACGCAGACCGGGGGTTGAATGCTGAATCCATTATGGCTCATCGGCAGGCATCGACGCCTGAAACAGCGGGCGCGCTGCCTGCTGATAACGCTGGACGGCGCCGGCGCCGGGGCGTTACCGGACGCAGCCGATTTCGGCGATGAGGGAGCCGACACCCTGGGACACGTGGCGGCAGCGGTGGGCGGCCTCAAACTGCCCAATCTGGGGGCCCTGGGGTTGGGCAACATCCTGCCGCTGGCAGGGGTGAAACCGGCGCCGCGGCCGCAGGCGCTTTTCGGCAAGATGCGCGAACGCTCGCGGGGCAAGGACACCACCGCCGGCCACTGGGAGCTCATGGGAGCGGTCACGGAAAAGCCCTTTCCCGTGTTTCCTGACGGATTTCCCGCGGAGGTCATCGAACAGTTTGAGGAACGCACCGGCAGGGGGGTGCTGGGCAACCGGGTGGCATCGGGTACGGAGATAATCGAGGAGTTGGGCCAGGAGCACCTGCGAAGCGGCAAGCTTATCGTCTATACATCGACCGACAGTGTCTTCCAGATAGCGGCGCATGAGCGGGTGGCGCCGGTGAAGGAGTTATACGAATACTGCCGTGCCGCTCGCGAGATCATGCGCGGGGAGAATGAGGTGGTGCGGGTCATCGCCCGGCCCTTTACCGGCGAGCCGGGAAGTTTCACCCGCACGCGCGATCGCCGTGATTTCTCAGTAATGCCCCCCCGGACCTATCTGAACATCCTGTCTGAACTGAAGGTGCCGGTGCACGGTGTCGGCAAGATATGGCAGATATTCGCCGGCTCGGGGGTGCGCTACGAGCATAAGACCATCAGCAACGCCAATGGACTGAGAAAGTCCATGGAGTTGATGAATGAGATGGACGAGGGGCTGGTGTTCACCAATCTGGTGGATTTCGACATGTTGTGGGGCCATCGTAACGACGCGGCGGGTTTCGCCCGGGGGCTGGAAGAGCTGGACGCGGCCGTGCCGGAACTGATCGCCACCTGCCGCCCCGGCGATCTGCTGATCATCACTGCAGACCACGGGTGTGACCCGACCTATCCGGGAACGGACCACACGCGGGAGTATGTACCGCTGCTGGCGCGCCTGGGAGGCGAGATCTATTCACCCGGAGGTTCCATGTTCGATGCTGCTGAACCGGCGGGGCCCGGCGGCCGCGGGATGCGTCAGCCCCGGGACGAACCCTTTATGGGCGAGATGGCGGATGTGGGGGCAACGGTACTGCGTCTGTTCACCGGGGGCAAACTGGAACTGGCTGAGGCGATGTCCATGCCGGGCAAACCGTTCCTGGTCGTTTCCAACCGGAAAGGATAACAGGGATTGAGCAATGATTATCGGTTGCCCCATCCATACCGCCTTTTCCGGCGGCAATACTACTGTTTCAACTCTCCCCTAACAGAAAGACCCTTTTGCTGGAGAACCGCTCCAGCTGGCTAGAATGGCAGCCGATGCGTCCGGAGGTGATGCTTCCGTCGCCGTCGCTGCCGGCTATAGTATCACAAATACTGATAGCATTCTACATTAATTAAGGATAATCGCAGGAGAACAGGGCGTGCACAGGGGGCAGGAACATGAATGACTATATCGATATCATCCAGAGGAAACGGGACGGCGGCCATAATACCCGCGAGGATATAAAGGCGCTGATAGACGGTTTTATGTCCGGGGACCTGAGGGAATACCAGATGTCCGCCTGGCTGATGGCAGTTTTTCTGAAGGGCCTCAGTCTGGAGGAGACGCTGGCGCTGACGGATGCCATCATCGCCAGCGGCAGGAAGCTCGATCTGTCGCGGCTGGGGCGGAGGGTGGTGGACAAGCATAGCACCGGCGGTGTGGGCGACAAGGTATCCATAATCCTGGGGCCGCTGGTTGCCGCATGCGGCGCCGTCTTCGGCAAGATGTCCGGCCGCGGGCTGGGACATACGGGCGGCACGGTGGACAAGCTGGAAGCCATACCCGGCTTCCAGACGGCGCTGACGCCGGAGCGCTTCATCGGCCAGCTGGAACAGACCGGCATATGCATCGCCGGTCAGAGCACGCAACTGGCGCCTGCCGACGACCGGCTGTACGGCCTGCGGGAGGTCACCGCCACTGTCGAATCCAACCCGCTGACCGCGGCCAGCATCATGAGCAAGAAGATAGCCGCCGGCGCCGGGGTGGTGGTACTGGACGTAAAGGTGGGGTGTGGCGCCTTCTTCAGGAACAAGGGGCAGGCGGCGGGGGTGTCGTACCTGATGCGGCAGATCGGCGAGGCCAATGGCATGTGCGTGGACACGGTGATGACCGCCATGGACCAGCCGCTGGGTCACGCTGTGGGCAACGCCCTGGAAGTGAACGAGGCGGTCAGGACCCTGGCGGGCGAGGGACCGGAAGACCTGGTGGAGGTCGTCATGGCCCTGGCGGGCAGGCTGCTTAGCCGCGCCGTGCCGGACATGGACCAGCAGCGTGCCGTGTCGAAGGCCGGGGCAGTGCTGGCGAGCGGTAAGGCCCTGGAAAAATTCAGGGAATGGATAGAGGCGCAGGGTGGCGACAGCTCGTTCATGGATGAGCCGGAGCTGCTGCCGGTAGCCGGATATCGATCACCGGTGACGGCGGGGGAAACCGGGTTTGTGCAGAATGTGGACGCCCTGGCAGTGGGCAGGGCGGTGCTCGGACTGGGGGCGGGCAGGAGAAGGAAGGGGGAAGCGGTCGACCATTCCGTCGGCGCCATCATCAATGCCAAGGTGGGGGACAGGGTGGAGGCGGGCCGGGAGATCGCCACCGTTTATGGAAAGACCGCCGGCCAGGCCGAGCAGGCGGCCCAGGCCATCACCCGGGCTTACAGATTCTCCGGAAAGCAGGTGGCCGTTCCGTCACCCGTGCTCTCATGAAACAGCGGCACAGGCCGTCAAAGTCCCCTGAAACGGTTGCCGCCAACCGTCCCCGCATGGCTCCCTGGTATGCAGGCAAGTTGCTGAAACAAGGCCGATTTGCTAGCTTAAGCCGACCGTTAACCATCTAACGGGAGTCGCACATCGAACTTGAGATCATTTCCCGGCCCGTAGGGCCGCTGCAGGCGAATTGTTACCTGGTATACGACCGGGTGGAAGATCGCGGCTTTATCGTGGACCCGGGAGGCGAGCCGGAGACGATCGGCTCGCCGGTTTTCCTTTCCGGCGTCCAGCCGGATGCCATCCTGATTACCCATGGGCACCAGGACCACATCGCCGCCGCCGCCGAGCTCAAAAAGGAGACCGGGGCAGACATATATGGAAGCAGCGAGGTCGACGCGGTGCTGACCGAGCCCCAGCGCTTCCAGCTGTTTCCCGGTCTGCCGGAGGTGAAGAGAGCCAGTGTCGATTATCTGCTGGCCGGTGGCGAGGAGCTGGATATCGGCGGTATCCCGGTAACAGTGGTGGCCACGCCGGGCCATTCCAGGGGTTCGTTGTGTTTTTATGCCGGCGGTAACCTGTTCACCGGTGACCTGCTGTTCCATGGGTCCGTGGGCCGCAGCGACCTTCCGGGTGGTTCCTTCGAGGAGCTTGAGGATTCGGTCAGGCGCCTGATGCGAATGTTCCCGCCGGACACGGTGGTCTACCCCGGCCACGGCAATGAGACCACGCTGGGCAAGGAAAAAGAGGAAAACATCTTTCTCAAGGATATGGACTGGTGAAGACACAGGGTCCCAAGGGGACATACGATGTGCTGCCCGGTGACCGGGCGTTGAGGTCGCGCGTGTTGCATGAGGCCGCCCGCGTCTTCAGTGCGGCGGGCTATGGGCGGATAGAAACGCCGGCGTTCGAGGCCACGGACCTGTTCGTGCGGGGAGTGGGCGCGTCGTCTGACATCGTCCGTAAGGAGATGTACACTTTTGAGGATAAGGGCGGGCGCAGCATGACACTCAAGCCGGAAGGCACGGCGCCGGTGGTGCGGGCCTATGTGCAGCACGGCATGCATAAGCTGCCCCAACCGGTGAAACTCTGGTATTACGAGCGCATGTACCGTTTTGAACGGCCCCAGGCAGGCAGGTTCCGTGAGCATTACCAGCTGGGGGCCGAGGCCATCGGTTCGGGAGACCCGGCCCTGGACGTGGAGCTGATAATGATGATGTCAGACCTGTACCTGCGGTTGGAGGTCCCGGATGTGAAGCTGCGGCTGAGCAGCATGGGCTGTCCCCGCTGCCGACCCGATTACATGGGACGGCTGCAGGATTACCTGTCCGGGGTGACGGAAGGCCTGTGCCAGGATTGCCGCGAGCGGGCGCGCCTGAACCCCCTGCGCGTGTTCGACTGCAAGAACAAGGGCTGCCTGGCGTTGCTGGCGGAGGCGCCGCTGCTGGTGGACCATCTGTGCGGCGAATGCCTGGAAGATTTCAGGTCGGTCAAGAGATACCTGGACCTGCTGGGACGTTCCTACCGGGTGGATGGGACCCTGGTGCGAGGCTTTGACTACTATACCCGCACCACCTTCGAGTATGAATGCACCCGTTTGGGGGCACAGAAGGGTATCGGCGGCGGCGGCCGCTATGACCGCCTGGTGGCGGAGATAGGTGGGCCGGATACAGCCGCGGTGGGCTTCGGCACCGGACTGGAGCGGATAATAATGGCGCTGGAGTCCGGCGGCGTACAGGAGGAGAAGCGGAGGATCGAGGTGTTCTTCGCCGTCCTGGACGAGAAGGCGCGGCCGGTCGCCGTCCAGGTTATTCACGAGCTGCGGGGGCTGGGAGTGGCTGCGGATATGGATTATGCCGGCCGCAAGCTCAAGGGCCAGATGAAGCAGGCCAATCGCCTGGGTGCCAGGCGGGTCGTGATAATCGGTGAGGATGAGATGGCCCGCGGTGAGGCTACGGTACGCGACATGGACACCGGGATGCAGGAGGAGGTGCAGCTGGATGCGTTGAAGGAACATCTGGCCGGAAAAGCGGTAAAAGCTTAGCCTCGCTCCGCCCGGGATGACAATGGAGCGGCTCGGGATGACAATGGAGCGGCACGGGATGACAATGGTGTAGCCCGGGATGACAATGGTGTAGCCCGGGATGACCAAGGAGCGGCACGGAGGCGGGCGACGAGGAATCTGCTGTTGGAAGTTTGTGGCAGGACGGAAAAGCAGATCCCTCGCCTGCGGCTCGGGATGACAATGGTATGGCCCGGGATGACAATGGTGTAGCCCGGGATGACAATGGTGCGGCTCGGGATGACAATGGTGTAGCCCGGGATGACCAAGGAGCGGCACGGAGGCGGGCGGCGAGGA
>BDUA01000009.1 GCA_002897715.1 bacterium BMS3Abin01
CAAGGCCATCGCCCGCTATCTCATCGACCACTTCGACGAGGCTCCCTTCCTGTCGGCGCAACAGCTCGCCCAGCGCACCGGCACCACCAACTCCACCGTAGTGCGGTTCGCGCAACACCTGGGCTTCTCCGGGTACCCGGAGATGATGAAGGCCGCCTGGGACGAGCACAAGCTGGCCGGCGGCGACGAGCAGATGAACTTCCCCGTGGACGACGACTTCTCCGGCCGGGCCGTGCGCACCGATATACACATCCTCCAGGAGACTATCCGCAAGAACAAGGCGGATGACTTCCTCCACATCGTCCAGCTGCTGGAGAACGCCGGGTCCATCTGCCTCGCCGGCCTGTTCGAAGCCGGCATGGTGGTCGGTTATCTGAAGTACTACATGGTCATCATGGGGTTGCCGGTGATAACGGTGACCGACAACTCCGAGGACTCCGTAGCCGGGGTGCTGGGAATGGATGAGAAGTCGGTGGTAGTCGCCATCGGTTTCGGCACAGCGCACCAGTTCCTGCTGAGGCTGATCAAGGCGGCACGCGAGCGGGAGACCGTGGTAGTGGGAATAAGCGACAACGAGTTCTCGGAAGTGGCCAAGCAGGCCGACACCAACCTGTACTGCAGCAAGGAGACCAGTTCATTCGCCCCTTCACTGGTGGGCGCCTTCAGCATCGCCAACGCCCTTATCTCAGCACTGTATACGCGCAACAAGGGTGACTACGACGCCCATATCTCCCGCCTCAAGAGCCTGCCGCTCAGTTCAGACTGGCTGGTCTAGCGCCTGTCCTGTTCCCGCAGCCCCAGCGCCAACGCACCCATCCCCGCGGATATCAGCAGCAGCAATGACAGGAAGGAAAAAATGCCGAAGAGGGACACCGCCTGGTTCAGGATACTCTCCGCCAGGTAACGCGTCGCGGCGGCAACGACATCCTCCTCACCGCCGCCGGCGCCTGATGACAACCGACCGGCGAGGCCGCTCCGTAACGCCAGAACCGTAACCAGGGGAATCCATGCGGCCAGGGCCATGCAGATGCCGGGGCTGACCAGGCGGCCCAGCCTGCGGCTGAAAGCAGCGGCCAGCAGACCCAGCCCCAACGATATGACCACCAGCACCATGAGGATCTCCCCGTAGTCCGAATGCGCCTGGCTGTCGAGGAACGTCATGGGCATGCTGATGATGTACAAGGTAGTCCTGAGATTATCCGGGGTGCCGTCTATCCCCTGCCGGAGGACCTCCGGATCCTCATAGACCGCGGAAGCAAAAGCCGGGGCCTCCAGATAAGCTAGAAGCCCGGGGGTGAAAACAGAGAGGTCGGAGCGAAACTGCGGGCTGGCCAGCACCGGTGCCATCATCGCCTCGATGGTATGTTCAGCCTGCGAGCGGCCGCTGGCCTGATACATGACCGCCATCACCAGGGATAAAAAAAGGACGATGGTGAAACCGATGGAGAAGGCCCATTTCAGGACCGCCCGCCAGGGTTGCCCGGCGCCACCGGTCCTCCCGGAGGGCGGTCCTGCCGCAACCGGCGGCCTCTTCATCTGCCGTGTAGGGTCATCATTGTGGGAGAATATCGCCATTCCCAGCCTCAAGACACTTTTTCCGTGCAAACCGCATTGTGCCCCCGATGAACTCATATTAGAATGTTATCGGACTGTATGATTATTACCGACAGGGAGGTGACCGCCGTGATACTCAGGTGATGCATGCCCCAAAGTACCGCTCCGTGCCGAGCGGCAACCCGTAGCTCTGATTCAGGGATGGGGGCGTTGGAACCGGTGTTCCCGGCGGTCTGCAAAACCGTTAGCCGCCTGTAACCCAGGTGGAAGTGGGTTCGACTCCCATTCGCCCCCTCCAATGTTTCAGGATGTTTAAGTAAATCCCCTGATAGATAGCTAACAGAACTATTGGTAGCATAATATAATTAATATATAATATTGTATTGAGCAGGTTTCACTGTCATTCTTCAACAGGCGGTAAACCAAATGAGCGAAGACGATACTTCCTCAAAGAGCAATAAAAGCCGATCCCAACATTACGATTGGGATTTATTGCAATATAAAGACAAGGGCGCCTCTCTGAGTTTTCTTGGTTCGGGTATCCTCAAGGTCCTGGATTCACTCCCTTTCTACGTTCTCCTGATTGACAAGAATCATCGTATTCTGCTGGCCAACAAGGCCACGCGGGACCGCCTGGAAATGGAGCCCAATGAGTTGGTGGGGGAGTTCTGTCCCAAGATCGTTCACGGCATCGAGGAAGGTTCCTATCCCGGGTGTCCCCTGGAGGAAGCGGTGGCGACACAGAAGCCCGTGGTAAAAGATCATTACGATGAGGAGCAAGGCAAATGGTTGAGGATCGCCATGTACCCTACCGGTTCCTGGACCGTGGATGGAGAAGCGATATACTTCCACATGATCGAAGATATCACTGAGTACAAGGATGCCATACAGAAATTAAAGAAGGTGGAGGAAGAATACCGGAAACTGCTCAAGCAAAAGGAGGACCCGCCAGCCTGACCAGGTCACGCATGCGCTGCTGATCTCCGGGCTCCGTCCTGCCCGGTGTCTCCATGATGAGGGGCACATGGCGGATCCTGCGGATGCGGGCGAAGGCCCTGAGCCCCTCGATGGGGATGAGACCCACACCCGGGTGTTCATGGCGGTCCCGAAGCGAACCCAGCTCCACCGCCGAGTCGTTATAGTGAATCATCCTCAGGCGGTCCAGCCCCACCAGCCGGTCGAAATCATCGATCACCCGCCGCGCCGCCGCGGGTGTAGACAGGTCATAACCGGCGCCCCACAGGTGTGCCGTATCCAGGCAGACGCCCAGGGGCAGGCAGTTGCCGGCGTCCCGGACGGCGTCGAGCACCGCCGCCAGCTCCTCGAACCGGGAGCCGGTCAGGTCGCCGGCGCCGGCGCTGTTCTCCAGCAGTAGTTCGGGCGGCTCCACCCCGGCCGGGAACGGGCCACCCTCTTTTTCCAGACGGCAGATGCCGTTAACCAGCGCCGCGTGGGCTTCCCCGGGCGTCCCGTCCTTCCTGCTGCCCAGATGGAACACCACGCCTGCGCATCCGAGAGCGATGCCCCGGTCCATATTGGCCCGCAACAGTTTCACTGACTTGGCATAGATGGGGGCATTGCGGCCGACGCGGCAGGACAGGTTGATGAGATAGCCGGCGTGCAGATAGACCGGGGCCAGGTCGTATCCGGCCACGTACTCCCTGAAGGCCGCAGCAGCCTCCAGGTCCAGCTTCCCCGGATTCCAGGCGGACGGGTTCCCCGACATTATCTGGAAAGTGGTGCAGCCGATCTCACGCGCGTGCCTGGCGCCGGCCAGCAAGCCGCCACCGGTACTGATATGGATACCCAGCAGTCGTTTGTTCATGCGCAGCCGCCCGCCCAGGCCCGGGAGCCGGCTACATGCGCCTCATGTGCCGCGGCGGCCAGTAGACCAGCTCCACGCGGCCGATGATGTTTTCTATTGGCACATAACCCCAGATATGGCTATCGGAGCTCTCATTGCGATTGTCACCCAGGACGAACAGCTGCCCTTCGGGAACCACCTCCGGCGGCCGGGTGTAGGAGGGGGTCACCGCCTCGGGTACTTCGAAGACCTCACCGTTCACCAGCGTCTTGCCGTTCCTTACCTCGATGACATCCCCCGGCAGACCCACCACTCTCTTGACAAAGGGGACGCCGGGGTCGGCGCCGGTATGGTTCGCAGGGGGATTGAACACGATGACGTCCCCGCGCTTGATGTCGTCGTAATGGTAAGCGACGCGGTTGGTCAGGATTCGGTCGCCCAGCTGGATGGTCGGCAGCATCGAACCTGAAGGTATCTTGTAAGGCTTGGCCACCGTGGCCTGGACGAACATGGCGACGGCAAACGCCACAGCCAGGGGGATGACCACATCACGCAACAGCTTTTTCACAGTGAAACGGCGGGGCCGCTCTATCTCCACACCGCCGGCAGCCGGAGCTTCCATGGCTGGACGGAGATCATCCGGACCGGCGCCCGGGTACTCCGGTCGCTGCCCGCCGGTCACGCTATCACGCCGGGGTTCACTGCCGAGGCCGGCGGGGGATTCCCATCCCGGCGGCGGCGGGGTCACCCAACCTCCGTCACGGCCGGAGGACCGCCCGGAGTCCTTGCCGCGGTCACCATCCGCCCCCTGCTTGAATTGTTTATCTTCTTCCGGATCCAATATCTATCTGCAACCTGTCTTCATGCTGGTTGTCAACCGGTTTCCCTGTCTTTTCATCCTGTATCCTATCTTAGCTACTTTCAGTGCCGGCCGCCAACAAAAGGCTGCCGATCGGGAAGATTCCGGCCGGAGTCAGATGGCCATCAGGCGGACGAATTCATCCTGGAAGGATTTGTTGAGGGGAAGAGCTACGTGCCTGATGTCGGCACGCACCTCAGCCAGCGCCCGGCGGTGCTCCTCACCCAGCATAAGCACCGCTCCCTGGCAGGCGGCGTCATCCAGCACTTCCACCTTCTCGTTGGGCAGATCGGGGAACATCTTCAGCACCCGGGCGTTGTCCAGGTCGATATAGCTGCCGAAGGTGCCGGTGATGAGCATGCGGTCCAGCTCATCACTGCCCAGCTTCTTCTGTAACACGGAAATGGCGGCGTGTACCGAGGCCTTGACCAGCTGGAAGGAACGGATGTCATGCTGCCCCACAGTGATGGGGTTGTCGCCGGCGGCTATGACTATGGGTCCCTCACGCAGCAGCTTGCCGCTCTGGTCGACCCAGTTGCGCCGCCGCATCCCGGCGATGACATCGATGAGGCCGGAGCCGCAGATGCCCCGGGGCTCGCCGTCCCCCACCACTTTGAAATCAAAGCTGTCGCCGTTCAGGACCGCCTGGTAGATGGCCCCCTCGGTGGCAGACAGGCCGAATGACATATGAGTGTCCTCATAGGCCGGGCCCGCCGGGCTGGATGCCACCAGGATCCTCTCCCGGTTACCCAGGGCCATCTCGCAATTGGTGCCTACGTCGACGATGAGTTCCGTCTTGTCGCTGGCGGTCATCCGCACCAGCAGGATATCAGCCAGGGCGTCGGAGCCCACGAAGCCGAAGATGGGACTGGGGATGAACAGGTTGGCGCCGGGCAGCTCCACGCCCAGGGAAGCGGCCGGCTCCCAGAAATCCTCGGCGCCCTTCAGGTTATACGGTGTGCCGCACAGCGGCTCCGGATCCAGATCGAGCATGAAAGCGTACATGGCCGAGTTGCCCACCGCCACCACTTCCCGGATATCCCCGGTGCTGATTCCCGTGTCGCGGCACAGGCGCCTGATGGAATCATTGATGGTGGCGATCACCTGATCATGCAGAGCGGCGCGGACCCCGGCGTTCTCTGCCGCCAGGCCCAGCCGGGTGGCGATATCGGCTCCGTATTCCCTCTGGGGGTTGGAAACCACCAGGGTGTCCAGCACCCGTCCGTCCGCCAGATCCACCAGGCGTGACCAAACGCTGGAGGTGCCCACATCTACAGCTACACCGTAGCCCGTTTCCGTCATCCTGTCATCAACCCTGTTCGTCTATAGGGTCCGCAACCGGCATGACTGGCGACCGACGGTTGTTGGTAAGGGCCGCGGGAACCGGCTGGGGCTGAGTATGAATTGCCGATAATACCAGCAGTTTCAGGGTAACAGAAAAGCAAAAAGCAGACAAACCGGTTGAATATCAGCATATTCGATTTATTAGAATGAATGCTGTGGAATTAGCCATATTTCTCTGGTAGACTAGATTTGAATGTGGGGTGTGGGGAACGGTATTCGTGCCACGATAACGTGTTCGCGTATTCCTCATGCTCCCCTTTTTTTCGCTGAACCTGCTTATAGATAATCTTTATGCTCCAAGCGAGAGGGGCCCTTGTGAAAGCCATGGTGATACTGCCGTCCTGGAAAGCGGACGACATCTATCCTTCCAAGCTGGCCAAATCGGCCATCAGCTATCAGCATCCCCTGGGCCTGCTCTATATCGCCACCTGCATCCAGGAGGCGGGCCACGAAGTACGCCTGGTGGACGGCGCCTTCTGGACCCAGTCGGAGGTGCTGGACCAGGTACGTTCATTCGCGCCGGATTTCGTCGGCCTCTCCGCCAACGCCTCCATGTGGAAGAAGGCCTGCCAGACCGCCATCGATATCAAGGAGATCGACGCTTCTATCCATGTCTCGGCCGCCGGGCCCTACCCCACTGCCGTCGGGGAGGAGTGCCTGGACCAGTGCGAACAACTGGATTCGGTGGTCATCGGCGAGGGCGAGGAGACGGTCCCCGAACTGTGCGAGAGGATTGAGAACAACGCCGGCCTGGAAGGCATCGCCGGCGTTGCCTTCCGCGGCGACGGCGGCGGCATCGTGGCCAACGAGCCGCGACCCCTGATCGAGGACCTGGACAGCATCCCCATCCCCCGCCGTGAGCTGCTGGGCGATTTCGACAAGTACGAGTCACCACCGGGCAGCTACAAGCAGAAGCCCATCGCCATCTGCATGACCACGCGCGGCTGCAAGGCCCGCTGTATCTACTGTTTCCAGATGAAGGGCGAGCGGCGCGTCCGCTACCGCAGCGTGGAGAACGTGATCAAGGAGGTGGCGGAGCTGGTAAACCACTACGGTTTCCGTGAGATACGCTTCCTGGACGAGACCTTCACCGCCGACCGTGAACGTGCCATGGAGATCGTCAAGCGGTTCCAGGAGGAGAAGCTCGATTTCAGCTGGTATATCTCCTCCCGGGTCAATACCGTGGACTATGAGATGCTGCAGGAGTTCAGGAAGGCCGGCTGCTGGGCGGTACTGTTCGGCGCCGAGAGCGGCGTGCAGAAGAACCTCAACACCATGCGCAAGGGCATTACCCTGGACCAGACCCGGGCGGCGGTGAAGGCGGCCAAGAAAGCGGGGCTCAAGGTATACACCCCCTTCATCATCGGCATCCCCGGCGAGACTTACGAAGAGGCGCTCCAGACCATCGACTTCGCCATCGAGTTGGGACCGCACTACGCCAATTTCCACTCCATGACGCCGTTCCCGGGCACGGAACTCTACGAGCGTATCGACGAGTACGGCACCATGTCAACGGATACCGACGATTACACCTTCGAGGGCGCCGCCTTCGTGCCCTATACCATGACCAGGGGACAGATCGAGGAGTTGCGCACCATCGGTTTCCGCAAGTTCTATTCCCGCCCCAGGTTCATCGTCAGACGACTGCTGAACGTTCGCAGCTGGTATGACTTCAAGACCGTGATGAAGGGCGCCACCAGCTTCTTCTGGCTGTGGGTCAAGCGGGACTCGCTGAAGGTCGACCATCCCACCAAGACCTCGACCAAGGCGGGATAGTGTCCGCCTCCAACCAACAGGCCGATTTGGCGGCGACCGGGCCGTCACCGGAGGCGGCCCGCCCCGCGGTATCGGTGGTCATCCCCGTCTATAACAGCGCCGGCTACCTGGAGACGGTGCTCGCGGCGGTTTACCAGTCCAGTTTCCGGGATTTCGAAGTGGTGATCGTCAACGATTGTTCCACCGACAACAGTCTGCAGGTGCTGTCAGGGCTGTCTGACCGCTTTCCGTACCGGCTGGTCGATTTCCAGGAGAACCTGGGCGTATCCAAGGCGCGCAACGCCGGCGCCGATGCTGCCCGCGGCGATATCATCCTGTTCATCGACGCCGACTGTGTGGTCCAGCCCCATACCATGGCGCGTTGTGTGGCGGCCATGGAGCAGGAAGACAGGATCTGTGTAGGTGGCGCCTACACCACCGAACCCTGGGATAAGGGATTCTTCAATACCTTCCAGTCCATCTACATCAACCACGTGGAGACCAAGGTGGAGAACCCGGACTATATCGCCACCCACTGCATGGCCATCCGCAAGGACACCTTCCGGAAGTTCGGCGGTTTCATCACCGATTCATTCATCGGTCACGCCGCCAGCGTCGAGGACGTGGAGCTTTCGCACCGCATGCTGGCGGCCGGGTATCGTCTGAGCCGTCCCCAGGATATCCTGGTGCAGCACATATTCGGCTATAACTTTCGCAAGTCGGTGAAGAACGCCGTCAAGAAGAGCAAGTACTGGACCATGTATTCGCTGAAGAACCGTGACGTGATGAAGGACTCCGGAGCCGCCTCCTACGAGCTCAAGACCAACGTGGGCACCCAGGCGCTCAACCTGGGCCTGCTGGTGGCGCTGCTGTTAACGGGAAAATGGTGGCTGCTGCTGCCCATGGCGGCCCTTTTCCTGGCCAACCTCGCCGTCAGCTTCCGGCTGCTGCTGCTGATAAAACGGGAGCAGGGCTGGTGGTTCCTGGCGCGGGCCATGGCCTACTTCATGCTGGTCTACCCCATTGTGGTAGCTTATGGCTCCGGCGTAGGCACCCTGAAATACATCTGGGAAGTCAAACTGCTCAAGCGTTATTCCTGACAACGGATACGGGGCCGTGTTTTCGTCAGCGAGATACATACCTTCCATATTCGTCAAGCGTGACGCGCTGCAGTTCACTTTTTTCCTGACCTCGCGCTGTAACGCCCGCTGCCCCTTCTGCTTCTACTGGCAGGACCGTCACTCCCAACGGGACGAGCTGACCCTGGATGAGATAGAGCGGTTCTCCGCCACCATGGGGAACCTGCTCTGGCTGCTGTTCTCCGGCGGCGAGATATTCCTGCGCAAGGATCTGACCCGGATTGTCCAGGCCTTCTACCGTAACACGCGCCCGGTCATCATCACCCTGCCCACCAACGGTATGGCGCCGGACCTGATCGCCCTCCGGGTGGAGGAGATTGCGGCGCAATGCCCCCGGAGCGCCATCGTCTGCAAGATCTCGCTGGACGGCGTCGGCGAGGAGCACGACCACCTGCGGGACACGCCCGGCAACTTCGACAGGGCCATGGAGACCTGGGAACGGCTGCGAACACTGGCAGAGCGGTATGACAACCTGCAGATCGGCATCAACACCGTCTTCTGTCAGGAGAATCAGGACCGCATGGACGAGATCATAGACTTCGTCGATACCCTGCCGGGTTGCGAGACGCATACCATCTCGATGATCCGCGGCAACCCGGCCGCGGCGGATTACAAGCATATCGACCTGGAGAAGTACAAGCGGGCCATCGACCGGCTGGACCTGGAGCTCAAGGGCGAGAAGCCCAAGATGTATCACTTCACCATGGCACGCCTGAAATCAGCCCAGGACCTGGTTCAGCGTCAGCTCATCTACCGAACCATGCGCCAGAGCCGGCGGCTGCTGCCCTGCTATGCCGGCCGTATCACGGCGGTGATGAACGAAGTGGGCGATGTCTTTCCCTGCGAGATCCTCCTGGACGCTATGGGCAATATCCGTGAATTCGATTATGATTTCAGGAAGCTGTTCCATTCAGAGCAGGCCGACCGGGTCCGTGCCAAGATCCATAGAAGCAGATGCTACTGTTCCCACGAATGCTATTTCGTCACCAACATATTGTTCAACCCCCTGATGTACGGGCAGGTGGCCGGCCGCTACCTGCAGCTTGCGGGAAAAGGCACGAAGGTGGCCAGATAGCGGGCCATCGTATATTCGATCTGACTCCCGGACTGGCGCTGGTGTTAAGCCTGGCTGCCATCCTGCTGTTCGTCCTGTTTATCACCCTTCCCTATTCCAATCAGGCTTTTCACATAGACGACGCCGTATTCCTGGACTTCGCCGAAAAGAACCTGGAACAGCCGTTCAGCCAGCATGTGGATGATTACCATATGATGGGTGAGGATTTCGGCGTATGGCGCGACACCCATCCGCCGGTCAATTCGCTCTACATAGCCCTGGTCATGTACCTGACCGGCGGCGATTCGGAACAGCCGCTGCATATCGCCTACATCATCTTCCCCCTGGTGGCGGGGATATCCATGTATTTTCTTGCCCGGCGCTTCACAGGCTATCCGCTGCCGGCCGCCCTCCTGCTGCTCGCCACCCCGGTGGTGATGGTCATGTCGCATAACCTGATGGCTGATGTACCCATGATGGCTTTCTGGCTGGCGGCTACCGCTCTATATATATACGGGGTGGACAGGGACGACACCCTGTTGCTTGCCCTGTCCGCCGCCGCCGTCACGGTTGCGATATTCACCGGTTACCAGGCGCTGGCGTTGCTGGTATTGCTGCCGGCATATCCCTTGTCCACCGGCAGGCTCTCCCGGAAGAATTCCCTGCCGTTCCTTCTGCCCGCCGTCGCCTTCGCGCTGTTCAGCTTGATCAACATTTCGCAGTACGGCGAACTGCCGCGCTTCTCACACGCGGGTGGTACCAGCTTGTCCGCGCAACATGTGCTGGACCGGACTCAGGGCATGCTGCTCCAGACAGGCGGCGTCTCCGTGTTCCCCCTGATCATGATCGCGGTCTTCTCGTTCAACAGGTGGCGCGCCGTCCTGCTGGCCGCAGCCGTGACGGCCGCCACCGCCCTGGGTATCCATCATTACCGGTCCGATGACTTCACCGGTGCCGCCTCACTTGTCTACATAATCCTGCTGACGGCATCCCTGATGCTGCTGGCGATAGTGGTGTCGGAATCGACAAAGCAGCTGATAAAGGCGGTCCGGCACCGGACCGTGGATACTGATTTCCTGTTTCTGGCTTTGTGGTTCACGGTCATGCTGGCCGGCACGCTTATCCTGCTTCCTCACGCGACGGCCAAGTACATGCTGCCGTTCCTTGCCCCGGTGGTGCTGGTTGTCTTCAGGGAACTGGGGTCCCTCCCGGTCACCGCCGGCTGGAAAAAAACCGCCGCCGTCGCCGCCGTCGTCCTCACTTTCCTGGCCGGCACATCGATCTCCATCGCCGATTATCAGCTGGCCGGCAGCTACCGTGACTTCGCTGCGGATTTTTCCGGACGTTACCAGACCAGCGGCACCGTCTGGTTCATCGGTGAATGGGGGTTCAGGCACTACATGGAGGCTGAGGGCTACAAATACCTGTCGTCCGGCAACGAGGAGGTGGCAACCGGTGACATCATCGTGTCCCCCGGAGTCGCCGACTGGCCGCTGGCGGAGACCGTGTCTTCCCGCATGCAACCGGTAGAGACCATCGAGGCCCATAGCGGTTTCCCCGTACGGATCCTGGGGAGGCAGGCTGACGCCGGCTTTTACGGAACCTACTGGGGAACGATGCCGTTCGCCATATCACGGACTCCGGTGGAGATTTTCCAGGTGTTCGTGGTGGGTCCCCGCCCCGCTTCCTGAGCGGGCAGGTGTCAGTTGAACATCATCCGGGCGCTCCGCAGATAGTTGCGGACCACGCCGATGGAAGTCATTTTCCGCAGGTGCCGGGCGATGATACCGGGTCTCATGTAGAAGCTGCGGTAGGCCAGCCTCGGAGCCCGGGTCAGCTTCTCGTTGGAAATGTGCTTATGCCGGTAAACCGGCTTGCCCATCACATCATATTCCCGCCAGTCCTCGGTCAACAGGAGCCCCTCCTGGCGGTACTTCTCAAACTCCTGCGTCCCCGGGAACGGGACCATCACGGCAAAACCGGCGCTGTCCAGTTCAAGCTGCTTTGAGAATTCCACCGTCTCCCTCAAGGTCTCTTCGGTCTCCTCGACGAAGCCGAACAGGAAATATCCATGGGCCGAAAGCCCGGCCTTCCTGGTATCGCTCACCGCCTGAATGACCCTTTCCTTGCTGACTTTCTTTATCTCCTTGAGAAGCTCGGCGTTTCCCACCTCGATTCCGTACTGGACCAGGCGGCATCCGGCGTTTTTCATGGCCTCCAGCATCTCCAGGTCTACTTCATTGGCGCGGCTGCTACAGGTCCAGCCCATATCCAGCCCGCGCTCGCTGATCAGTTCACACATCTCCATCAGGCGGCTGCGCTTGCAGACTACCGAGGGGTCGCGGAAGGAGAAGGTCCTGACGCCGAATTCCTCATGCAGCCAGGTCAGCTCGTCCACGATGTTGACGGCGCTGCGCAACCGGTAGCGCTTTCCCTGTTGCCCTGTCACATCACAGAAACTGCAATCGTAGGGGCAGCCCCTGCCGCTGATCATGCAGGAGAAGTTGCCGCCGGTGCCCCAGACGGGGAACGGATTATAAAGAGCGGGTTCCGGCAGCAGATCGTGAGCAGGGAACGGCACCTGATCCAGGGCCATATTCCTGACCCGCAGGGAAGTACTCTCTATCTCTCCATTGAGGCCTAAAACGATCCCGTCTACGCCGGAGAAACCGGTTTCACCTGCCGCCGCCTCACAGATCTCGACCATGGTATCCTCCCCCTCGCCCACCACGGCGATGTCGACGCTCCGGTGGCTGGCTGATTCCCGGGGGAGAGCTGTCACATGGGGACCGCCGACCACGGTGACGATGTCCCGGTTCTGTGTTTTGATGATGTCGGCCAGCGCTTCAACGTCAGGCCACTGGGGGGTGAGCGAGGAGATGCCCACGACATCGGGCTGTGACTCCGCTACCTTCCTGGCAATCATCTGCCCTGATAATCCCAGGGAGTAGGCATCGAGCATCTCTACCTGAAAGCCCTTGTCCCGGATAGCTGCGGCGATATAGGCGAGTCCCAGCGGCTGGGTTGAGATCCAGGGTCGCCCGACCTTCTCTTTCCACAGACCCTCGGGAGGAGTGATCAGTAATACTTTTAAATCTCTTTTGCTTTTTGTTTTATCAGCTATTCTCACTGCTGCAATATTCGTTAGGGCCGACGGCAAGGGGGCAACGATTGGAGGATATGACTGGATATGTACGAAGCGGCTGGATCCGTACCGGTTAACTGAAGTCCCCACACCCTGTTTGGTCAGACCGGAAAGCTTCCGGCGAACCATGCTTAATCAGCTGTAATACTATTATTTTACTTGTGGTAATTCAACTTTGCAGTTTATCGATAAATACTCCTTCCCGGGCCGGTGATTCAGTCGCCCAGCAGCTTCCGGCATACCGCCAGGGTACTCTTTACGTCGACGGCGAAACCGTCCACACCGACCTCGCGGGCGAACTCCGGCGAATGGGAAGCACCGCCGGAGATAACCTTGAGGTTGTCCCTCAGCCCCTCGTCCTCCAGGACCGCCAGTATTTCCAGCAGCGCCGGCCTGGTGGAGGTGGTAAACGCCGACAGCAGCAGCAGGTCCGCATCCACCTGCTTCACCTTGTCGATGAACTTGGCGGTGGACACGTTAACACCCAGGTCGTGTACCTCGTATCCCGCCGCCTTCAGCGCCGAGACGATGATATTCTTGCCGATGTTGTGGATATCTCCCTTGACCGTACCCATCACCACCACACCACCCTGATCGTGCTGCCGCTCAAACAGATACGGCTCCAGCACCGCCAGCGACCGTTCCACCGCCTCGGCGCTGCGCAGCATCTCGGGGATGAAGTACTCCCCCGTCTCGTAGCGGCTGCCTACCTCTTCCATGGCCGCCGACAGGTGATCGGTTATCTGTTCGGCCGTGGCGTCACCCTCGGCGATGATCGCCGCCGATAGCGCCACGCTGCCGTCTACATCACCTGCCACTATGGCCTGCTTGAATTGTTCCAGGGTCTGTGACAATCAATACCTGCCGTATTTTCTTCCATATTCTACCAGAGCCGCTACATTTTCTTCCGGAGCCGCCAGGGGGATGGAATCACCGGTGCTGAGGATGAAACGCCCCTCCGCGGCCGCGGCCTCTATGGCAACGCGAACCGCCTGTTCCACATCAGCAACACTCCCCTTTTCCATGACAGCCACGGCATCGATGTTTCCCTTAAGCACTATCCCCTCGCCTACAACCCGGCGCGCTCCGGCCAGATCCACCGGCGAATCCAGTTCCAGTACTGCCGCTCCCGTGCGCGCCATCTCCGCCAGGATAGGCATGCTGTTGCGGCAGATATGCAGGATCACCGGCACCTCGCCGGCCAGCTCGCCGATGACCTCCGCCTCCGCCGGAAAGGCGAACCGGCGGTAGTGGTCCGGGGAGATCATGCTGGAGGAGGCGAAGGAGTCCTTGATCACCAGGGCATCCACGCCCGCTTCGATCAACGCCCGGCCCACCGCCAGCGTGGCCGGCTTCGTGGCTGCGATCAGCTCGTGGACGAACTCCGGGTCGCGGTAGAAATCGGTCATGAAGCCGACCAGCCCCCGCACGGTGGCGGCATACTCGAAGGGTGAACGCACCGAGCCCAGCACCGCGTGGCCGGCGCCGACGCTGTCCACCAGCCGCCGCACCGGCTCCATCTTGCGCTCGGACCAGGGGTCGGGCTCAGCCAGCTTCTCCAGGTCCCGGCGGTCCCGCACCACCGTATCCACCACCAGGGGGACATCGTTGCCCTCGACCTCCACGGGGCAACCCAGTACGTTGGGATGGGAGCCCAGCCCCATCTCTGCCAGGGTGCCGTCATAACCGTAGCGCTCCAGCGCCCCCTCCAGAGCCGCCGCCAGGCAGCCGCCGTCCATAAAACATTCGTCGTTGGCGCGGCCGATGACCTGGGGCGCGTAGTATCCGTCGATTACCGGGATTATGGGGACCGTGTCGGGAATGTCGCCTGCGAGCACCGCCTGGAAACGCTGTTTCGGCGTCATGGGCTCACGTCCAGCACCGGAGCTTCCTTCCATAGTACCTCCAGCCGGTAGAAATCACGGGCCCGTGGCGTAAAGATGTGGACTATCACACTCAGATAGTCCATCAGTATCCACTCCCCTTCAGGCTCACCTTCCACCCGGAGAACGCTCACACCACCCTGCTTCAGCTGGAAGCGGATCTCATCGGCGACTGCCTTCGTCTGCCGCGGGGACCGCCCGGAGCAGATGAGAAAGAAGTCCGTGTAACTGCAGACCTCCCTCATGTCCAGGAGGGTGATGTCCGCTGCTTTCTTGCCGGCGGCGATGCCGGCGATGTCGCGGGCTAGCTTCTCGCTGTCAGTAATGGAATACCTCTCATAGCTCTACTGCTCGCCGGCCGGGACCATGTCCCTGCCGATAATGACGATTATCCGCTGTTTGTCGAGGGACTCGTCCTTGATGATGGTCCCGGCCTCCAGGGTATCGTGGACCACCCTGCACTCCGCCAGGGCTTCGCTGCCACAGCGGATCTGCGTATGGTCGTAATTGACCTCGGACGGCGCCGGGTCCTGGGCAATATTATAGCGAAGCGGCGCCAGTTTGGCCGCTGCCGCCTCTACCAGGCCGGTGGTCTCGGTACCGTTCCTGATCTGGAGATCGAACAGAGCGCCGGCGCTGGACCCTTGCACCAGCGCCGCCACCTGGTCCGGGACCGGTTCGAAATACCAGTCCTCACCGCCCACATAACGCACGGGAAGGGGCCACACGCCCGGCTGCCGGCCGGAACCCACCACGGAGGCGATCAGCGCCGCCAGCTCCCCGGGTCCCAGGTTGGAATCCATCGTGCCTGCCAACTCCGCCGCCAGCGGATCCATCTCGTCTGCCGGCAGGGAGGCCAGCGCCTGTGACAGGCCCTGGAAGAACAACGCCTGGATGGTGGGTCCCGCCTGGGCGTCCGTTGCCGACGCTTTAAGCCAGGAGAGTGCCGTGTCCGGAGCCACCAGGTTATCGCCTGCGGTCAGGCTCACCTCGCCGCCAGCCGTCTCCAGAGGCTGATCCGCCTGGAAATTGATGGTCTCCGCCTTGCCCGCGGCCTTCTCCAGGGTCTGGTCGTTGAACACAGCATACCGCCCGATGGGGATCTGCAGCAGCCCCGCCACCGTGTCCGCCAGCGACCCGGGGCCGCTGTCCGCCATGACGGTGTCCAGGCGCTGAAAACCTGCCGACTCGGTGGCGGCGATGGTGCGAGCCGGGATGGTATAGATGCTGAAGCCGCCCTCATCCTCAGACACCAGCACCAACACCTGATTCAAGGCGCCGTCCGGGTCTACGCCGGCGAACAGGAGAGCACCGCCCTCGTAGGCCTGGTAACCGGCGGCGACATCCTGCGCTCCACGCGAGCGCTCCAGCCAGAAGATGGTAGCGAAAGCGGTTATGGACAGGGCCAGGCCGGCGAAGATGATCATCCGTGACAGCCTCTGCCGCCTGGCTTGGCGGTGCGCGGCCAGTCGGGAGGCCCGGCTGCCGCCGGTGCGCGAGACGCCGGGGCCGCGGCCTGCGTGGTTATATCTACGTCTGACGGTAAAGCCCTTCCTTGTCGATGAACTGCTCAACACCCACCGGCACCAGGTAGCGAATCGACATCCGCCGCCGCACCCGCTCCCTGACCAGGCTGGAGGAAACACCGATAGCCGGGATCTCCATCACCTTCACCCGATCCTGCCGGGAGAACCTGCCGGTTATCTCCGACAGACGGTCAAGCGGGTAGCCGGGCCGCGTTGCGGCGATGAGGTTCGCCATCCGCAGAAGCTCCTCCGGATCCTTCCAGCCAAGGATCTCCAGCACGGCGTCGGCGCCGGTTATGAAATAAAGCTCCACGCCGGCTTTCTCCTCCCGTAAATAGCGCACGGTGTCCACCGTGTAACACAACTGCTCCTTGTCCAGCTCATAACGGGATACCTGGAAGCGGGGATTGACCGCCGTAGCGATAACGGTCATGAGGTAGCGGGCCTCGGGGCTGGTTCCACCCTCTATCTCCTTGTGAGGGGGCAGGCCGGTGGGCATGAAGATGATCTCATCCAGCCCGTACTGGGAGCGGGCCTCCTCGGCGCAAACCAGATGACCGATATGGATGGGGTTGAAGGTGCCCCCCATGATTCCCAGTTTGGCTATTTTCACCATGATTGCACCATGTTTACGGAATCAGGACTTATGAGGGCGCCCCGGTGCGCCGCCCCGGTGGCGGTGCCAGCTCTCCCCTCATGTGCGTATCTGGCCATCACCGCTTATCACATATTTTACCGAAGTCAGCTCTTTCAAACCCAATGGCCCGCGGGCGTGGAGTTTCTGCGTGCTGATGCCGATCTCCGCGCCCATGCCGAACTCGGTGCCATCGGTGAACCTGGTGGAGGCGTTGATGTATATGCAGGCGGCATCCACCCCGCTGCTGAACCTCCGAGAGTTTTTCAGGTCGTTGGTCACGATCGCCTCTGAATGGCCGGTGCCATAGCGGGCGATATGCTCGATGGCCTCGTCAATACCGTCAACCACCCTTACGGCCATCTCCAGGTCGAGGAACTCGGTGGCGTAATGCTCTTCAGTGGCATCCGCCACGCCCTCGGTCCCGGCGCCGACAATCTCCCGGGTGCGCGGACAGGCATAGATCCTGACGCCACGGAGAATCAGTTCCTTCACCACGCCGGGCAGGTAGTCCGGGGCGATGTCACGGTGAACCAGCAGCGTCTCGGCGGCATTACAGACACCCGGCCGCTGTACCTTGGCGTTTATGGCTATCTCCTCCGCCATCTTCCTGTCTGCCGACGCGTCGATATATACGTGGCAGTTACCTCCGGCAGCGTATATCACCGGGATGGTGGAGTTCTTCACCAGGAACTCCTTGAGGGCCTCACCGCCGCGGGGGATGATCAGGTCCACGTATTCATTCATCTGCAGCAACTGCTTGAGCGGCGCCCGGTCCCGGGACTCCACCAGCGAGACCGCGTCCCGGGGCAACCCGGAATCGATGAGCGCCCCGACGACCACCTCGGTGAGCTGGCGGATCGAACGCAGCGAGGCGCTGCCACCGCGCAGTATGACCGCGTTGCCGGTCTTGAGCCCCAGACCGGCGGCATCGATGGTCACATTGGGGCGGGCTTCGTAGATCACCGCTATCACGCCGAAGGGCACCCGCACCTTGTTTATCTGCAGGCCGTTGGGCAGGCGCCAGCCTTCCACCACCTCCCCCACCGGATCCGGCAGCGCCGCGATACTCTTCAAGCCGGCGGCCATGTCGCTGATACGGTCCTCGTCCAGCATCAGGCGATCCATCAGCGCGTCGGAAAGCTTGGCCTTCTTGCCATCCCTGATATCGTCACGGTTCTCGCGCAATATCTCCGGAGCGCGCCGCTCCAGGGCTGCAGCTATCTCCATCAGCGCCCGGTTCTTTTTAGCGGCAGGCAGCGTCGCCAGCTGGTGGGACGCCTCCCGGGCCTTGGCGCAAAGCTTCTCAATCTTTTTCATCGCTGTAGCTGTCCCTTCCTTCCCGTTGTTCCATCAGGACGAAATAATCCCGGTGGATGACCTCCTCCTTGCCACAGGGCATAAGCTTCATCACCTGCTGGCTCCGCATCCCCTTGATGCGCTTGAGTTCCTCGGATGAGTAGTTGGTCTTGCCCTTGCCTATCAGCCGGCGGACACCCTGCTGGTGAACGATATCAACGGCCTCGCCGGCGGCGAAATCGCCTTCCACACCCACGATGCCGGCGGGCAGCAAGCTCTTGCCACCCCGGGAGAGAGCCTTTGCCGCACCAGCGTCCACGCTGACGGTGCCGCGGCTGGGCAGCCCGTACTTGAGCCATAGTTTGAAGCTGCTGATGGTAGCCCTGGCCGGCGGGAACCGGGTGCCTACCTTCTCTCCAGCCATGACGGCGGCAATAACACCCGAGCGGGAGCCGTTGGCTATCACCACCTCGATATCAGCCGATGTCGCCATCTCGGCAGCCACTACCTTGCTTTTCATGCCGCCGGAACCCATGGCGCTGACGGCGCCGCCGACCTCTATCTCCTCCAGCGCCGACCAGTCGCTGACCTCTTCGATCAACCTGGCGTGGGGATCGACTGAGGGGTCACTAGTATATAACCCCTCGGTGTCCGTCAGCAATATCAGCCGGTCCGCCTTCACCAGGATCGCCACCTGCGCCGCCAGGAAGTCGTTGTCACCGTAGCGGATCTCGTCCGTGGAGGTCGTATCGTTCTCATTGATGACGGGGATAACGCCCCATTCCATCAGCTTCAGCAGGGTGTTTCTGGCGTTGAGATACTGGCTGCGCCCGGCGATGTCGAAGGATGTGAGCAGGATCTGGGCGGTGATGATATCGTGACCGCGGAACAGTTGGTAATAGCGGTGGTACAGACGCCCCTGACCGATGGCGGAAGTAGCCTGCAGTTCGACGACGGTCTCATTTAATTTCCCGGCTTTGGGCAGCAGGCCCAGGCCCGAAGAGATGGCGCCGGAAGACACCAGCAGCACCCGGTGGCCCTGTTTCGCCAGAGCGGCCAGCGCCGAAACACGCTCGGCCATGACATCGTCACGTATGCGTCCCCGATTGTCGGTAAGGGTGTTACTACCGATCTTTACTACCAGGACAGATGGCTGTGATGCCGTCTCCAGCTCCTTTAATTGAAGGGTGCCGCCGACGGCGCCAGGTCGCCGGTCTCCACCCGCTTGATATCGGCGCCCAGCACCTGCAGCTTCTGTTCAAAGTTCTCGTAGCCGCGATCGATATGACCGATGCGGCGCACTTCGCTCTCCCCGGACGCGGCCAGCCCCGCCAGCACCAGCGCCGCCCCGGCACGCAGGTCAGGCGCCTCCACGATCGCCCCCTCCAGACGGCTCTGGCCGTGAACCACCGCATGATGGCCGCTGGTGCGCACATCCGCCCCCAGGCGGTTCAACTCGTCCACGAAACCGAAACGGTTCTCGAAGACGTTCTCGGTGACGATGCTGTGGCCCTGGGCCAGGGACAGCAGGACTATCACCGGTGCCTGCAGGTCCGTGGGAAATCCGGGATAAGGCAGGGTGGCGATGTCGGTGCCGTGGTACGCCTCCGCGGCGCGGCAATGGATGCGGTCATCGCGCTCGTCGATGGCGGCGCCTATAGCCCGCATCTTGCTTATGAACATCTCCAGGTGCCTGGGGTTGGCTCCCTCTATCTCGATATCGCCACCGGTAACCGCCGCCGCCAGCATGAAGGTGCCGGCCTCGATGCGGTCGGGAATCACCGTGTGGGTTGCGCCGTGGAGTTCATCCACGCCGTCGATGACGATGGTTTCCGTGCCGGCGCCGCTGATGCCGGCCCCCATGGAGGTGAGGAACTTGGCAAGGTCGATCATCTCCGGTTCGCGGGCGGCGCTCTCGATAACGGTCCGCCCCCTGGCCAGGCAGGCGGCCATCATCAGGTTTTCGGTAGCACCGACGCTGGGATAGTCGAGACTGATGACGTCCCCGGTGAGGCCGTTGGTTGCCACGTTGATGAAGCCGTGATCCGCATGGATGCGGGCGCCCAGCTTCTCCAGACCGTTGAAATGGAAATCCAGCTTGCGGGGGCCGATGTTACAACCGCCGGGCATGGCCACCCGGGCCCGGTGCAATCTGGCCAGCAGCGGCCCCATCACCGTGATGGAGGCACGCATCTTGCGCACCAGTTCATAAGGAGTGGTATGGGACAGCTTGCCGGAAGGGTCGATCTCCACGCGGTCGGGAGTAATGATTACCGTAGCGCCGATGGCTCTGAGCACGTCGGCCATGGTATAGACGTCGTTTATCAGGGGGACATTGTAGAGGACCGACTTCCCGGTAGTGAGAAGGGAGGCAGCCATGAGCTTCAGGGCGGAGTTTTTGGCCCCGGATACCCTGACCGTGCCGACCAGGGGAACCCCCCCCGTTATCTGGTACTTGAACATCAGCTTCTGGATCCTGGATTCCGGAAATTAGATTCAGCCCGTCTACCTGTTAGGGACGCGGGCCTCGAAACCTTTATTATCATCCAGCACCTGCCTTCCGGTTCCGAGAGCGGACCCGGTTATTCGGCACCGGCTACCTTCAACCGGTTGCGGGCCCGGTGCATCGAACTGTAGGCGCGGTTGGTATCAACGCTGGAATCGCCGTGCCTGGCCTTCTCCATCCATTCCTCGGCCCGGACCAGAGCTTTACGTGAGCGCTCCACGTCTATCTCTGATGCCCTTTCAGCGGTATCGACCGTCAGCAGCAGCCGGTCATACTGCACCTTGACGTAACCGTCACCGACGGCGAACCGATCACGGCTACCCTCTTCTCCCATGACTATCACCTTGCCGATGACGGTTCTGGAGACGATGGGAGCGTGCCGGGGCAGGATGCCCAGTTCACCTATCTTGCCGGGGACCACGACCATTATGGCGCAATCATCGTACTTCAGCCCTTCCGGCGTAACGATCTCGCATTTGAGTTTACATTTTTTTGTAATATCAGGTTCCATCTTTGTCTTCACCGGGTGATGCCCCCCGTGGCTCAGGCCGCCTCCTCTTCACTGCCGCCTGATTCGCTTTCCTCTTCAGAACCCACGAACTCCTGAGCCTTCTTGACCGACTCTTCGATGGGACCCACCATGTAGAAGGCCTGTTCCGGCAGGCTGTCATGCTTGCCTTCCAGGATCTCCTTGAAGCCGCGTATCGTATCGGTCAGCGGTACATACTTGCCGGACTGGCCGGTAAAGGTCTCAGCCACGAAGAACGGCTGCGACAGGAAGCGCTCCAGCTTGCGCGCCCGCTGCACGGTGAGTTTGTCCTCGTCGGAGAGTTCGTCCATGCCCAGGATGGCGATGATATCCTGCAGGTCCTTATAGCGTTGCAGAATCTCCTGTACCTGGGTGGCCACGTCGTAATGTTCCTGGCCCACGGCGTCCGGTGACAGGATACGCGAAGTGGAATCCAGCGGGTCCACCGCCGGGTAGATACCCTTCTCCACAATCGCCCGCGAGAGCACCGTAGTAGAATCCAGATGGGCGAAAGTATTCGCAGGCGCCGGGTCGGTGAGGTCGTCGGCGGGAACATATACAGCCTGTACCGAGGTGATGGAACCGTTCTTGGTGGAGGTGATGCGCTCCTGCAGCTCGCCCATCTCGGTGGTCAGCGTCGGCTGGTAACCCACGGCGGAAGGCATGCGTCCCAGCAGAGCGCTTACTTCCGAGCCCGCCTGCGTGAAACGGAAGATATTGTCCAGGAAATACAACACGTCCTGGCCCTGCTTGTCGCGGAAATATTCAGCCATGGTCAGCGCCGTCAGACCTACGCGCAGACGCGCTCCCGGCGGCTCGTTCATCTGGCCGTATACCAGGCAGGTCTTGTCCAGGACACCGGACTCGGTCATCTCCAGATAGAGATCGTTGCCCTCGCGGGTACGCTCGCCTACGCCGGAGACCACTGAGACACCGCCATGCTCTTTGGCGATGTTATGGATCAGCTCCATGATAAGTACGGTCTTGCCCACGCCGGCGCCGCCGAACAGGCCGGTCTTGCCACCCCTGACGTAAGGAGCCAGCAGGTCGATGACCTTGATGCCGGTCTCGAAGATATCGTCGGTCGGCTCCAGGTCCTCGAAGGCGGGGGGCTCGCGATGGATCGGCCACTTTTCATCAATGGTGATATCGCCCTTGCCGTCAATGACGTCGCCGGTTACGTTGAACAGCCGCCCCAGCGTACAGTTGCCCACCGGCACCTTGATATTGTCACCGGTATCCAGGGCCTCCAGACCGCGGGCGATGCCATCGGTGGAGTCCAGGGCCACGGCGCGCACCTTGTTGTCACCCAGGTGCTGCTGCACCTCGGCTACCAGGCGTGCTGTCTTGCCGTCTTCCTGGGGGATCTGTATCTCCAGCGCGTTATAGATAGACGGCAACTTGTCGTCGAACTTGACGTCCAGCACCGGACCGATGACTTCGACTATGGTTCCCTTGTTCATAATCACTCCCGTTTGGTCAGTTTCTCGTGAAAAAAACCGGTTACTTTCTCCCGGTTAAATCTTTGTCAGACCCATCATGACAGGGCCTCCGCTCCCGCCACCACTTCCAGGATCTCCTGGGTGATGGCCGCCTGGCGCGCCCGGTTCATCCGCAGCGTCAGATGTTCGATCATTTCCTCGGCGTTCTCCGAAGCGCTGCGCATGGCGGTCATGCGGGCGCCATGCTCGCTGGCCGTCGACTCCAGCAGGGCACGGTAGAGGGCCGTATCCACATAGGTGGGAAGCAGATCGTTGAGGATGGCGGCGGCATTGGGCTCATAGATGAAATCTCCCTCCGTCGCTCCCTCGGCTTCCGCCACGGCTATGACCTCGGCCACCTCGCCGCCCATGGGCAGGATGACCTGGTCGGTCACAACCTGTTCCATGGGTGTCTTGAAATGGTTGTAGACCAGATGGACCTTATCCAGTTCGTAACTGGCGTACATATCGACAATGGACTTGGCGATGCCGGCGGCATCGGAATACTTGGGCCGGTCGGTGATGCCCTGCACGGCCTCCGACAGGCTATGGCCGCGGAAGCGCATGGACGAACACCCCTTCTTGCCGATGACGATCCAGACCACCTCCTTGCCCTCAGCGTGGATACTGTCGTGCAGCTCCAGGCCGTGCCTGAGGATATTGGAATTGAAGGCGCCGGCGAGGCCGCGGTCTCCGGTGAGCATGACGATGCCCACCCGCTTCTCCTCCTCGTGGGTCTCCAGCAGGGCGAACTTCTCACTGGTGTCCGCGTGCCGGGCGACCTCCTGCATCAGCTCGATCATACGCTCGGCGTAGGGCCGCAGCGACTCGATGCGTGCCTGCGCGCGCCGGAGGCGGGCGCCGGCCACCATCTCCATGGCCTTGGTGGTCTTGCGTGTATTGCTTACGGAGGCGATTCTCCGTGATATATCCTGTAACTGAGCCATATTATCCTGTGATATGCATGGTCGGGGTTATTCGGCTGCTAACGGAGCCGGTGTTTCTATCTCGGCCTGGCCGGGACCGAAGTCCTCCACGTAGGCCTCCAGCGCCGCCCGCAGTTTCTTGTCTGTCTCCTCGGAGAGGTCCTTCTCCTCGCGGATGGCCTTGAGGATGTCCTCATGCTGGCTGCGCATCAAGTCCCTGAGCCCGTTGTTGAAATCAGCGACCCGCTCGACCTCGATGGTGTCCAGGTATCCCTGCGTCGCCGCGAAGATTACAGTCACCTGCTCCTCCACCGGCATGGGAACATACTGCCCCTGGTTGAGGGCCTCCACCATACGCTCGCCACGGGCCAGTTGGGCCTGGGTCTGAGCATCGAGCTCGGAGCCGAACTGGGCAAAGGCCTTCAGTTCGTTGTACTGGGCCAGGTCCAGCCGGAGCATGCCGGCTACCTTCTTCATCGCCTTGATCTGGGCGTTGCCGCCGACCCGGCTTACGGAGATACCCACGTTGATGGCGGGCCTGACGCCGGAGTAAAAGAGGTCCGGCTCCAGGTATATCTGGCCATCGGTGATGGAGATGACGTTGGTGGGAATGTATGCCGAGACGTCACCGGCCTGGGTCTCGATCACCGGCAGCGCCGTCAGCGAACCGCCGCCGATGTCGTTGCGCATCCTCACGGCCCGCTCCAGCAGGCGTGAATGCAGGTAGAAGACATCGCCGGGGTATGCCTCGCGGCCCGGCGGACGCCTCAGAAGCAGCGACATCTGCCGGTAGGCATCGGCGTGCTTGGAAAGATCGTCATATACGCACAGCGCGTCCTGGCCCTTGTAGCAGAAGTACTCGCCCATGGCGCATCCGGAGAAGGGGGCGAGGAACTTGAGCGGGGCGGGATCGGAGGCGGAAGCCATGACCACGATGGTGTAGTCCAGGGCACCGTACTTCTCCAGTCTCTGGACCACGCCGGCAACGTTGGATGCCTTCTGGCCGATGGCCACATAGATGCAGATTACATCCTGGCCTTTCTGGTTGATGATGGCATCCACGCCTACGGCGGTCTTGCCGGTACGGCGGTCGCCGATGATGAGTTCGCGCTGACCGCGGCCGATGGGGATCATGGCATCGACGGCCTTGAGGCCGGTCTGCAGCGGCGTATCCACCGGCTGCCTCTCGACCACTCCCGGCGCCTTGAACTCTACAGGGCGGTAGTCGGATGTCTCGATGGGACCCTTGTCATCGATGGGACGGCCCAGCGCGTTCACTACGCGCCCGACCATCGCCTCACCCACCGGTACACTCATGACGCGGCCGGTGCGTTTGACCAGGTCGCCCTCGGCGATATAGGTATCCTCTCCCATAAGCACCACGCCGACGTTATCTTCTTCAAGGTTGAGCGCCAGCCCTACCACATCATGGGGGAAGTCCAGCATCTCCGAGGCCATGGCGTTCTTGAGGCCATGCACACGGGCGATGCCATCACCGACTTCGAGCACCCTGCCAACCTCTTCCACCTCAACCTCGGCCTCGTAATTCTCAATCTGGTTCTTGAGAACCGCGGTGATTTCTTCAGGACGCAGTTTCAAAGCTATCCTCACTCCCTAAATTAGCTTGGGTAAGCCTGACGCGCAGCTGCTCCAGCTGTGCCTTCAGGCTTCCATCCACAATTACATCTTCGAACCTGAGCACCAGACCGCCGATGATGTCCTTACGGACGGTCTCCTTCATCTCAACCTTCTTGTGGGTTGCCTGCTCGATCCGTTCACGAATTTTTTCCCTGGTCTCATCCTGCAACTCGATTGCCGTCGTGACCTCCACCTCCATCAGCCCCTTCTCCTGCCGAACCAGGTCCTGGAACCGGTCATTGATGTCGGTGATGAGATCGGCGTGGAGCTTGTCGATAAGCACGTCGAGGCCGTTGATGAAGATGCGGTCGGCGCCCGCGGTCAGCTCCGTGACGACAGCTTTCTTCGTCCGGGAGTCGATTATGGGGTTGTGCATGGCCCCGGTCAGCTCCGGTGATTCCTTCATGGCCTCGGCGAACGCGGACAGGTCGGCACCGGTGGCATCCAGCGTGCCTGCCTCCCTGGCGGCCTCGAACAGAGCCTGGGCGTAAACATTCGTTATCTGCTCTTTGCCCAAGCCTCAATCTCCTTCAGAAGCCAGTTTATCGAAATCGACTTCGGAGAGAGCCTCATCCACCAGGCGCAGATGATCCTCCTTGTTGATGCTCTTGGAGGTCACCTTGCCGGCAGCCAGGATGGCCAGGTCGGCGACTTCATCCTTGAGCTCCCGGATCGCCTTCCTGGTCTCACGCTGTATCTGCTTGCGGGCGTCGTCAACCTCTTTCTGGGCCAGATCCCTGGCCTCGTTGACGATATCGTTCTTGGTGGATTCGCCCACCTTGTGGGCGCGTTCGATTATCTCCTCAGCCTCGCGCTTGGCGTTGGCTATGCTCTCGCGGTACTCCGCCAGCAGCCGTTCGGCCTCGCGGCGGGTATTCTCAGCCGCCTCGATGCTCTCGGCGATGGCGTTACGCCGGTTGTCGATCATGTTCTGGATGGGACCGAAAGCAAACTTCTTCAATACCAGAAGCAGGACCACGAAAGTGATCAGGGTCCATATCATTAATCCAGGTACGATTTCTAACATATCGTTTTAGTTGACACCTCCATTAAACGGTCGTCCCGGCGGGCGTGGGCATGCGACTCACGCCCCACCGGCTTCGGGTCCCCGGGACCGTTCCTAGGCAACAAATATGAGCAGAATGGCGATAACGAGAGCATACAGGGCAACAGCCTCGGTCACACCGATACCGATGAACATGGTGGTGCGGATGTCGCCGGAAGCCTCAGGCTGCCGGGCGATACCCTCGACGCTCTTGCCCACCAGGTAGCCGATGCCGATTCCGGGACCGAGTGCGCCGATGCCGATGGCGAACCCGGCGGCTAACAGAGCAAATGCTTTATTGTCCATGAACTAACCTCCCTTCTCGTGATCCGTTTTCAGCCCCGGGGGGAACAGGTCCATGCCCGGCGCCCAGTATCTCTTTCGTCAGTGTTCCTGATGGATCGCTCCACCGATGTACACGGCCGACAGTATGGCGAAGATGAACGCCTGGATGCCGGCTACGAAAATCTCAAACAGGCTGATGGCGATAACGCCGCCTTCCAGCAGTACGGCCAGATATGCCGTCGCCAGCGACAGCATGAATATCAGGGAATAAAAGACCAGTATCATGATATGGCCGGCCAGCATGTTGGCCCAGAGCCGGACGGACAGTGACACCACGCGGAAAACCTCGCTGATGGCATGAAGGACGAACAGGAACGGTTTCATGACGCCCGGCGCCGTCCCCGGCACCCAGTTCTTGTAATACCTGAGAACGCCGTTGGTCTTCATGCCGGCGATATGGGTAAGGAAAAAGGTCATCAGGGCCAGGGCCACGGTAACATTCAGATTGGAGGTGGCCGCGTAGGTCTTGAACTCGGGCAGGTGTTTCGCCCAGCTTTCATCCAGCAGTGACAGGGGGATGGGAAGCAGGCCGATGATGTTGTTGAACAGGATAAAGGTGAACAGGGTGGCGATGTACGGGAACCAGGTTCTGACCGCGCTGGCCGGCATCACCGAGCCGACCAGGCCGTCGCGGAGGAACTCGTACAGCGCCTCGAAGGCCACCTGTTTGCGATCCGGCAGGACCTTGGCCACCCGGGCCAGGCTGATGAACAGGACCGCAATGATGAAAGCAGCCATGAAAAGATATATGACCACGGTGTTGATGGACATGTCGAACGGTCCCAGGTGGAAACTGAGCTGATGGCCGCCGATGCTGATGGGCCGCAACGCATGTTCAAACTCATCGGCCGGGTTCAGCTGTCCCGCGCTTTCGCTCATGCCTCACCTCCCGCAGCCGGAGGGCGGACCATTCCGCGCCCCTTGATGCCCAAGGCTATCTCCAGCCCGAAGAACAGCGTGTATACGGCCAGAAAACAGACCGCCGTAAACAGGAAATACTCCGGCAGAGCCACGGCGATGGCCACCAGTCCCAGCCCCATCAGGCCCAGCCTGAGCAGAAAACTTATCACGGCGACGCCAGCGGCGGCGCTGGTACTGAGACGGGACATGGCCTTGAAGAAGACCAGGGACAGGGCGAAGTTGACGGCGAACAGGCAGGATGCCAGCAGCCAGGGAACCAGCAGGGGCCGGTAGACCATCCCTACCGCGAGGCCCGCGGCCATGAGTAGACCCGACATTGTCGTCAGCTTCATGTTTAGCAATCTGAGCCTTCCGCCTCTCTGTCAAATTACTGTACGCGTTTATACACTCCATAGAGGCCCAACGCGAAACCCGCAAAAATGCCCGTAATCAGGAAGAGCGGAGAGGTATGGACCAGATAGTCCAGGCCAAACCCGCAAAAGGTACCTAAAAAAACCCCCCCGAGCAGGTAGAAAGTTATCCACTCCCAACCCGAAGAGCTCTGCCCCCACCCGCCATTCGGTTTTGCCTTGTTCCCGGCCAAATTAAAAACCGCGTCAGTATATCACGGTAAAATTAATGCTACAAGAGCCCCCGGGGGTATTGGTAATACTACCGTAAATGAGGGCTCCTGCGTGTTCGAATCTTTAATATCTCCAGTAAGTAAATCAGATAGAAGCTCACTGCCATGACCAGGACCGCCAGGATTATGGTGACAAAACGTGGCGCGAAGCGCATGGACAGGGCCAGGGCGCTGGTCAGACTCACCCAGGCATACAGCACCAGGACCGCTTTGCGCTGGGAGAAACCGATATTGAACAGACGGTGGTGCAGGTGGCCGCGGTCCGGCTGGAATATGGACCGCTTGTTCTTGGCCCTCCGGAGGATGGCAAATGACAGATCGAAGATGGGGATGCCCAGGATCAGCAGCGGCAGCACCAGGGTGACGGTCGCCACGCTCTTGAGCACGCCGCCCACAGTCACCGCCGCCAGCACGAACCCCAGGAGCATGGAGCCCGAATCCCCCATGAATATGGATGCCGGATAGAAATTGTACCGCAGGAAGCCCAGGGTGGTGCCGGCCAGGATGGCAGCCAGGATGGCGGCTTCCGACCGGCCCATGGAGATGGCGATGATGGAGAAGGTGATGGCGGCGATAGTACATACTCCTGCCGCCAGGCCGTCCATGCCGTCGATGAAGTTGAAGATGTTGACCAGCACCACCACCCACAGCAGCGTCAGCGGTATCGCCAGCTCCGGCCCCAGCTCGATGGTGCCCAGGAGCGGCAAGGTGATGAATTCGATGCGGATACCGTAATAGACCAGGCAGCCGGCGGCGATGAACTGCCCGGCGAATTTCACCAGGGGGCCGGTGCCACGAAAGTCATCCACCGCGCCGAACAGGGTGATGATGACCGCGCCCAGCAGAACACCCTTCATCTCGCTGGTGAGCGGCAGGAACAGCAGGGCCGGGATGATAAAACCGAAGAAGATGGCCAGGCCACCCAGACGCGGCACCGGGTCCGTGTGGATCTTGCGGTGGTCGGGCTGGTCCATGGCCCCCATGCGGCGGGCGAGGTTGGTCACCGTCGGCGTGATCAACAGCACGATGATGGCCGCCAGCACAAAAGCGAACACCGCTGCCGTTTCATCCCTGAGGAAGAACTCGATGACTGTGGATATCTCCACCGCTCAGCTCCCGATCCGGTGTACCCTGATACCCGCTTCGCCGAGCAGGTCCGACGCCAGTTCGTCAGGATAGCCCTCATCGAAGTAAACCTCGACGATGCCGGCGTTGATGATCATCTTGGCGCACAGGGAACAGGGTTGGTGGGTGCAGTACAGGGTGGACCCTTCAATCTTGACTCCGTGCAGCGCCGCCTGGACGATGGCGTTCTGCTCAGCGTGCAGGGCGCGGCAGAGTTCGTGGCGCTCTCCGGAAGGGATCCCCAGCTTCTCGCGCAGGCAGCCCACTTCGATGCAGTGGCTGATATCGCGGGGGGCGCCGTTGTACCCGGTGGAGAGGATGCGTTTTTCCTTGACCAGCACCGCCCCTACCTGCCGCCTGAGACAGGTGGAACGGGTGGCTACCTGTGATGCTATCTGAAAGAAGTACTCTTCCCAGCTGGGACGTGACATGTGTGGGGAAACCGGGACCGCGGCCAGGAACTCGTCCTTCCCCTTTTTGCTGCTCATAAAGCTGTCCCCGTGCGTAGCTTGACTGGCTCCTAGGTTATCCACCCCGACTCCTGTTTGCAAGAAAAGGCTGTCAGAGATACGGATAAAGCGGGAAGCCGGCCAGCAGTTCTTCGGTCCGCCGGCGCAGCCTGGCGATCTCGTCAGCGGACACATGCGGGTTCAGCGCTCCCAGCAGGATCCCGGCTACCTCGTCCATCTCCGCCTCGCGGAAGCCCCGGGTGGTAACCGCGGGCGTGCCCAGGCGGATGCCGCTGGTCACGGTCGGCGGCAGTTGATCGAAGGGGACGGCGTTCTTGTTCACAGTGATACCCACCTGTTCCAGCCGGTCTTCCGCCTCGATGCCGGTGATGCCGATGTCGGTCAGATCCGCCAGGATGAGGTGGTTATCCGTACCGCCGGAGACCAGGGTGATGCCTCCCTCCTGCAGACGCTGGGCCAGCAGCGCAGCGTTATCGATGGTCTGCTGCTGGCGTTCCCTGAACTCCTCGGTGGCAGCCAGCTTGAAGCAGACCGCCTTGCCGGCGATGACGTGCACCAGAGGACCTCCCTGAAGCCCCGGGAATATAGCCTTGTCCACCGCCCGCGCATGCTCCTGTCTGCAGATGATGACCCCCGAACGGGGACCCCCCAGGGTCTTGTGAGTCGTGGTAGTCACGTATTCGCTGACCGCCACCGGGTCGGGATGGAGCCCCGCGGCCACCAGGCCGGCGATGTGGGCCATGTCCACCATCAGCCTGGCGCCCACACCCCGGGCGATATCCGCGAACCGCTCAAAATCTATGATGCGGGGGTAGGCGCTGGCGCCGGCGACGATCATCCTTGGCCGGTGTTCCCGCGCCAGCTTCTCGATCTGGTCGTAGTCCAGTTGCCCGGTCTCGCGGCTGACGCCGTAACCGTGGGCGTGATAGAAGCGTCCGGAGAAGTTCACCTTGAGGCCGTGGGAGAGGTGGCCGCCGTGGTCCAGCTTCATGGCGAGGATGCTGTCGCCCAGGGAAAGGTCGGCGAAATAGACCGCCTGGTTGGCACTGGAGCCGCTATGGGGCTGCACGTTGACGTGCTCGGCGCCGAACAGCTGCTTGCACCGCTCGATAGCCAGGTTCTCCACTTCGTCCACTACCTCACAGCCGCCGTAATAGCGCGCCCCGGGATAACCCTCGGCATACTTGTTGGTGAGAACCGATGCCACCGCCTCCAGGACGGCGCGGCTGGTGAAGTTCTCCGAGGCTATGAGCTCGATGGTGCGCCGCTGGCGCTCCAGCTCCCTTCCCACCATCCCGGCGAGGCCGGCATCGGCCTCTTCCAGAGACTTGAGAAAATCAGGATCTGTCTTCGGTTCTACTCCGGGCTCTGCCAATTCTCTTCCAGCTCCGCGATGATGTTAAGGCGGCGTTCATGCCGGCCGCCTTCGAACGGTGTGGACATCCAGACATCAAGGATATCAAAGATCGACTCCTGCTCCAGCGTGCGCTGTCCCAGACACAGGATGTTGGCGTCGTTATGCCGCCGGCTCATCTCCGCCTGGCTGATATCACAGGGCGACACGGCCCTGATACCCGCCACCTTGTTGGCGGTTATGCACATGCCCAGCCCCGTACCGCAAAACAGCAGTCCCCGGTCGGCCCGGCGCGATGATACGGCCCGGGAGACCTGGATGGCGAAATGGGGATAATCAACACTCTGCGATGAGTCCGTACCCAGATCGATGACCTGGTGGCCATCGTTCCGGAGCCGTTCCATGATAGTCTGTTTCAGCTCATAACCGGCGTGGTCGGCCGCAAGGGCTATCTTCACCTATCCTCCTCGTTCAACAGGCCTTTCAGTATCCGCGGCAGGGCCGGAGACATCATTTCCAGCACTTGCGTGTAATACCGCTCCGATTGCCCGATGGGGTCGGGCACATCGATTCCCTCCGCGTCTTCCCTGGAAAGCCGCCGGGGAAACAGCAGAGCCAAGTATATCCTATTTTCAAATTCGGGGAACTGCGCCACCAGTTCGAAACAGTGGCGGCGGGTCATGCCCAGGACGAAGTCCGACGCCGCCATTATGGACCGGCTGACCTCCCGTGCCCGGTGGGATGAAAGATCCAGCCCCCAGCGCCGGGCGGCCCGCTGTCCCTGGCGGGTGGCCGGGTTCCCGTTCAGGGCGAATGTGCCGGCGGAGCTTATCCGGAAGCGATCGCCCAGCCCCTGCTTCTCCACATAATCCTTAAGCAGCGCCTCCGCCAGCGGGCTGCGGCAGATATTGCCGGTGCAGACGAAGAGGACATCGGTAGGCGGCGAGACGGACATGCCCTACAGCCCCCGTCCTTCGATCAGGTTCTCCACCCGGCGCCGGTCCATGGCCCCTTCCCTGAGTATGAGGGGACGGCCGCCGGCGGCGGCGGGTCGCAGGTCGACGACCGTCGATGGTTCGGCGATCCGGCTGCGTCCCGCGTCTATGACAAACTCGCATCGACTGAGTATGGCCTCGGGGACCTCGTAAACGGCGCAGGGCTCGCAATCGCCGGCGGGGTTGGCGCTGGTCAGCGCCAGAGGCAGCGGCAGGTGGCTAAATTGCCGGCTGAACCGGGGCGGTACCACCCTGGCGCCGATGCTGCCGCCTGCACGTGAGCCCAGGGCCGCCGCCTCCTCGCTGGTGGCGGGCAGGATGACGGTGACCGGGCCGGGCAGCAGCGCCGCCAGCATACCTGACAATATCTGCGGCAGGCTGGGCAGCATCGACCTTATCTGCCGGAGGTCGGAGAACATGAGAGCGACCGGTTTTCCCCTCTCCCGCTTCTTGGCGGCATAAAGCCTGTCCATGGCCTCGGGGACGCCCGGCACACACGCCAGACCATAGACCGTGTCGGTGGGCAGGCAGGCCAGCCCCCCCTCTCTGAGCGCCCGGGCGGCGGCCGACCAGTCCCCCGATCCCATTTTCCCCAGTTCATAGACCTTCATTGCCGTTCCTCCCCGCGACTACTACCCGGTCGTGTCCCGCGTAATCCTTTAATGTCTCCACCGCCGCCAGTCCTGCTTCAACTCTCATCAGCTCCTGGACACCCGGACCCTGGGCACTGCCTATTTCCACCATCAGCCGGCCGCCGGGCCTGAGGAAGGGCGGTGCCTCCCGCGCCAGCAACCGGTAGAAGTCCAGACCATCGGCTCCACCGCGCAACGCCGCCTCCGGCTCGTATTCGCGCACGTCCCGGGGCAGTCCGTCCCATTCATCATCAGCGATATAGGGCGGGTTGCAAAGGATCACGTCGAAAGTCGCCAGCGGGTCCAGGACGGCGAACATGTCCGACTCGATAAAGTCGATGCGGCAAGCTACTCCGGCCGCGTGCGCGTTCTCCCGTGCCAGTTCCAGCGCCGCGGCGCTACGGTCGACGGCGGTGATAACGGTGTCGGGATAACCGGCGGCTACGGCGATGGCGATGGCGCCGCTGCCGGTGCCCACATCCAGTACACGGGGCGGGGCGGGCCAGTCCCGGTCCGCGAGCCGGCCCAGGGCGGCCTCCACCAGGTGCTCCGTCTCCGGACGGGGGATAAGTACATTCCTGTCCACCCTCAGGGTCAGGTCGCGGAAGTAGGCGCGGCCGAGTATATAGGCCACCGGCTCTCCCCTGCCGCGCGCCCGCACCAGCTCACGGTAGCGGCCGACCTCGGCCTCATTGAGTGGACGGTCATAATTGATATAAAGATCGATGCGGCGCATCCCCAGGGCTTCGGCCAGCAGCAGCTCCGCGTCCAGCCGCGGGCTGGTGGACCCCCTGGACTTGAGGTAATCGGCGGATTTCTTCAGGAGAGATGAGATATGTAGTGACAAACCGGCACCTCACCGCCACCGACTCAGACCTCGGCCGTGCGCAGCTGTTCGGCCCGGTCCTGTGCCGCCAGCGCCTCGGTGAACTCATCGATATCACCCTGGAGGATGGCATCGATCCGGTGCAGGGTCAGGTTGACCCGATGGTCGGTGACCCGGCCCTGGGGAAAATTATAGGTACGGACCTTCTGGCTGCGGTCCCCGGTGCCCACCTGGGAGCGGCGCCGGTCCGCCAGCTCCCGCTGCTGCTCTTCCAGCATCTTTTCGTAGAGACGCGCGCGCAGGATCTTCATGGCCCGCTCCTTGTTCTGCAACTGCGACTTCTCGTCCTGGCACTGGACCACCAGGCCGGTTGGCTCATGCGTCAGGCGGACCGCTGAATCGGTGGTGTTGACCGACTGCCCGCCGGGACCGCTGGAACGGTAGATGTCGACCCGCACGTCGGCGGGGTCGATCTCCACCTCCACTTCTTCAGCCTCGGGCAGTACCGCCACCGTGGCGGTGGAGGTGTGTATACGGCCGCCGGATTCGGTCACCGGTATGCGCTGTACGCGGTGTACGCCGCTCTCGTACTTGAACACGCTGTAGGCGCCCTTGCCGCTGATCTCCATGATCACTTCCTTGAAGCCGCCCCGCTCCGTAGGGCTGCTGGACAGGATCTCGGCTTTCAGCTTCTTGTGCTCCGCGTGCTTTGAATACATACGCAGCAGCTCCGCGGCGAACAGAGAAGCTTCGTCGCCGCCGGCGCCGGCTCTGATCTCGATGATCACGTCCTTGGCATCGTTGGGGTCCGGCTCCAGCATGGCGGCCCGTATCTCTTCGGCCAGCCGCTCCATGGCCTGGCGGGAATTGCCGATCTCCTCGTGCAGGAACTCGCGCATCTCCGCTTCGGTCTCACCGTCGCCAGAGAGGATCTCCTCCGCCTCCGCCTCGCTCGCCTCCGCTTCACGGTACTGCTGCGCCAGCTTGTAGGCCGGCTGAAGGTGGGCGTGTGCCCTGGCCAGCTCCGCATAGCGCTGGCGGTCCTGGACCACGGCGGGATCGCTCAGCTCCGTGTTGAGCTGCTCATACTTATCCTCGATCTCTTTTATCAGTCTCTCAATCATTGTTTTTCACCGGTGGCACGGCCTGCCGTCAGGCCATCACCTCCACATCTCCCTCCCCGGTCCTGTCCAGTTCCACCGGTTCCAGCGCCGCCACGCCCTCCAGGGCTTTCACGGCGACTTCGATCTGGGAGATATCGGGCTCACGGGTGGTCAGGCGCTGCAGGAGGAGACCCGGATACATGACGACTTTCATGACGGCGCTATCCTTGTGCTTTCCAGCATATTTTATCACCTCGTAAGAAAGGCCGACAATCAACGGGATGCCTATAAGGCGTGAGACTATCAGCCAGAACAGCCCCGGCACACCCACCAGCGAGAAGATGATGATGGCCAGCACCATCACGATCAGCAGAAAGCTGGTGCCGCAGCGCGGGTGCAGCGGCGAGAAGCGTATAATCTCCTCCGGATCGAGCTCCAGCCCCGACTCCAGGGCATGGATGGTCTTGTGCTCAGCGCCATGGTACTCGAACACCCGCCGCAACTGCTTGATGCGGGATACGGCCAGAATATAAATGACAAGGATGAAGATGCGCAGCACCCCTTCGGCCAGCACGAAGGTGGAAGAGTTGGGGAAACGGTCCTTGACGGAGCCGGCGACCAGTAACGGCAGCACCACGAACAGCGCCACAGCGACCACGATGCCGATGACCAGACTGAGGGCCATCTCCCTCTTGGAGACGTCCCGCTCCTCCTCGCCCATGGATTCATTGGCCGACATGGCCAGGGTGCGGATGCCCAGAGCGGTCGATTCCCAGAGGGCTATGACCCCCCTGAGCAGCGGCCACCGCAGGAAAAGGTGTCGGTCGGACAGAGGATTGAGCGGCTCGGCGTGTACACTGATCTCGCCATCGGGACGCCTCACCGCCAGGGCCCAGTGACGCTTGCCCCGCATCATGACCCCCTCGATGACCGCCTGTCCGCCTATGGACGCTGCCGGTTGCTTATCCTGGCTCACTATATTCCCGCGTCATCGGACTCCGGTCCACGCCGCCTCCATCTCCGCTACCTCGTCCGTCTTATAGATCTTGCCACAGAACATCTTCCGGCCCTCCTGGCATTTTCCATAGAGACAGTCGGGTCCGGACCCCTCGAACAGCAGCGGCGCCGTCTGCATCAACAGGTACCGCAGCCGCCATGCCAGTTCGTTTATCTCCCACTGGGCACGCCGGCAGCAACGGATGCGCAGGAAGTGCCGGAGTTCACGGGTGTTCATGGTGACCACGATACGGGTCTCGGCGGCGTTGGGCAGCACGAAGCGCGCATCCTCCTGGGCCGTCTCCCGGCCCAGTCCCCGTTCCTCACCCAGCTCGACCAGCCGCTCGTAGGCCGACCGGGCCGAAGCCATGGCCGTCTCGAAGACCGCCAGCGCTTCCGGGTCCTCCAATAGCTTGGGCGGGACTATGAAACCGCCTTCCCCGCCGAAGCGGACGTACCGCTGCGATTGCTGGCTGTAGGAGGCTAGCCGGTGGCGGACCAGCTGGTGAGAACAGGCCCGGGAGATGCCGTCGATACCGAAGGTAAAAGAAGCGTGCTCCAGGGCGCTCATATGTCCCGAACCGATTAGGACGCCGATCAGCCGCGCCACCTCGTCATCGGGCATGGTCTCCTGAAGCTGGGCCGCCGTGGAAGACGAATAACACAGCCTGCCGGCAGCGGCAACAGCGCGCTCAGGATCAGGCGTGTGGGAAAGGAGCGTTACCTTTTGGGTCACAGACACCGGCCGAACCGGCATCAGGTGGTTTTCTTCTTGCCATATTTCCGCTGGAACCGCTCGACCCGCCCACCGGTATCGACCAGCTTGCGCTTGCCCGTGTAGAAGGGATGGCACTTGGAGCAGATCTCCACGGTCAGCTCGGGTTTGGTTGAACGGGTGGTGAACTCCTCGCCGCAGGAGCAATGTACCCTGGTCTCTATATATTCCGGATGTATATCCTTTTTCATCGCTTCCCTTATGCTCTCTGTTGGAACAAGAAATGATAACACATAAAATTGATTATAATAAGAAGCGGGTGCGGCTATCGCCGTTCCTTGCCTTGAAGACGTTGCCTGCCTAGAATATCAGGGTAGCCGGGGCGTGGCCAAATATCCGGGCGATTAGCTCAGCTGGTTAGAGCGCCGTCCTCACATGGCGGAGGTCACTGGTTCGAGTCCAGTATCGCCCACCACCAACAACGTGACCCGGATGTGGGGGATTAGCTCAGTTGGGAGAGCGCTTGCTTCGCATGCAAGAGGTCACCGGTTCAAGTCCGGTATCCTCCACCAATTTGAATCACCGGGGAATAACAGGAGCACCGTACTGCCGCGTGGGGGATTAGCTCAGTTGGGAGAGCACCTGGTTTGCATCCAGGAGGTCACCGGTTCGAGCCCGGTATCCTCCACCACCCGCACCGGCCGGCCCTCATGAGGGGGCCGCTTTTTCTTTCCCGGGAAGGAGAAAGCCCCGAATAGTTTCGGGGCCTTCCAAGGGGGGCGTTTAGCCCCATGCACAAAAGTAAAGTATGTTGGTTAGTATCATAACCTCTGAATAAAATGCCGTCTATAATGCATAATACCTATCTTACGTGATTGATATAAATCATACTGCCCGGATAAGCCCCCCGTCAGGGTCTGAGCAACCGTATTAGCAGCGTAATGTCGACTTATTAACCGACGAAGTCGACATATCCGGACCTGACGGCGTAAGCCACAGCTTCCAGCTTGCTGTGTACGCCCAGCTTGCTGAGTATGTTTTGAATATGATTACGCGTGGTGGTGGGGCTGATGTACAGCTGCCGGGATATGACATCGTTGCTCAGCCCCTGGGCCAGCAGTTGCAGGATCTCCAGTTCGCGTCGTGTTAATCTGGCGGCCGTTTTCCCGGAGGCATCGGTGTCACTGGTAGCGCCCGGCTGGAGGCGCGGCTGCTCGTAATGCTGTACGGCTGTCTGTACGTGTTTTGCCAGCGACTCCAGCTTGGCGTTGCGCTGCCGGAGCCGGTCCATGGCCACCTTCACCCGGACCGCGGCGTCCACCCGGGCCACCAGCTCTTCCGTTTCGAAAGGCTTGGCTATATAGTCCTGGGCTCCCAGCCCGAATCCGGCCAATTTGTCATCCAGGGTCGGTTTCTCGTGGATGAAGATCACCGGGATGTGCTTGAGGTTTCCTTCGCTCTTGACGGCCTTGCAGATGGCCCGGCCGTCGGTTCCGGGCATGTCGACTTCGACGATAATAGCATCAGGGCGCTCGTCGCGCGCTATCTGCCCGGCGGCAGAACTGTCCACGACTGTGAGTACTTCATAGCCCGCCCCGGCTAGACACTCCTTGGCCAGCTGAAGCACATCCGGATCGTCGTCAATTACCAGAACTTTTTCGTTCGGCATCTTCGAACTCACTGGTTTTCCGTATCTGCCACCCGCCGCCTCCGGACTCAATGTCCGGAGGAGAGCGGATACTGCATCTACTTATGCTTCCTACGCGCTCTCCGCGCTGATCCTACCGGTTTCTCCACTATCAGCGGTAAAACCTTTATCCAAGTATACAAATATACTCCGATTTTTTCACTTTGCAAAGGGGTCAGCCATAGCGTGCCCGGCCTTCCCTGAATATATCACCACCGTGACTATCCATGGCGACGATGGCGGGGAAGTCCGAGACCTGGAGACGGAAGATGGCTTCGGTACCCAGTTCGGGGTAAGCAACCATCTCCGTGGAGATGATCCGGCGTGCCAGCAGGGCGCCGGCACCTCCCAGCGCGGCCAGGTAGACCGCTGAACAGTCATGGAGAGCCGCTGCCACATCTTCACCCCTTTCACCTTTACCCATCACCGCCCTTACTCCCAGAGACAGGATGGTCGGTGTGAAACGGTCCATGCGGGCGCTGGTCGTCGGACCCGCTGCTCCGGTAGCCCTGCCGGGCGACGGCGGGGTGGGACCGGTGTAATAAATGACCTGTCCGTCCAGATCGACGGGCAACTCTTCTCCCTGCTCCACCAACGCTGCCAGCCTCTGGTGGGCTGCGTCCCTGGCCGTATAGATCGTCCCTGAAACAAGCACCCGGTCACCGGCACGCAGACCCAGGACGTCAGCGGCGGTCAACGGCGGTGTAAGGGTAACAGCCGTCATAGCACCCCGCCGGCCTGTCTGGCGGCATGGCACTGGATGTTTACCGCTACCGGCAGTGAGGAGATGTGGCAGGGGTAAGACTCGATGGTGACACCCAGGCAGGTGACTGTGCCACCGTACCCACCCGGCCCGATACCCAGATCGTTGACCCGCTCCAGTATCTCCTGCTCCAGCTCCGCCAGTCCGGCGTCAGCGCCGGCCGCTCCCGCCGGACGCAGCAGCGCCTGTTTGCTCAGCAGGGCGGCCTGATCCATGGTGCCGCCGACTCCTATGCCGAGGAACAGGGGAGGACAGGCCCTGGCGCCGTTCATGTCGACCGTCTCCACGACGAAGTCCGCCAGCCCGGCGGCGCCGTCGCCGGGCTTGAGCATGGCTATCCGTCCGGCATTCTCGCTGCCGGCGCCCTTGGGCAGGACAGTGATATTCACCCGGTCTCCGGCCACAAGCTCGACATGGAGTACGGCCGGCGTGTTGTCGCCGGTGTTGTCTCGTTCAAAACACGGATGCGCTACGATCGACGCGCGCAGGTAGCCTTCGCGAAAAGCACGATCTATGCCGATATCCACCGCCTCCCTCAGACTGCCGCCGGTGATGGCCACCTCCTGGCCCACGGCGGCGAAGACTACCGCCATACCCGTATCCTGACAGAGGGGAACCCGGTCGCTGGCGGCGATGCCGGCGTTCTCGATGAGCGATGCCAGTACTTCGCGCCCCAGGGGGGACTGTTCCCGGGTGAGGGCGTCCTCAAAAGCCGTCGTGACTTCATCGGGAAGGAAAAAATTGGCGTCCTGGTAAAGCTTTGCCACCAGGTCGGTTATCTGACCGGCGGTGACCTCCCTCATGGGGCCTCCCTCGTTTTCCCCGCCTTCCCACCCGAGCCGCCCAGCATCTCCCGGGTGGAGGCAGCTACTTCCGCCGCTGTCCGCGGCTCGCGGGCTACGCCGCTCTCCACGGCGGCGGCGGCCACGGCGCCGGCCACGGCCGGCGCGACCCGCAGGTCAAAGGCCCGGGGGATGATATTTTCCGCCGAAAGCTCGTCCCCCACCAGGCCGGCCAGAGCCCGGGCGGCGGCGGCCTTCATGTTCTCGTTGATGTTGGCGGCGCGCACATCCAGCGCCCCCCTGAATATGCCGGGGAAGCCAAGCACGTTATTGACCTGGTTGGGAAAGTCACTGCGGCCGGTGGCCACCACCGCCGCGCCCGCCGCGCGGGCCTGGTCCGGCAGGATCTCCGGATCCGGATTGGCCATGGCCAGGACGATGGGCCGCTGTTCCATGGATGACACCATCTGCGGCGATACCGCCCCTTTGACGGAGACGCCGATAAACAGGTTGGCGCCCTCCATGGCGGCTGCCAGGCCACCCTCTCTGGCGCCGCGGTTGGTCCATCCGGCCACTTCCTGCTTGACCTGTGACAGATCCCGGCGATGTTCGCCGATAACGCCGCCGCTGTCACAGAGGATGAGGTCCTCCACGCCTTCATCACGCAACATGCGGGCGATGGCCAGGCCGGCGGCGCCGGCGCCGTTTATCACTACTTTCAGGTCGGCGATGGCCCGCTCGGTCACCCGGCAGGCATTGATGGCGGCCGCCATCACCACTACGGCTGTCCCGTGCTGGTCATCATGGAACACGGGGATGTCGCATTCCTCGATCAGGCGCCGCTCTATCTCGAAACAGCTGGGCGCGGCTATATCCTCCAGGTTGATACCCCCGAAGCTGGGCTCCAGCAGCCGGACGGTGCGGACTATATCGTCCACATCGCGGCTCTCCACGCAGAGGGGAAAGGCATCCACCCCGCCGAAAGCCTTAAACAGAACCGATTTGCCCTCCATCACCGGCAGCGAGGCACGGGCGCCGATATTGCCCAGCCCCAACACTGCCGAGCCGTCGGTCACCACGGCCACCATGTTCCAGCGGCCCGTATAGGTATCGATAAGCTCAGCGTCCCGCGCTATCTCGCGGCAGGGCTCGGCGACCCCCGGGGTATAAGCGATGGCCAGGGCGTGATCGTCGGCTACAGACACCTTGCTATCGATGGAAAGCTTGCCGCGCCACTGCCTGTGCAGGCGCAAAGCCTCATGTTGCAGAGATGTGGGATCGTGATTCTCGTCCATGGGCATATTATATAGATTTAAGACCGGGCATTCCCCGGCGCTCCCTCTACCCGCTGGTCACCAACTGTCCACGCGGCTTTATTATCCGCCACCGTTGCATTAGAGTTCATCCCCAGGACATGAACGAGACTACTGAAAACAGGAAGAGCAACGGCAAACGTCTCCGCATCGGCGGCATGGCCCTGGAGAACGGCGTGCTGTTCCAGACAGACCGGGTGTGGACCATGGGCATCCGCGGTGACGACGGGGAGATCCGCGTCGTCTCCGGCAGGAAGACCGGCCTGGACCGGTCCTCACCGGCCAGGAGGGTACCGCTGCTCAGAGGCATGGTTTCCATGGCGGAGACGTTATTGCTGCTGCCGCGGGTACGGGCCGGCGGTGGAAGGTTACCGCTACCGGTGCGGTCGCCCGAGGTACTGGCCTCGACCCTGGTCAGCATCGCCGGCACCATGATCCTGAAAAATCCGAAAAGGCGTCTGTCCCCCCTGATGGAAGAGCTGCTGGCCTCGACCCTGGCCCTGGTTCCCTCACTGATGGCGCTGAGAAAAAGCAGCGCCACTCAATACCATGCCGCAGAGCACAAGTCCATCAACGCCTACGAGCTCCACGGCGAATTCAGTCAGGAAGAGGCACGCGGCGCCCGCGCCGAACACCCGCGTTGCGGCTCCAATATCGTCGGACCGGCGCTGGCATTGATGGCGCTGGGGAACCTGCTGGCCCGGCGCGCCCTGGGCCGGCCCAATCACGCCGCCCGCCTGGGCGTCAGCTTCCTCAGCCTGTCCGGCGCCATCGAGATGGTGCAATGGGCATCCCGTCACCCGGGCAGCATCTGGGCCAAAGCCTTCACTTATCCCGGTGGCAACCTGCAGCAGGCTGTCACCACCGCCGAGCCGACCGACGCACAGCTGGACGTGGGGCTGACAGCCCTGCGGGAGCTGTTACGCCTGGAGAGAACAACCGGCGCTTCCCCCGTCCCCCCAACGTAGGGACGGCCCACCTACCGCCGTCATATCGCCCCTGGTGATAAAAAGCCGCAAAAACGGGTAATTTATTTAACTACACCCTCAGTCCCTGCAACGAGTTTCGTAAATTGTGAGGTGGTGGCACATGTTGTCTCGTGAAGTTGTCTCTTCCCTGCAGGACTTCAGCAACGATCGGGATATGCCGGTCGTCAGTCTCTATCTCGATATCGACGGGGCCCGCTACCCCTCACGCGTTCAATACGAGACCGAGCTGAATGTCATGCTCAAGAACGCCCGCAAGCCAGGCTACGTACCGATGGAGCTGACCCGGGAGCAGACCAACTCGCTGGACGGGGAGCTGGATGCCATCGGACAGTACATCTCCATGGATTTCCGCCGCAGCGGCGCCCGGGGGCTGGCCCTGTTCTCATGTCAGACCGCCGGCCTGTGGCGCGTCATCCCCCTCGCCGTACCGGTGGAGAACCGCCTGCTCATCGACCGTCAGCCACGCATCGCCCCCCTGAGCGAGATCATCGACCGCCACGGGCACATCTGCGTCCTGATCACCAACAAGGAGACCGCGCGCATCTTCCAGGTCTTCGCCGGCAGCATCACCGAATACACGGAGATACTCGATTCGGTACCTCAGCATCACGACCAGGGCGGCTGGGAGCAGGCCAAACTGCAGCGCTGGCATGAGCTGGAGGTGCGCGAGCACCTGAAGCGGGCTTCCGACGCCACGCTGGACATCTTCAAGCAGGAAAATTTCCATCGCCTCATGGTCGGCATCGCCGATGAGTTGTGGCCGGAACTGGAGCGGGTACTGCATCCCTACCTGCGGGAACGGCTGGCGGAGCGGTTCTCCATCGATATCAACGCCAGTGCCGATGATATCCTGAAAAAGGTAAGCGCCCTGGACCAGGAACGCATCCAGCGCGAAGAGCAGGAGCTGCTCGATTCCCTGGGTCCGGAGATGACCGCCGGCAAGAACTTCGTGGGAGGGCTGGACGACACCCTGGCGGTGCTTAACCAGCGCCGTGCCGATATGCTGATAGTCGAGTCCGGCTACGCGGAGCCGGGCAGGCGTTGCCACGCCTGCCATACCCTTTCCTTCTCTGAAGAGACCTGTCCGTCATGCGACATGGATGCGACCCTCTCTCCCGATATCGTCGACGACGCCCGGGAGACGGCCATCCGCCAGGGGGCAACGGTCAAGACCGTTGAACCGGGACACCCGGCCATGCAGCAGGCCGGCCGCATAGCCGCCCGCCTCAGATACTAGGCTCCCTGCGGCGGCAGACACCCGCCCGGAGCATAGGGAAGTTACCGTTCCGGCGAAAAAGCAGACAAAACCATAATATTCTGATAGATTCTCATTCATTAATTGACTGTTTCCCACGGAAACACAGACCCCGCTATCAACAGGAGGCCGAGAATGGGAAGAAGATCGAGAATACTTTTCCTGTCATTTACCATCGTCGCCCTGGTGGTGACACTCATTCTGGTAGCAGGCTGCGGTACTGAGGAGTCTGCCGACCTCGACCCCACGAAGATAGCGGAGTATAACAAGCCGGGGACGGTGCTGGTGGAGACGGTCTGGACCGCCGACGTGTCTTTTCCGGAACTGGCGATCGATTATGACGCTCTTGAGACCGCTTTCATCAACGCCGTGCGCGACGGAACCGTCTCTCCTGACGCTACAACCGAGGAAATAGCTACCGTGCTCATCACCGAACTGGCAACCTTCCCCGAACTCTACCTCTACGCTACCACGGAAGACAGGGTCACCACCATGGAGGCCTCGGTCTACGGCTCCGGGTTCATAGTCAGCGATGATGGCTACGTGGTCACCAACGCCCACATCGTCAAGAAGTCGGATGAGGCGCTGGCGGCAACCATGGCAGAGGAGAATGCCGGCGAGCTGCTGCAGGAGGACCTGGCTAAATTCGAGGAGGAGCTGGGTATCGACCTGCCGGCCGAGTACGAGGATTATTTCCTCGCGGCGGCGGCGGACATCTATGCCACATACTATACGGTAAGCTCACCGGCTTCGGACACCAGCATGTACATGGTGTCCGTCGGTGACGAGAGTATCTCCGACGCCATACCGGCCGAGGTCGTCGAGGTGGGCGACCCCATGGACATCCAGGAGGAGACCGGCAAGGATGTGGCCGTACTCAAGGTGAACAAGACCAACCTGCCCACGGTGGCCATGGGCGATGACAAGGAACTGATGGACGGTGACCAGGTGCTGGCCCTGGGGTATCCCGGAACCGCCACCTTCGATTATGTGCTGGATATCAACGCGGAACTGTCCCCCACCCTGACGCAGGGAACGGTCAGCGCCAAGAAGACCGTCAGCGGCGGCTGGGAGGTCATCCAGTCCGACGCCTACACCACCAATGGCAGCAGCGGCAGCCCGCTGCTGAACATGAAGGGCGAGGCCATCGGCGTCAACACCTTCGGCGCCGGCGACGTTAACGAGTCTACGGGCGAATTCGAGGCGAGCCCCGGCTTTAACTTCGCGATTCCGGCGACGGTGATAAACGAGTTCCTCAACCAGGCCAACGTCGAGCCCGCAATCGGCTCGCTGACGGATACCTACCGCGAAGCCATCGACCTCTATATGGACAAGCACTACAGCGCCGCCAAGGAGAAGTTCCAGGAGATCCACGACGCCAACTCCGACTTCCCCTATGTGCAGGATTACATCGAGCAGAGCTCGGCCAAGGTCAGCGCCGGCGAGGACGTCTCGACCTTCCCCGCCTGGATCATCATCGTCATCATCGTCGCCGGGGTGATCTTGACAGGCGTCATCGTCCTGGTGGTGATACTGGTCACGCGCAAGGGCGGCAAGAAGGGGGGAACGCCGCCGGGAGCACCGGTGGCGGCCACGGCGGTGCCGGCAGCGGCTCCATCAGCACCGGCTCCTGAGGCTGGGCCACCCGCGGCGGAAACCGGCGGCGATGCCGCCACTACGGAGATGCCGAAGCCGGAGGCCCCCGCCACGGAGGACAGCGGTGCGGCGGACGCCGGCGGTGCCAGGTTCTGCAGCAAGTGCGGCAACGAGTTGGACCCGGGTTCCGCGTTCTGCTCCAAGTGCGGCCGGCAGGTGAACGGCTAGCCCGGCGGGACACATCGTCGCCCGATGTTAATAAACCTGCTTCCGGCGGGTATATATAGGAAGTCGATGAAGCATACTCCGGGGCGCCTGGTCGTTACAGCCGTAGTCCGGAAACGTGATACCACAAAGATGTGTCAAATAATTCGGACGGGAGTCGGATAAATATGCAACCGGAAAAACTGACAATCAAGGCCCAGGAGGCGCTGGCGGCGGCCCAGAAGCAGGCGGAGTCCGCCGGCCAGCAGCAGATAGAGCCCGAACACCTGTTGCTGGCCCTGCTGAAGCAGAGCGAGGGCATCGTGGTGCCGATCCTGCAGAAGCTGGGCGCCGACCCGGCGGCCATCACGGCGCAGGTCACGGACGCGGTCGAGAACATGCCCAAAGTCAGCGGCGCCCCGGGGCAGCAGGCTTACATCAGCCCCGCCCTGAAACAGGTACTGGACGCCGCCGAGGCGCTGGCCGACCAGCTCAAGGATGATTACGTCAGCACCGAGCACCTGCTGCTGGCCATAGCCGACGGCAGCGGCGGCGGCGCCCGGGCGTTGAAGGCAGCCGGGGCGAGCCAGGACCGCCTGCTGTCAGCCCTGGCCGAGGTCCGCGGCAGCCAGCGTGTCACCGACCAGAACCCGGAGGACAAGTTCCAGCCGCTGGAACAGTACGGCCGCGACCTCACCGAAGAGGCTCGCCGCGGCAAGCTGGACCCGGTCATCGGCCGCGACGACGAGATCCGCCGCGTAATACAGGTGCTTTCCCGCCGCACCAAGAACAACCCGGTGCTCATCGGCGACCCGGGCGTGGGCAAGACCGCCCTGGTGGAGGGGCTGGCGCAGCGCATCATCGACGGCGACGTGCCGGAGGGTCTGAAGAACAAACGGGTGATAGCCCTGGATGTGGGCGCCCTGATCGCCGGCGCCAAGTACCGCGGCGAGTTCGAGGACCGCCTCAAGGCCGTGCTCAAGGAGATAAAGGAATCCGAGGGTCAGATAATCATGTTCATCGACGAGATGCATACCCTGGTGGGCGCCGGCGCCGCCGAGGGGTCCATGGATGCCTCCAACATGCTCAAGCCCATGCTGGCCCGCGGCGAACTGAGGGCCGTGGGCGCCACCACCCTGGACGAATACCGTAAATACGTGGAGAAGGACCCTGCCCTGGAGCGCCGTTTCCAGCCGGTGTTCGTGGGCGAGCCCAGTGTCGAGGACACTATTGCCATCCTGCGAGGCCTCAAGGAGCGCTACGAGATACACCACGGCGTGCGCATACAGGACGCGGCCCTGGTGGCGGCCGCCATCCTCTCGGACCGTTATATCACTGACCGCTTCCTGCCGGACAAGGCCATCGACCTCATCGACGAGGCCAGTTCGCGCCTGCGCATCGAGATCGACAGCCTGCCCACGGAGATAGATGTGGTGGAACGCCGTATCAAGAAGCTGGAGATCGAGAGCCGGGCGCTGAAGAAGGAGAAGGACAAGGTCTCCAAGAGCCGCCGGGCGACCATCAAGGAGGAGCTGGCGCAGCTGAAGGAACAGAGCAACCAGATGAAGGCCCACTGGACCAACGAGAAGGAATCGATCCAGAAGATCCGGGAGCTGAAGGAGAAGCTGGAACAGGTGAAGACCGAGGCCGACCGGGCCGAGCGCGAAGGCGACCTTACCAAAGCGGCTGAGCTGCGCTACGGCAGGACGGGCGAACTGACCGCCGAGCTGGAGAAGGAGAACGCCCGCCTGACGGAGCTGCAGAAGGATGTGAAGATGCTCAAGGAGGAGGTAGACGAGGAGGACGTGGCCGAGGTGGTCAGCACCTGGACCGGCATCCCCGTCTCCAAGCTGATGGAAGGCGAGGTGGAGAAGCTCATCCACATGGAGGAGCGCCTGCACGAGCGGGTCATCGGCCAGGATGAAGCCATCGCCGCCGTCGCCAACGCCATGCGGCGGGCAAGGGCGGGCCTCAGCTCGCCGGACCGTCCCTATGGCTCGTTTATCTTCCTGGGACCCACCGGCGTGGGCAAGACCGAGCTGGCCAAGGCGCTGGCGGAATTCATGTTCGATGACGAGAAGGCGATGATCCGCATCGACATGTCCGAGTTCCAGGAGAAGCATACGGTGTCACGGCTCATCGGCGCCCCGCCGGGCTACGTGGGCTACGACGAGGGCGGCTACCTGACCGAGGCCGTGCGGCGGCGCCCCTACTGTGTTCTGCTGCTGGACGAGATAGAGAAGGCCCATCCGGAAGTGTTCAACATATTACTGCAGATAATGGACGAGGGCCGTCTCACCGACGGCCACGGCCGCACGGTGGACTTCAAGAACGCGGTCATCATCATGACCTCCAACATCGGCAGCCAGTTCATCACCGAGATGGGCGAGGGTGACGAGACGGAGATGCGCCGGCGGGTCACCGAGGCCATGAAGGCCCACTTCAAGCCCGAGTTCCTCAACCGTGTGGACGACATCATCATCTTCCACCGCCTGAGCCAGGAGCAGCTGAGGCAGATAGTCGACATCCAGGTGCGCGAACTGGCCGAGAGGCTGGAGAACAGAGGCGTGGGCATCACCCTCACCGACGCCGCCAAGGACTACCTGGCCCGCGAGGGATTCGACCCGGCCTACGGCGCCCGGCCGCTCAAACGGCTGATCCAGAAGGAGATACAGGATGTGTTGGCGCTGAAACTGCTGGAGGGCGAGTTCGGCGAGGGACAGACCATCGAGGTGGACTGCCAGGATGACCAACTGATCTTCGCGGCGATCACGGCTCCGGAACCGGCCGAGGATGCCGGGGAGAAAGAGAAAGTGTAGATGTAGACCCGGAAAACCCCCGCTCCCCCGCGTATATCGAGACATTCTTGCCGCTGTTTCCAGTCCCTGTTATGGCAGCTATCAGAATATGCGAACCATGCCGAACCTGTTATCACAATTTGTTTTCCGGCCGATGGCTCACAACCCCTCTATTCAAATGAAAAACACGTTTTTTCTATCCATATGGATATGGACCGAAAGCGGGCAAATGCAGGATAATTTCCTCGCAATTTCCGGTATTTTCCGGCATGGAACAACTTGCAACCGTATTTGGTAGGTGCTATAGTCCCACTTCGGCCCGGGTCCAGAACCCGAGAGTTATGAAAAGTGGGTTAAATAGTGCGCTTTGCGCCTTTTTCTGGACAGCGCGGCCCTTTTTTGCGGGTTTTTTTGAGATTTTGTGGGGAATGCCTGCAAACGAGCGTTTCTACCAGCTAGCATTGGAGGAAAGTTATCTTAACTGTTCTTCGCAGACAGAAAGATAATCCAAAAAGAATAATCCTGTCGGCACTGTTCTTTACCCTCCTCATCATTACTTCCGCCTCGGCCACTTCTTCCGGTGAGCTGGGATCTCTGGAAGCCCAGTCCCAGGAACTGGAAAGCAGCTACAACCAGGCTCTTGCGGAAGTAGTCGCTGCCAACAGCGCCGTCTCCAACAAGAACGCCGAGATCACCGCCACCGCACAGCGCCGGGACGAAGTCCAGGCTTCCGTCATCGCCGAGCAGCAGCGCATGGTGGAGGTTCAGGCCCAGCTGGACGATCGCCAGAAGATCCTGGAAAAGAGGCTTCTCAGTACTTATAAAAGCGACGATTCGGGCTTTATCGAGGTCGTGATGGGCTCGGACGATTTCTCTGATTTTCTAACCCGGGTGGACATGGTTAACGCCATCGCCGACGAGGACCGGGAACTTATCGAGTCGATCCGGGCTTCCAGGCAGACGGTTGAAGATGATCTTGCCAGCCTCCAGGGCAAGGAGGAAGAACTGGCCGGTCTGCTGTCGCAACTGAACGACTCCCAGCAGGCGCTGCTTGCCGCCCAGGAAGAACAGCAGACGGTGCTTGCCTCGATCCAGAGCCAGCGCGACCTGACGGACAGCCAGATCGCCCAGATCCAGGCTCAGGCCGCCAGTATCGAGGCGACCATGAGCTCTATCCAGGGCCAGGCTGCCTCCCCGGCAGGGGAAAGCGGAGACTACAACAGCGCGCCGGCGGCGGGAGGATCCAGCCTGACGGTGACCGCTACTGCTTACTGTCTTGCGGGAACGACGGCTACCGGCATGCCTGTGGGCCGCGGCATCATCGCCGTGGACCCGGGAGTCATCCCCCTGGGCAGCCGCGTCCACGTCTCCGGCTACGGCAATGCCATAGCGGCGGACACGGGCGGCGCGGTTCATGGCAACAAGATCGATGTATGGCTGCCCTGTGGCGAGGCCAACGCCTGGGGAGTGAGAACGGTTACTATCACCCTGTATTGATATATACCGGCGGCCGCCCAGGCCGCAACCATGACCTTTGAAGCCCCGGAGTCCCGGGGCTTTTTTATTTGATTTACCGGTCATGGATGGATTAATATATGAACATCCGTTCAGATATTCATGGATACCCGGCGGGTTCCTGTCATCTATATCGAACCGGGGCGGTGGCGCAGATTCAGGAAAGACTGCTCAGCAGCGGGGACGCTCGCGATCTGGCCGACCTGTTCCAGGTGATGGCCGATCCCACCCGCCTGCGTATCATCTCCTTGCTGGCCGAGACGGAGCTCTGCGTCTGTGATATCGCCGCCGCCCTGGAGATGACGCCATCGGCGGTTTCCCACCAGTTGCGGGTACTGCGCATGGCGCAGCTGGTGAAGTTCCGCAAGGAGGGCCGCATGGCTTACTACTCCCTGGATGACGACCATGTGCTCAAGCTGTACACCCAGAGCCTGGATCACCTGGGACACATGCCTGGCGGTGCCATCGGTCCTTTAGGGAAAAGCTAATGGCCGTGGGTGCCGGCCAGGCGGCCGCTGTTGGTAAGAAAGCCGGGCATCCAGAGCCGGTAGCAACGGCCGGAGCGTCTATATGAGCGGTCACGACCACAACCACGGCGTCAGTGCGGAAAGTTTCTCCGAGGGCACAGCATACGCCCTCATGATGGGCATCGCCCTCAACCTGGTCATCGTGGTCGTGGAGATCGTTGCCGGCTATATCGCCGGCAGCCTGGGACTGCTCAGTGACGCCGTACACAACTTCACCGACATGGCGGCCCTGGGGCTTTCCTGGTTTGCTTTCGAGCAGGCCAGGAAGCCCGCTACCGCGGCCAAGACCTTCGGCTACCACCGGACGGGGATCCTTACCGCCCTCATCAACGCCACCGTCCTGGTGGTGATAACCGTCTGGATCTTCTATGAAGCCTACCATCGACTGCTGGACCCGCAGCCCGTGGGTGGTCTCCTGGTGCTGGTCACCGCCACCGTCGCCCTCCTGGCCAACCTGTTGATCGTCTTCTTTCTGCGAAAACGGGCCGGCGGCGACATCAATATCCGCAGCGCCGTACTGCACCTGCTGGGAGATGCCGCCGCCTCCGCCGCGGTTGTCATCTCCGGCATCGTTATCATCGCCACCGGCTGGTATCCCGTCGACCCCCTGGTGAGCGTGCTCCTGGGGCTGGCCATCCTCTGGGGGGCCTGGCGCATCATCAAGGAGACGGTGGAGATCTTTCTGGAAGAGTCGCCCCGCGCCATTGATGTGGACAGGGTGGTGGAAGAGTTAATGGAGGAGGACGGCGTGAAGGATATCCACGATATCCATGTCTGGACTATAGGTTCGGGGATCTATGCCCTCAGTTGCCACGTGCTGGTGGATGATGTGAAGGTAAGCGATAGCAGCCGTATAGCCCGGTATCTGAAGAAGATGCTGGCGCGCGATTTCGACATACATCACTCGACACTGGAGATGGAAACCGTGCCCTGTGACGTCAACGGCCCCTATTGTGACATTCAGCACCAGCATAACCGCCCAGACTAGAAGAAAGGTTGCTAGAATAGGTTGGTAAGAAACGGACTACCAAGGAAGGTTTAAATTGGCTAAGAAAAAAGGATCATCCGGCAAGCAGCGGAACCAGGTGAAATCCAGAGGCGGCCGGCCCGCGGGAAAGAAGAGGCCCGGCAATAACAGCACGGCCATGACCACCATAATCATCGGTGTGGCCCTGGCGCTGGGCATTGTCGGTGGCATCGTGGTATGGAGCCTGACAAACAGCAGCGACGGCCTGGCCTTGCCCGACTTCGCCTACGCGGCGAGCGCTCCCAAGCAGGCGCCCCAGGGCTACCAGGCGGCTCTGGACATCCCCGAATACCTGGAACAGATCCCCTGTTACTGCGGTTGCGGCCAGTATGACGGGCACAAGAACAACCTGGACTGCTTCATCGAGTCACGCCAGGGCGACAAGGTGGAGTGGGATGACCACGCCGCCGGCTGAGACATATGAGTGAATATTGCTCTGGACGTGCTCCAGATGAAAAACAAGGGAATGGATATCAAGGACATCCGGGCGAACATCGACGGGCAGTACGCCCCCAAGGGCTATACGCCCACGCCCACACCGCCGGTCGAGTAAGCTGTAAGCCAGGGATGTGACTTCTGCGGTGCCGGCGGCGGACGGATATCGTCAATCGCCGCCGGTCAGCTTGAGGAACTCATCTTCAGAGAGGATGGTCTTCCCCAGTTCGCGGGCTTTTTCAGCCTTGGATCCCGGGTTCTTCCCCAATACAATGTAGTCGGTGCTTTTGCCCACGGAGCCCGAGACCTTGCCGCCGGCGGCCTCGATCAACTCCCTGGCCCGGGAGCGGCTGAGAGTGGGCAGGGTGCCGGTAAGCACGAAACGCTTGCCCTCCAGCGGCCGGGGCGCTTCCTTCTCCTCTTCGGAGACCGAGAGATTGAGCCCGGCCCGGCGCAGGCGGGAGACCGTCTCGCGGTTGTGGGGTTCGGCGAAATACTCCCGCACCGACTCGGCTATCTTGGGGCCGATGCCTTCCACCTCGGCCACCTGCTCCTGACTGGCTGCCGCCAGGGCATCGATATCCCGGAAGCGGGATGCCAGCAACTGGGCGTTGATGGAGCCCACGTGACGGATACCCAGGGCAAACAGAACCCGATGATAGGGGCGCCGCTTGGATTCCTCCAGCGAGGACAGCATGTTATCGACGCTTTTTTCCTGAAGACGGTGGGGAACGCGCTTTCCCCGCTCGTTGACGGAGCTGGAAAGCTCCAGCCCGACCAGATTCTCCCGCTTCAGGTCGTACAGGTCCGCCATGTTGCTGATGAGCCCCAGCTCGAACAGGCGCTCCACCAGCTTCTCGCCCACGCCGTCGATGTCCATGGCGTTCTTGCTGACGAAATGCTTGATACTCTCTACTATCTGCGCAGGACAGGACTTGTTGGGACAGCGGACCACCACCTCGCCCTCGGGGCGCACGGTTATGGCGCCGCATGAGGGACACCTGTCCGGCATATGGAAGACTTTTTCCTTGCCGGTGCGCTTCTGTATCACCGGACCCACGATCTGGGGAATCACATCGCCGGCCCTTTGCACTACCACCAGGTCGCCCACGCGGATGTCCTTGCGATGGATATCGTCTTCGTTATGCAAAGTGGCGTGACTCACCGTGACTCCGCCGACTTCCACCGGCTCCATGACCGCGATGGGATTGAGGGCGCCGGTGCGGCCTACGTTTATGTCTATCTCCAGCAACCGGGTTACCTCGGTGCTGGGAGCGAACTTGTAGGCCACCGCCCAGCGGGGGTCGCGGCCGACGATGCCGAGGACGTCCTGCATGCGATAGCTGTCCACCTTGACCACGGCGCCATCGATATCATAATCCAGCTGGCTGCGGCGCTCCTCCCAGGCGCGGCATTCCTCATATACACCGTCGAAGCTGTCATGCCTTTTCACCATGGGGTTGACCCGCAGGCCATGCTGCCTCAGCCATTGCAGGGCGGACCAGTGTGAGTCCAGTTCCAATCCTTCGGTATAGCCCACCTGGTAGCACCAGATGCTCAACGGACGCTGTGCCGCTACCCGCGGGTCCAGCTGGCGGATGGAGCCGGCGGCGGCGTTACGGGGGTTGGCGAAGGTGGGTTCGCCGGCGGCGGCCCGTTCCTCGTTGAGGCGCTCGAAGGCGGCCAGCGGCAGGTAGATCTCGCCGCGCACCTCGACCACCGGCGGCGCCTGTTCACCCGGCTCCAGGTGCAGGGACAGGGGAATGGCGCCGATGGTACGCAGGTTGGTGGTGACATCCTCGCCGACTTCGCCGTTGCCGCGGGTGGCGCCACGGCCCAGGCTGCCGTTCTCGTAGACCAGGGATACGGCCAGGCCGTCGATCTTGGGCTCGGTGACGTAGGCGACTGTGGCGGGGTCCATGCCGGCCTCTTTCAACAGCTTGCACAGCCGCCGGTGCCAGTCTTCAAGCTCGCTTTCGTCACGGGCGTTGGCCAGGGAGTACATGGGCAGGGGATGTTTCACCTGCCGGAAGGAGTCCAGCGGCTCGGCGCCCACCCGCTGGGTGGGTGAATCGGCGGTGCGCAGCTGCGGGTACTGCTCCTCCAGCTGCTTCAGCTCGTTAAACAGCCGGTCGTATTCGGCGTCGCTGATCTCCGGCTGGTCCAGAACATAATAGAGGTAGTTGTGATGTTCGAGCTGACGGCGCAGCTCGTAGACGCGTTGGGTTATCTCAGCCGGCGCATTCATGGGATCATGATATCAAGTTGTTGTCGGGGCCTTTGTTTTCCATGATTTACGGAGGATTATATCCGATGCCGGTTTCCATATCCGCTGGTTATTGCCGATTCAAGTGCAACCGGTATGGACAGGTGATAATAGAAGACAATAGCTGAATCAATCAGGACCTCTTTGAAACACCCCTTTTTTTACTTGCAGATTATGAGTGTGAATGATACCGTTCGTACCTATGGATATGGCTTTATACATTATGATTGGTGTAAAATAAGGTTTCATCAGATATAGTCTTACTTTTCTTGGGCTTTTTTTAACCCAAGGATGTACGAACGGTGTAAACAGGATATGTTGACTGCTTCCGGTAATATATATCGTTTCCGGCGCGATTGGCTCCTATATGCGGCTGAGTCTGACTGAAGCAGCCAAGAGACGATAATCACCCTAATCTGACCGGATAATCGCAAGTCGATATCCATAGCCAAACCTTAATTGATGGAGGTGGCCCGTTTGTTATCAGGACCATGCCAGTCACTTGGTTTCATATGACATCGAAACCGGGACCGGAATCATACCCGCAACCATACAGGACAAAGAATTATCAAACATTAGTTTGACTATAATAATCCAAAGGAGAAATCTATGAGCGAAAAAAGGATCTCGCGCAGTGACCTGCTCAAAGCCGGTGGCGCTGTAGCTCTGGGAACCGCCACGGCAGGCATGATGCCTAAAGCCTTGAGGGGAAGCGTAGCCATGGCGCAGGAGCAGTTCGATCGCGAAGGCCCGCGCAACGTCATGGTCATCGACCTGCGCAAGTGTATCGGTTGCCGCGGCTGTACGGTTACCTGCAAGTCGGAGAACAATGTGCCGCTGGACGTATGGAACACCGTGGTCAAACAGGAGGAACTGGAAAACGGCGCGTTTGCCAAGAAGGTCTTCCTTCCCCGCATGTGTAACCATTGTGAAGGTACTATCCAGCAGTCGCACGGAGCAACCTACCCGCCCTGTGTCAACGCCTGTCCCCGGAAAGATCTGGGAACCGCCGAATGGAATGGAATCGAGTACTACGTCGGCGCCACCTACAAACGGCCTGACGGCGCCATCCTCTACAACAGCGCTGAATGCGTTGCCTGCTATGCATGTGTGAAAGCATGCCCTTACGGCGCCCGCCATGTGGATAATTTCGTAACGCCGGGGGGTCCGAACCCGTATAACCAGTACGGCATCGGCAAGTGCATCTTCTGCGTGCAACGCATTGACAACGGTGTTGTGCCGGCCTGTGTAAATACCTGCGAGGGCAGGGCAAGGGTGTTTGGAGACCGGAAAGATCCCGACAGTGAAGTATCCCAGCTAATCAACAGCTTCGACACAGTCCATCTCCTGCCGGAGGAAAACACGATGCCTCAGGTTTATTACATAGATCCGGATAATGTGTTAAGCACATTCCAGAAAGGTGAGCCGTTCAGAGACAAGGTAGACTAGCCGGATTACCCTCGCAACAAGCAATTATTGAGCGAAAAGGAGAGATAAAGAATGATTAGAACAACACGCCGGAACTTTTTGAAGCTGGGCATGGCCAGCGGCGCTCTTCTGGCTGCGGGAGAAGTCATCGGTTGCGGCCAGGAGTCCCTGACCGGGACCGTATCGCTGGAGCCGGGAGGCAAGGATTTTTCCCCGAAGACCGGGGCTGAACGGACCGCCATCCCCACCGCCTGCTGGAACTGTGTCACCCGTTGCGCAGCCATTGGTTTCGTCGAAGATGGCCGGCTGGTAAAGATGGAGTCCAATCCCGATTCCATCAGGACCGAGGGCAAGATGTGCGCCAAGGGACAAGCGGGTCCCAACCACGTGTACGACCCCGACAGGGTGCTCTACCCCATGAAGCGGGTCGGACCCCGCGGCGGCGGGCAGTGGCAGAGGCTCTCCTGGGATGCAGCACTCACGGAGATAGTGGATCATATCAAGCCGCTGCGCGATGCGGGAACGCCGGAAAAATTCATGTTCCACTACGGCAGGATGAAGGCCAGCTCCAGCAAGCTAGTAAAAAGCAGCTTCCTGCATACATTCGGCACCGAGACCATCGGCAACCACACCTCTATCTGCGAGGGCGGTAAGTGGGTGGCCCAGGAGCTTACCTGGGGCAAACATTATGACAGCTGGGACTTCGATAATACCGGTTTCGTGCTCAACTTCGGCAGCAATGTGTTTGAGGCTCATACCAATCATATCCCCACGTCTCCAAGGCTGATCAGAGCCATGACCGACCGGGGTGTAAGGCTGATCACCTTTGACGTAAAGCTCTCCAATACGGCCGCCAAATCCAGCGAATGGATACCCATTAAACCGGGAACCGACGGTGCGGTGATGCTGGCCATGTGCAACCATATCATTAGCAATAACCTGCATGACCGGGATTTCCTCGACTACGTCAAGGCAACGGGCGACCCCGATGCATCAACGGAAGAAAAGGAAGATTCCCTGCGCAACCATCTGGACCGGTTCACCCCCGAGTGGGCGGAGGGCATCAGCGGCATCAGCGCAGATAAGATAAAAGCCGTAGCGGAAGATTTCGCCACTACCAAGCCGGCCTGCCTGATAACCTACCGGGGGGCTGTAGCCCACTATTGCGGCGCCGAGAACGAGCGTAGCGCCATGATGCTGGCCTCGCTTACCGGTAACATCGATAACCCCGGCGGCAGGTGCAAGGCAGTGGGCGCCTCCTGGGAATACCCCAAGAGCCCCGACCCGCCGGAGAAGAAGGGCCTGAAGATCCTAAACGGCTTCCCGGGACAGGTGGCCTTCCCCAATCACCATGTAAGCAACCAGATACTGAAGATGATAAAAGACGGCAGCGCCGGCAGGCCCGAGGTATATATGTGGTACTGCCATACGCCAGTATTCGCCAACGGCGAAGTACAGGAGAACATCGACGTCCTTAAAGATGAGAGCATGCTCCCGTACTCCATTTGCATCAATCCCTTTTATGATGAATCGGCAGCGCTGGCGGATCTCATTCTTCCGGACGCCACCTATCTGGAGAGATGGGACAGCGAGGACATGGTCTCTCCAACCCAGGTAGCGGAATACTACATCCGCCAGCCGCTGGTAGAACCGCTTTGCGGTATCAAGTCCTTCGCCGATGTGTGCTTCGATCTGGCGGACAGGATGGGCATGCCGCTGTTCGAGTCCGAAGGGATCAACTCCATGGAGGACTTTGTCCGCTATGCCTGCGAAAACACCACGGGGGTACCGGGCTTCGATTACATGAAGCAAAACGGTGTCTGGCACGATCCGGAGGCCGAGCCCAAGTACTACTCCTACAAGAAGGATATGGGCACGGATGAGGATCTCATCGCCGGCAGCTACACCCTCGATCCGGGGGGAACCGGCGTTTGGTGGAAACAGCCCAAGGAGGACGCCAGGTACGGCGACGACAAGCATGACTATAAAACCTACAAGGCCCAGAAGCTGGCGGACGGCACCAATGTCTCCGGTTTTAAACCAGACAAGATCAATAAATCCGGTTTCATGGAACTGTATTCGGAGCTCCTTGCCGGCAAGGACTATTCAGCCTTGCCTAGCTATTACCCGATACCGGAGCATCAGAATATGTCTGCGGGCCAGCTTGTCCTGACAACCTATAAGGTTGCCGTGCAGACCCATTCCCGCAATGCGAACTGCAAGTGGCTGAGCGAACTGTTCCATGAAAACCCCGGATGGATCCATCCGGATACGGCCGCGTCACTTGGTATCGGTGATGGAGACACCGTCAGTGTTACCTCCTCGGTGGGTTCTTTCAAGACGAAGGCCCGCGTGACCAAGGGCATTATCCCCGGCGCTATTGCGGTCTCCCACCATCTGGGACACTGGCAGTACGGCCGCTACGCATCGGGCAACCCTTCCCCGGATCCGCAACCGGCCGAATGCAGACCGGAGGCCGAGCAACATTGGTGGAACACTTACGGCGTGCGTCCCAACTGGGCCATACCGAACTCTCCCGATCCCATCAGCGGCCAGCAACGCTGGATGGATACGGTAGTAACGGTTACAAAGATCTGATTGGGAAAGGCGGCAAAACCCCCGGAGATTCCGGGGGTTTTGCCGCTGATTGCATTCTCGGAGCAATACCGGACGACGTACTATTCGCCTTCGAATCACGAGGGAGAGAGAAGATTATGAGAGGTGAGCTCGTGGAGGAAGCTGATAAGAACAGCAAGGCTGAGAACTCGTTGGGACTGATCAACATCTATAGCTTCTTGGCAACTATCTATAACGAGGAAATAACTGCACCTGTCCTGCGGCAGATCAGGAATCCCCGGTTTCTTGAGGCTTTATCCAGCGTAGGTGTTCAGTTGGATGATGACATGTTCAAGGGATCGGAAGACCGGCTGGTCGAGGACCTTGCAGTTGAGTACGCCAGGCTGTTCCTGGGTCCCGGAAAACATATCCCCCCTTATGAATCTGTTCATCATGAAAGGACCGACGGTGATTGGGGCAGTTTGTGGGGTGCGGATACAGTCGCAGTCAAGAAATTCATTGAATCGACCGGGCTTGAATATCGATCAGAATACGACGGTTTGCCCGATCACATAGGAGTAGAGTTGGAATTCATGAAGGAAGTTACCAGGCGCGAGGCTCAGGCCTGGGAAGAGAAAGATGAGGATGGCGCGGATTGCTGCCTTAAGATCAAGAAGAAGTTTATTGAGGAACATCTCGCCCGGTGGATTCCGGTTTTTTGCGATAAAGTAATCGCCGCAGCGAATCTTTCTTTCTACCGGGAAATCGCTGCGATAACAAAAAGCTTTATTGAGTTTGAGAGAAAAGAAACAGACAGGTACTTATCGCGAGTGTAAGAGAATAAATACCGCGCACGAGACCGTCAGCGTCCGCATTCCCTTCCCCTGCCCGCCAGCAGTTCCAGGGCGTGGCCCAGGGCGGGCTCGATGACGGCGAAGGACTCCTCGCAGGCCTTGGGGCTGCCGGGAAAGTTGATGATAAGTGTGCGGCCGCGGGTACCGGCAACGGCGCGGGAGAGCATGGCCCGGGGTGTGATGGCCAGCGACCGGGTTCGCATGGTCTCGGTAAAGCCGGGGGCCTGGCGCTCGATGACATCGAGAGTAGCCTCGGGGGTGATATCCCTGGGCCCCAGGCCGGTGCCGCCATTGGTGATGATAAGGTCCGCGCCATGGCCGCAGAGTTGTATCAGCGTCTCGGTAATCTTTTCCTGCTCGTCAGGAACAATGGTTCGCGAAACCGTGCCGGCGCCAAAACCCATCAGTAGCCGCTCCAGAAGGTCGCCGCTGTCGTCGGCTCTCTCGCCGGCGGCACCCTTGTCGCTTATGGTAACGACAGCCGCTGTGAATCTCATCCGTATCACTCTCCTGTACGATTATTCAATGATAGACAAAAAGCAGATCCCTCGCTGCGCTCGGGATGACAGGGCGCGGCGAAATGCCAGTGATGCTTCAACGGACGTCGTTTCCAGGCCCCGTCCTGTCCATCTATTTCACTGCGGACGGATAATCGCCGGCCATGACGATATGGTCTTCCGCCCTCACCGTGCCGCCCTCCAGCACGCGCACGAATATCCCCTCCCTCGGCATGACACAGTCGCCGGCCTGGCGGTAGATGGCGCAGCGGTCGTGGCACTCCTTGCCGATCTGGGTTACCTCCGCCAGCGCCGGTCCCAGCCTGAGCCGCGTACCCACGGGCAGATGCGGCAGGTCGATGCCCTCGGTGGTAAGGTTCTCGGCGAAATCGCCCGGGCCCACATCGAGGCCCTTGTCGACCATCTTGCCGATACTCTCTATGGCCAGCAGGCTCACCTGCCGGTGCCACTTGCCGGCGTGGCCATCGCCGACGATACCGTGTTCCGGCCTGAGCTCTCCCTCCTCCACCGGCTTCTTGCGTTCTCCCTTGCTGCTAGAGGTATTGACCGAGATGATACGAGCGGCCTTGTTCCCTGTATCTGTTCCTTCTTTGTTCATAGTCACTCCTCTGTTGCGCTGTCGTCGCCGGAAACCAGTCCGGGTTCCTCCTCGTCCGGCCTCTGCCAGTCTGATTTGCCGCCACGCTTGTCCAGTACCATGATGTCAGTGATGACCATGCCCCGGTCCACCGCCTTACACATGTCGTAGACGGTGAGGGCGGCCACGGAGGCTGCGGTAAGCGCTTCCATCTCCACTCCGGTGCGGGCGGACACGCAGGCTGAAGCTACGATATCCACCGTTGACTCATCCCGGTCCAGATGAAACTCGATCGCCACATGATCCAGGGGCAACGGATGGCACATGGGGATGAGCCGCGGCGTCTCCTTGGCCGCCATGATGCCGGCCACCCGCGCCACGGATAGCACATCTCCTTTAGGCAGGGCCTGCTCCTCGAGCAGGCGCATGGTCTCTGGCGCCATGCGTACCCGCGCCGCTGCCCGCGCCAGGCGCGCCGTCACCGGCTTTTCGCCCACGTCCACCATGCGCGCGGCCCCCTTCTCATCGATATGGGAAAACGCCGCTTCCCTGTCGACTTCATTCCGGCGCATAACTGCCCCCTCTCGTCTGTCCCTGTTGTATCTTCATAGTCGAAAAAGACATATTGATTGCCCTGCGGTATCAGCCGCCCAACTGGGCCATTGTCCTGGCGCCCGGGTCCTCGGCCAGACGATTGAACCTCTTGCTATTGATGGAATACCGGATGACGCGCCTGAGGATATCCGGGTCGCCGCCGATAAAGGGCCGTACATCCACTTCCTTGTCGGAAAAAAGACAGTTGCGCAGCCTGCCGTCAGCGGTCAGCCTCAGGCGATTGCAGCGTGAGCAGAAATGGTCGCTCATGGAGCTGATGAAACCGACGGTCCCAAGCATCCCGTCAAGGCGGAAGTAGCGCGCCGGCCCCCCGCCTGCGGGTGAATGGGCGGGCTCCAGCTTACCGAAGCGTCCGATCAGGTCCATCAGCCTCCTCCGCGAGACGAAGCGCCAGTCACCGCCGCGGCGGCGGCCGATGGGCATGAACTCGATGAAGCGCACATGCACCGGCCGCTCCCGAGCGAGACGCACGAAAGCTTCCACGTCGTCCTCTATGCCTTCCAGCATTACGGCGTTAACCTTGACCGGCGCCAGTCCGGCGTCGAGCGCCCGCTCAAGGCCGGCCAGCACCGGCCTCAGCTCCCGCCCGCTGGTGATGCGCCGGAAGCGTTGCGGGTTGAGGCTATCGATGCTGATGTTGATGCGCGAAAGCCCCGCCTGCCGCAGCTGCTCCTCGTGCCCGGCGAGCAGCGAACCGTTGGTGGTAAGGGAAAGGTCCTCGACCCCCGGCAGGGCCGCCAGCCGCGCCAGCAGCCCGGTACAGCCCTTGCGCACAAGCGGCTCGCCGCCGGTGACGCGCACACGGCTGACTCCCATGGTGGTGGCCACGAACACGAACCTCTCGATCTCCTCGAAGGAAAGGATCTGCTCATGGAGTTTGGCGTGAACACCCTCCGGTGGCATGCAGTAGATGCAGCGGAAGTTACAGCGGTCGGTGATGGAAACACGCAGGTAGTCGATGACCGGGGCCGGGGTCCGGTTGACATCAAGGCCTTTCCCCGGGGAGGCCTCCCAGGCAATCCCAGGCATTGCACTCCTGCTGTGACCATCGTTGCCGGTAGTGATCTTCATGATGCGCCCTCCGCCTCGCCTTCTGCTCCTGACGCGCCTCCCGGCCTTGATGCGCCCAAACGATAGCGCTCGAGCAGGAAGCTCGTGAGCCCGTCGATGTCATCCATCCCGAAAACGGGTACCGACGCAGCCGCATTGGGACGGTCGGAGACTACAGCTATGAGCTCATCTTCGCTCAATACAAGTTCATGACTCCGCTCACTGCGAGATACTTCGATCCTGTCCGCCTCGGCGCTCTTGTAACCTTCGGCGACGATGATGTCCACCGGGGATTCCACTTGCCGCCGCAGCTCCGCCAGCGACTTTTCCCGTTCCAGCCGTTTTAAATCCGCGCAGGCGCCGGGCGACGAGATGACGACCTGACGGGCGCCGGCGCGGGCAATACGCCATGTATCGGTTCCCTCGTGATCCATGGAGAAGCTGTGTACATCATGCTTGATGAAGGCCACTTCCAACCCCGCTTCCCTGAGTCGCGGCACCAGCTTCTCAATAAGCGTCGTCTTGCCCGAATTCTTCTTGCTCACGAAACAGACGAGCGGCGGCCGCAGGTGCGCGGGAGCCGCGGCTGTTGGCCCCCGTGCCGCCAGCAGCTCTTCCGCCCGCTCCAGATCCCCGGGGGTGTTAATATTGAAAAAAGCGATTGCGGGATCGCAGACAGCCTTTAGCTCCGCTTCGTCCACGTATCTAACATCCAGATCGCCCAGCGACCGCCGCAGGGAGAACCGGCCTTGGCTGATATTCTCCTCAAGAGCGTCCAGGCAAGACCTGGAGTAAACTGCGCAGAGCGGCTCGGGGCCGTCCACACCTATGGGCACAACGGCGTCATGGCCGTCAACCAGCCCCGCCATCAGCTCCACCAGTTCCTGCGCGACGAAGGGCAAGTCACAGGAGATTGCCAGGCAATTCTTCCTGGGGGAAGCCGCCAGAGCCGAATAGATACCGACGATCGACGCCCGGAATGTGAACTGGTCGGCGCAGTGAGGCAGACCGAAGCACCGGTATGTCGCGGCTTCGCCACCGACGATGAAAGCTTCCTCCTCCTGCGGCGACAACGCCTCTATTACGCGGAGGATCAGGGGCTTTCCCGCCAGTTCCTCCATGGCCTTGTTCCGCCCCATGCGGCTGCTCTCGCCGCCGGCAAGGATGGCGATGGATATCTTTCGCGCGTCAACCATGGGAAACCGTAGCTCCCGGCAATTCCGCCGGCGCGACCGCGCTGCCGGTGTCCGCCGCCTCCAGGAAGCTCCCTTTACCTGCCCGTACAAGACGCACGGCCGCCGGTGAAATCCGAGCCTCAACCTTTACGCCAGGGGCCAGCCCCAGCCGCACAGCCTCGGGCCTGGTAATCACGGCAACAAGCTTGAAGCCGCAGTCGATGGTTACTTTATGAGCCGGGCTGGCGTAGGCGATCGATTCCACCACGGCGGTGAAACGGTTCACCCTGCCAGCAGTGTCCCACCGCGGGAAGGGATGAAGGGTAATATCCTCGCCTCTTATGCACGCCGCCACCAGGCCAGCGGCCGCTGTTGCGGAGCGGAGGCTGTGCCCTTTCGCAGCCTCGAGCTTCACCACGGCGCCACCGTCAATGATACCGGTGGCGCGGCCGGCGAGAAGATTCTCAAATCCAAGCAAGCGAGCCGAAAAAATATCAGCAGGCGCATTAATGATCTCGGCAACAGGTCCGACCTGGCAAAACTTGCCTTCGTTCATGACCGCCAGGCGGTCTGCGACAACCGCTGCGTCGGCGAGGGAATGGGTTACATAGGCCACCGTCGTCTTGAGCGCCTCAATGGTATGACGCAGGTCCAGCTGGAACTCCTCGCGGACGAGAGGGTCGAGGCCGGCCGCCGGTTCGTCAAGGAAGAGAACATCCGGCTCCACTGCCACGGCACGCGCCAGGGCCACCCGCTGGGCCTGGCCGCCGGAGAGCTTGCGCGCGTTACGTTGTGCCAGCTCCGTCAAACTGAAGTCTTCCAGCACCTGCTCGAGGCGGCGTGACATTTCACACCGTGGCAGGCGCCTAAGTCGGAGTCCATAGGCAACGTTGTCGGCGACACTGCCTTTGAAAAGGAAGGGACGCTGGAAGACACCTGCCATGCGGCGCCTGGCCCATATGCTGCCCTTGTCAACACGCTTGCCGTTGAAGCGGATCTCGCCGCCGTCGGAGTCCTCCACCAGGTTCAACAAGCGCAGCAGTGTGGACTTGCCGGCCCCATTGGCTCCCATGATGCAAAACGTCTCCCCCCGACGGAGTGCCAATCTGCCGACATCCAGCACCACCCGGCCATCGTAGCGGCGTTTAAGCCCCGATGCCACCAACACGGCACTCATGCTGCTGTCTCCTTAACCTGCAGCCGCGACATGAAGGCATTGGCGGCCAGAGCTATCCCCAATAAAATAACGCCCAAGGCCAGTCCGACCGAATAATTGCCCTTACGCACTTCTTCCATGATGGCCGTGGTCATTACCTGTGTGTTCCCCTTTATATTGCCACCTACCATCATTACCGCCCCCACCTCGGCGATGACCCGTCCCATACCTGCGACCAGTGCCATTACCAGAACCAATCGCGCCTCCCGCAGAGCCAGCACCGCGATCTGCATCCGCCCCGCCCCCAGGGAACGCGCCTGCAGCAACAGTTCCTTCGAGACGCCACTTATGCCGGCAACGGTGATACCCAGTATCAACGGTACAGCCATGATAAGTTGCGCCGTCATCATGGCCTGCTTGGTATACAAGAGCTGGAAAGAACCCAACGGACCGGTGCGGGAGAGAAGCAGGAAGACCAGCAGGCCCACTACCACCGGTGGCAGGGCCATGCCGGTGTTTACCACAGAAATGGCGGCGCTGCGCCCGGGAAACCGGGCCAGGCCCACCAGCAGGCCGAGGGGGATGCCGATCAAAGCCGCCGAGAGTACAGCCACGCCCGACACTTCCAGTGAACGCAGGATGATTATCCAGACACCGGAGTCGGTCGTTAGCATCTCTACAGCCTGTTTTATCGCTTCCCAGATCATAAAAAACTCTCCTCGCTGTTGCGAAAAGAGTAACGGCTGCCAGGGCGCCACCCGGCGCTCCGCCTCAATGCGTTTCTCCTTTCCAAACACGGGAGGCCTGCCGGTTTCCCAACAAACCCTGTCGGCGTCTTGTCCTAGCCTTTTCCTGCCGACCTTAGACCCAGACGCTCGGAGAATTACTATGTGTTTAAACTACCATAATCCCTTTTACAAAATCTGTCAAGGGTAAATTGTGCTGAAATGATTATTATATGTGTTATTTTCAGTACAAGTTTGCAAGCAACTGCATTTACCGGCAACCAAGGGTGTTTTCCTTTGTATTAAAGGTCCCGTTGCTATATTATCTATTATATGTATTCACCCGCTGGGGACCAGACCCGGCAACGGAAGCCCTGGGGCTTGCATGCATACCGAGCCTGACCCTTCACTAAACCGTCATAGTGTCCGCCTGCTGATATCGTTGGCGTTGCTTGTAATGACTTTGTTTCCACTTGCCGGCTGTTCCAGTCAAGAGGATGAAGCGCCGCCCATTGAAACCGCGACCGTTTCGGACGAAACCATACGTGTCTCCATTGCCGGTATTATAACCCCCAAGGAGACCTACTCCCAGTACTCCGAACTACTGGACTATATTTCCAGAAGAACGGGCCACCCCACGGTGCTGGAACAGACCGGAACCTATATGGGGGTGAACGACAGCCTGGCGCGGGAAGAGATTGACGTGGCGTTCATGTGCTCCGGCGGCTACGAAGAAGCTTCGCACCACATCGGCATCAAACCGCTGGTGGCGCCGGTCATCAACGGCGAGGCGGTTTATCACGCCTATATCATCGTCCGCAGCAATAGCGGCATCACCAGCTTCGACCAGTTGCGCGGCCGTCGTTTCGCCTTCACCGATCCCCTGTCTCTCACCGGCACCATATACCCGTCTTCCCGGGCTATCGAGAGCGGTAACAGCCCGGATGAGTTTTTCAGCGATTTTATCTTCACCTACAACCACGACAATTCCATCAAGGCCCTCCAGGAAAACGTGGTGGACGGCGCCTCCGTCGACAGCATCATCTTTGATTCCCTCAAGGCCAATCATCCTGAAAGCGTCGAAGGGTTGAGCATCATCGAAACCTCGAAGCCGTTCGGTTCACCGCCCATCGTCACGCGCCGCGGCATGGCGGAGGAAGAGCGCCGACAACTGTTGGATGTGCTGACCGGCATGGATGAGGATCCGTGGGGGAAAGAGATCCTCACGGCCATGGGCATCGACCGCTTCATTGCAGTTGATAATTCTCATTATGATGCCGTCCGGAAGCTGGAGGGTAAACTCAGCAGCGGTCCCGGCGGCTCGGGATGATATGAAAGGGTTTCTGGGGAGAATCACTGACATGAGCCTGGGCAGGAAGGTGGCGGGCGTGCTGGCCCTGGCTATCATCCTCTCGGGCGTCACCGTTTCGGCCTTCGGCACATATCGCATGCGCAACCTGCTGATTGAGCAGAAGCTCGATTCCTCGCTCCAGATATCACGTTCCCTGGCGTCATCGGCACTCCCCGATATCCTCAACAACGATTTCGTGGCGTTACAGGACAGCACGGACCAGATCCTGGCTTACGACAGCGAACACGAGATCGTCTTTGTCGGTATCTTCGACAGTGAAGGCAAGCCCCTGGTGCGGTCATCGCGTAGCGGCGATAATCTGGCCCCGCCCGAAGGCGAGAATGTCAGACGGGTAACCGTACCCATCACCTTCAATGACAGGAACTTCGGGCACGTGGATCTCTATTTTTCCCTCGACCGCATCGAGAGTGAGGTACTGGGCACCATAGTTTCCCTCGGGAGCATCCTGGCATTCGTAGTTATCGTTGCAGCCGTGCTTATGGCGCTCCTGGCCTATTCGGTAGTAGTGAAACCTGTAGTGCGTCTGGGCAGAAGCGCCCGCGAGATCTCGGAGGGGAACCTGGACCTGGAGATCCCCGTCAACTCCGGCGATGAGATCGGCCGGCTCTCGGAGGATTTCAATATCATGGCTCGCAACCTCAGGCAGCATCACCAGGAGCTTGCATCCGCATATTCCAAACTGGAAAGGAACTACGAGGCGACCCGCGACGCCTACCGGCGCCTGCAGGAACTGGACCAGATGAAGTCCAAGTTCATTACCGTGGTCTCGCACGAGCTGCGCACGCCCCTGGCGTTGATCCGCGGCTACGTGGAGACCATAGAAGCGGGAACCATGGGACCGCTGACCGTAAAACAGAAGGATAAACTGGGCATCGTTCTCGACAGTGTGGACCGTCTTGCCGGCATCGTGGACAAGTCGCTCGACTTCTCATTGATTGAACAGGGCAAACTGATCACGGAGAGAGAGCCGCTGCAGCTTGCCGATATTCTCAACCAGGTGGCGGATGAGTTCTCCCTTGAGCTGCCGCGCCGGGGGCTGCGCTTTGAAGAGGACATCCCTTCCCGTCTGCCCCTGGTGAGCGGCGACCGCATCAGATTACATCAGGTCTTCCATAACCTGATCTCCAACGCCATGGATTTCACGCCGGAAGGCGGTGCGTTGGGGATGAGGGCTCACTGTGATCACGACAGGGAGAACATCCTCGTGGAGGTGTGGGATGCGGGTACCGGGATACCGGAAGAAGAACTGGAGAACCTCTTTTCGCCCTTCTATCAGGTTGATAGCCCCGTAACCCGGAAGCGCCCGGGTGTTGGACTGGGGCTGGCCATCGCCAAGGGTATCACGGAAGAGCACGGCGGCAGCTTGTGGGTTGAGAGCAAGCCGGGACAGGGTACGGTCTTTTCCTTATCCCTGCCGACAATGAACGGAAATAACGGCTATCGTAATATTGAGGAGGATGCATGATGGCAAGAAAAGTCCTGGTCGTCGACGACGAGCCGGGAATCTGTGATCTGGTTTGCCTCAACCTGGAAAGCGAAGGATACGAAGTTACCTGTGCCAACAGCGGGCATGAGGCCATGGAAAAAATAAAAAGGGAACACCCCGACCTGATAGTGCTCGATATCATGATGCCCGAGATCGACGGCTGGGAGGTGCTGTCCCACCTCAAGGCCGATCCGGCCACCAGCGGCATCCCGGTGATACTTTTATCCGCCAAAAGCGAAGAGGTATCCAAACTGCTCGGCTTCAAGCTGGGAGCGGATGACTACGTTACCAAGCCTTTCAGCGTCAAGGAACTGACGGCCAGGATAGGTATCGCTATCACGCGCGACAGGGAAAACCACAAGGCCGCCGCCGGGCCGGAGCAACGCATCGCGGCCTACAGGGATAACGAGCTTTATTTCCTGAACCCTGAGGACATCCTCTTCGCCGTCGCGGACAGGAATTATACCTATCTCTGCACCGGCGGCGAACGTTTCGTCATCCGTCGCAACCTCAGTGCCGTCGAACAGAAGCTGCCGGAGAACTTCAACCGGATCCACAAGAGCTATATAGTCAACATCGACCGTATAAGCAAGCTCTTCTCCCCGGCACGTGGCCGATACCTGGTAGAACTCGACGACCCCGATAGTTCCCGGATTCCCGTAAGCCGCGGCAAGGCGGCGGCACTGCGCCAGCGCTTGAAGCAATAAGCGGGGGCTGTAGCGCCCCTACCCATTTATCCCCCGGCTTTTCCCCGTCGCGCCCCTGTGCTGACTTAATCCAGCATCCAACAGTGGGGCGCTTTATTACTTACCCGTCCAGCATCTTTCCTAATGATGCAGTAATGTGTAAATTACGTTACCAATTGTGCCCTCCCTTTCATGTCCTGTTGATTTCAGGGTATTCCCCTATGTACGTATTGTGTATAATACTTTACATTTTGTGAACTATTATTAGCTAATGCTCATAATATACTTAGAAAACACCTTTTATACAACAATACACAGCGATGTCCGCACGGTAAGGATGTGAAAAGAGCAAAGCGTTCGACCACAAGGAGAAGCCGGTTCAGCCAGTAGGCCCTTATAACCTGGATGGGCCGGAACAATACCAAAGGATCAAACCGGGAGGTGAAGGAATTGGATTTCAAGAAAATCGCAGCAGTTATAGCTATCGCGTCGGCGCTAACACTGGTTGTCGGATTCAGTGCGTTATATGCCTCTTCGGCGCCGCCGGATAACCCGCACTACAGCTACACGGAATGTGTATCCTGCCATTCAGATCAGATCGACTACCATAGTGATGCCGCTTCACACGCTTATTCCGAATGCATCAGCTGTCATGGCGACAGGACTGACGAGGTCTCGCAATACGATGCCGCGCACAGTCAGTATTTCGATGGTCCCCACAAGCTGCACTTGACCTCAGACTTACTGTCTTTCAACTGCACTGAGTGCCATGTCTCCGTGGATATCCGCGAACAGGACGGTGCATCGGTCAGGCGGCAGGTATCGATGGTTTGTGCTGACTGCCACAGCCCCTTCCCCAGCAAGATGGACTCAAGCTGGGCGTCTGAGGACTGCACCGGTTGTCATAGTGACTGGGAGACAAAACACGCGGGAACACCCTACCTGAACAACAGCAATATCAATCCGGGTGATTGTTACGGTTGCCACGGCGGCAGAGCATTCTACTTCTCCGGTGCCGCGGCGCTGACGCTTTCACGAGGCGCAGTCTACTGGGCCAGCATGGCTGACTACGAGGCCGCGCTCCTGTCCGTCGATTTCAGCATCACTAACGCGGGTCCGGGTACGGCCAACGATGCAGCCATCACTTATGTGAGCGCCGGCAACGGCGTCAGTGCCGTCACTGGTCTGCCCCTGGCCCTGGGCTCCATCCCCCAGGATAGCTCATCCGACTTCACGCTGGTGTACAGCGTACCCACAGGCGCCGGTTCATTCATGACGACCCTGTACGCCCAGGCTATCAATGACGACGGGGAGACCCAGTACTGGCCGTCTCCGCCGCCGGGCAGTTGATGACATTGACACAGTCGACGGAAGCACGGACGAATCAGCAATCAGGGGGGATGACATGAACAGGAACAAGCAAAAAAGCACAAGCGGCAACGGGGTGAATGCGCACCTGGAATATCAGGCGCCCAGGCTGACTCGCTGCGGCAACGTCAGGGAAGTCACCTTCGAGTGTTCCAACTGGCAGTGCAGCGTCACCGTACCGCCGCCGCCAGAGTCGTAAGCAAATATCAACCACGGCAGTCGCGATGAGGCCGTGAGACGAAGTATGAGAAAGAGGTGAGCTAAATGACAAAAGAGAAAGGTAAAGCCGGGGTTCTCGGCATCAATCCGAGCATTTCCCGCCGCTCCTTCATCAAGTGGGGCGGAACGGTAAGCGGCGCGGCCGTTGCCAGTTCCCTGTTACCGGGAGGCCTGTTAAAACAGGTCTTCGATACCGAGCAGGCCAAAGCAGCAGGCGGCACCTGGACTTATACCGCCTGCAACATGTGTGGCGGCCAGAGCGGTATCAAGGTGAATGTGGAAGGCGGCACCGTCAAGAAGATCGAGCCCAGCGGATTCAATCCCGCCGGCGTCACCAACATCTGCACCGACAACGCCAACGACCCCTCGGATTTCCTCCATACGGACTGGGGCGGCTGCATGTGTCCCAAGGGCAACGCGGGGGTCAAGTCGCTCTATGACCCCGACAGGCTGATGACCCCCATGAAGCGCCGTGCGACTTCACCGCGAGGCGCGGGAGCCATCTGGGACCCCATCAGTTGGGATGACGCACTCAACGAGGTCAAGAGCAGGCTGGAGGAGATCGCGTCAGCAACGGGCGGCTATACCGGAGCCCATCAGGTCCTGTGGTTTGGTGAGGATCACTCCTTCACCCATCCTCAGAAGGACTTCTGCAAGATGTACGGCACGCCCAACTACATGAATCACTCCAACCTCTGCGACACGGGCCGCAAGCGGATCTTCAGCGTGCCCATGGGTGACGAACGTCCCATTCCCGACTACGCGCATGCCAAGTACGCGCTGGTCTTCGGCTGGAACTTCCTGGCGGCAACCAAGTGGTCGCACCTGCCCCGTATCGCACGGCAGTTCTTCGACAACGGTGGCCGCATGGTTCTCGTCGATCCCGTCTTCAGCAACACGGCGGCGGCGGCAAGGCGCAACGGTGGTGAGTGGGTACCCATCAAGCCGGGTACGGACGGCGCCCTCGCATTAGCCATGGCCTACGTGATCATCAACGAGAGCAGGTATGACGCTGCTTTCGTGGGCAGTAATGTGATCGGCTTCTCCGAGTACAGCGACTACGTGAACGGGCTCGGCAGCGACAGCACCGCCAAGACGCCCGCATGGGCGGAAGCCAAGACCGGCATACCTGCCGCCGATATCGAGCGCCTGGCGCGCGAGGTATCCGACCCTGGTAACCATCCGGCCATCATCGACTGCTGGTCCGGACCGGGGCAGCATACCAACGCTGTCCAGGGCGGCCGCGCCATCTCGGCACTTATGGCGCTAACCGGCCAGATTGGTGGTGCCGGCAACATGGTGTTCGCTCACAAGAAAGGCAACAAGCACCGCACTATCGTCAAGTCCCTGTCCTCGCTCTCGAGGCCACGGGTCGACGGAAAGGGCTACCCTGTTTCACAAAACGGATACCCCTTGGCGCACGGTTCGGGCATCTACGTGCGGGCGCGGGACGTCATGTATGATTCCGACCTGTCCGCGGCGGCATACTGGGCCAAGTACCCTTACCTGGGCGCCTCGGAAGCCGAGGCGGATGAAAACCGGCCCAAGGCGGCGGTATTCGTCTTCCAGAACTGGGTGATGTCTGTGCCCAACACTCAGAAGAACATCGATGCCCTCAACAAGCTGGACTTCATCGTGACCATAGACACACACCTGAGCGAGACCGCCCAGATGTCCGACATCATCCTGCCGGGCTCCAACTACCTGGAGCGCTACGACTTCACCGGCAACTGGGTGACTTTCTACAGCACCAGCCTGCGGCAACCGGTGGTCAACTCCTGGATCGGCAACCCCTACGGTTATGAGGCAGGGACGATCATGGAACTGGGACGCAGGATGGGTCTCAGCGGCGACCCGGGCAGCACACCGCCCGGTGACTTCAATATGACCTACGAACAGTACCTGGGGCAGGAACTACTGCTTCAATCCACCATCAAGGCCTCCCTCTACCCCTCGGGGGACCCCAGCAACCTGGCGGATTGTGACGCAGCCCTCAATGCCATGAAGGCGCTGCCCGGTGCCGTGTGGCCTTCGGCGGCCGAGCTTCAGGCTAATGTCGCCACCTGGGGCACCCAGTACGGCAACATCAGCAAGCTCAAACGCAAGAGTGACAGCAGACAGATAATAGTACTCAATTCCTACTCGGGCACGGACGACGGTTCCGGTAACGCCGACGAGATAATCGGCTACCACTCCCTGGAGACCGCCGGTTACGACGCTCTGCCGGTATACGCCGACCCGGTGGACACGCCAGCCAACACGCCTGGGTATCCGCTCCACCTGGTCAACTGGAAGCAGTCGGAGCATACCCATTCGCGGACGCACAACAACATCTGGCTGATGGAGATGAAGGGAACCAACCCGGTCTACATCAACACGGCCACGGCTTCCGGGCTGGGTATAGTCGACGGCGATGCCATCACGGTGGAATCACCATACGCAACCGTCAACGGCACTGCTTTCGTTACCGAAGGCATCCAGCCCGATACTGTCGGTATGCTGCATGGCTTCGGACACACGGCGCTGGGCACCATCGCTCAGGGTAAGGGCACATCTGACGGAGCGCTTCCTCCCGGCAAGGCGGAAGCGATATCCGGCCAGGCCTGCCACAAGGAAGTCGCCGTGAAAGTCTACAAGTGAGAAAGGACGGTGATAAAGAATGGCCGCAAATCCAAACCAGCTCGGCTTCGAGTTGAACATGATCAAATGCATCGGCTGCAGGGCCTGCGAGGGCGCCTGTAAGCAGCAGAACAATGTGGAAGCGGGAGCCCGGTGGCGCCGCGTGACGACCTTCCGTGGAGGGACGTATCCGGATCCGTTCACCAACTTCTTGTCGCTGTCCTGTAACCACTGCGAGAAGCCCGCCTGCGCGGAGGCTTGTCCGGTGGACGCGATAACCAAGAGGGCGAGTGACGGCATCGTTATCCTGGATAGTAACATCTGCAACGGTTGTAAACGCTGCATGGAGGCCTGCCCCTATGGCGCTCCCCAGTATAACCCGGTCACCAAGAAGGTAGAGAAGTGCCACATGTGTTACGAACGCATCGACAATGGATTGCCGCCGGCCTGTGTGGAGACATGTATGGCCAGGGTGCTGAAGCACGGGGTGTTATCGACACTCACAGGCGATAACGGCAAGAGCGTCGCTAATTTCGCCAGCCCCAAGTATACGCACCCGTCCATCCGCATCACGCCGCCGGACCGGCAATAGAGATAAGGAGGAGAATAAATATGGGGATCATAGACGACGAGACAATGGATACACGGACGCAGACGCGGATCGTCGTCTATGATCTCCTGCGCCGTGTGTTCCTGCACGAGCCAACGGTGGAATTCTCCAGGCGCCTGGATGAAAGTAACCTGCTTGAGGAGCTATTCGAATTGCCGGGCATCAAAAAGATGCATTCCTGTATCCAGCCTATCCTCAAATCAGGAGACATCGATGACGCCCAACAGGACTTCTACCAGCTGTTCCTGGGGCCCAGGCGCCTGAAGGCCCCTCCATGGGAATCAGTCTACCGCTCCCAGTTGAGACTGGTGAACCAGGAATCAACCGCGGAGGTGCGCTGCCTGTACGCGCAATACGGTTTCCAGACAGAGGAGGGACAACTCGAGGACCATTTCGGCACGGAATGCGACTTCCTCCACAGGCTCTGCATGATGATCAAGGGCTCCAGCACTGAACAGATTGCGGACCTGATGAAGGTACAGAAACATTTCGTCAGTGAGCATCTGGTCAAATGGGTGCCGGGCTTCGCCATGGATATCAGGCACAATGCCCGGACCCCTTTCTTCCGGGGAATGGGCGAGTTCATCGATTACTGGATCTGGACCGAGCACTATTACCTTAACGAGGTTGTTCATGGTGCCGGTGACTCCACACAACAAAAGGGCAGGTGTTGACAAGATGTTTGGTCTAGGTTGGCAGGAGCTTGTGATTGTCCTGGGTATCGCTCTACTCATTTTCGGCACTAAACGTCTACCTGAAGTGAGCCGCTCCTTGGGCGGAGCGATCAAAGAGTTCAAGGCGGGCGCTCTCGAACGAGCGAATGGCAGTGCAACCGTCGAGAGTGAAGCGAAGCTCGAAGAAGCTTCCGGCGCCACTGACGAGAGCCAGAGCTGTCAAGCGGCTGAGAAAGGTGTTTTTCGAAGCTGATAAACCGTCGCATCAAGTCATACAACATGGCCTTGCAAGGAGGAAAGAATGTGTGAAACCAACCAGGAGACCATACCCATCAAAGACGCCATAGGCACCATCCTCGGTCACGATATTACCGAGGTGAACACCAGCACGGGATTCAAGGGTTGCCGCTTCCGGCGCGGCCACGTCATACGGGAAGAGGATGTCCCCCGGTTCCTCGAGCTGGGAAAGGAGAATATCTACGTCCTGCGTATCGAAGATGACCAGATGCACGAGGACGACGCAGCCCACGTCCTGGCCGGCGCCATCGCCGGCGCCAACACACACTTCGTGCCCGAACCGCGCGAGGGCAAGCTCACTATCAACGCCAGCATCGCCGGCCTGCTGAAAGTGAACGTGGAGGCGCTGGAATGCTTCAACTCCGTGTGCGCTGTCATGTGTGCCACGCGTCATACCAACACCGTAGTCCAGGCGGGAGACGCCCTGGCGGGCACTCGCGCCATCCCCCTGGTGGTGGACAGAGAGCCGGTCCAGGAGGCGGCCGCCATAGCACGGGAAGCAGGCGCGATAGTAAGCGTGACTCCTTTCAGGCAGGCCAGCGTCGCCTTGGTCATCACCGGCAACGAAGTCTATACCGGCCGCATCGAGGACGCCTTCGAGCCGGTGATCCGGGAGAAGGTATCCACCATGGGCTCCAGTGTCGACCTGGTAATCAAGAGTCCGGACAACGAGCAGGCGATCGTAGCTGCGGTCCGGCGAGCGCGGCGGGAGGGATCGGATATGATAATCATGACCGGCGGCATGTCCGTCGACCCCGACGACATCACGCCGCTGGCGGCACGCGCCGCTGGAGCGCGCATTGAGGCCTACGGCTCAGCGGTGCTGCCCGGCGCCATGTTCATGGTGGGCTATTTCGATGACGGCGTGCCCGTGCTAGGTGTGCCGGCCTGTGGCATCCACCATCCGCGCACTATATTCGACCTGATCCTGCCGCGTGTTCTGACCGGTGAAACGATAACAAACAAGGATATAGCCCGGTTGGGCCATGGAGGTATGTGCCTCGATTGTCCCGAGTGCCGTTATCCGGTATGTCCCTTTGGTAAAGGCAACTAGGAGGTGCCGCGTGAAGACACTGGAAGAACATCTTGCCGAATCCGCCGCATTCCATGGCGGTGACTGCCCCGGTCAAACCCTGGGGGTACGACTGGCGCGGGCCGGCCTTGAGAGCATCGGCATCGACGACCCTCTCTCTGACCACTGGCGCAAGCAACTGATGGTCTATGTGGAGATCGACCGCTGCGCCGCCGATTCAGTGATGGTGGTAACAGGCTGCCGCGTAGGCAAGCGCACGCTGAAGATCATTGATAACGGCATAATCGCCGCCACTTTCATCAACCTTGAAAACGGCAAGGCGATGCGGATAATCGCGCGCGAGGAGGCCCGTGAGCTGGCCGGAAAGTATGCCCCGGACGTCAAGGACAAGTACGAGCGCCAGCGCCGTGCCTATTCGGTAATGCCCAACGAAGAGCTATTCGATATTGAAGAGGTTATCGTCGATGTGCCACCGGAAGACATGCCCGGGAGTCCCTTGTCGCGCGTCCATTGTACTCGTTGCGGCGATTCCATCGTCGATATGCGGGAGGTACACATCAATGGCACTTTGCTCTGCCGCAACTGCGCTCATGACGTCTATTTCAAGCTCATCAAGAAGCCGGAGGCTGTACATGGAGGAAAACAGGGATGAACTGATGTAACAGCTGTAGCGCTGAACCGCCGGGCAATAATTATCGCTGTCACGAGCGGGCGTTGGGAACAAACAATGCCTGTCCGAATCTGTCTTTGCCATATTCCCCGATCACGCTTTGCCCCTCCGGGGATTCCAGCCAGTCGATAAAGGCCCGGGCTCCCTCGATGTTGGTATCCGGGCAGTTCTCCGGGTTGATGGCGATGGCGCCGTACTGGTTGAACAGGGCCGGATCGCCTTCAACCAGGATAGTCATCCCCGGCAGATTGTCCTCCATGGAAAGGAAGGTACCGCGGTCTGAGATCGTATACGCTCCCA
>BDUA01000010.1 GCA_002897715.1 bacterium BMS3Abin01
GGGACCGATCAGCAACCTGGTTCACACGATTACCCTCGACAACGGCAAGGAGTTTGCCTTTCACGAGGACATCGCCAAAAAACTTGAGGCCGATATTTACTTTGCCCATCCCTACTCCTCCTGGGAGCGAGGCCTAAACGAGAACACCAACGGGCTGATCCGCCAGTACTTCCCCAAGAAACACGACTTTACCACCATCACCGACGAAGAAATCGCCGAGGCTATGCACCGACTGAATCACCGGCCCAGAAAAAAGCTTGGATTCAAAACCCCATATGAAGTATTCTTCAAAACGTCAACCCTGTTAACTGTTGCACTTCAAAGTTGAATCCACCAAAACATATTTTTTCTTTATCTCTTGATATCTTCTTAGAATCTTCCCAGGAGGCAACTTGGATAATATAAGGCCAGTACATGCGAGTTGAGCTTGCCCTATTTCCGTTGACACACAGTTGCAACATTTTCCTTTGACTCGAACTCTGCTGGGCTCAGATACCCCAGGCTCGAATGTCGCCTCTGGCGATTATAGAACACTTCAATGTAATCGAGTATATCTCTCTTTGCTTCTTTACGTGTTCGGTAGTCTTTGTGATGAACCAGTTCGGTCTTGAGTTTGCCGAAGAAACTCTCCATGGGCGCGTTGTCCCAGCAGACTCCCTTGCGTCTCGGGCGATGGACTTCTGACATTGCCCTTGCCGCAACCTCTTTTGAGCATCGCCTGGTCACCGGACGGCAAACGTTTCGCGTTCGCCATGAATGATCTGCAGAGACATCTCATGGACATTTACACCATGAACGCCGATGGCACGGATATGGTAAACATCACCGAAGGCATGAGGCCAGCGCAGGAAGAGGATCGCTTCTGACGACATGGAACCCTCCGCGCCCAGAACCGGGCACAGCAAACTATGGCTGGTTGCGGCGGATGGAGCGAGCCATCGCTTGCTGTTTGAAGGGACGGTAGAAAACCTGCTGTTTGCCTGGTGCACCTGCCGCGAAGCCCCCGCGGTGCTCGGCTCGGACGCATAGGAAACCCCGGCCGGCTCCGGGCGGCGCCGGACAGCATCCTAAACATTTATGCTAAACTTGGCGACGGTATCGTCTATGGAGATAAAACTTCCCGATAACAGCACCATCGAGGTCCCGGAGGGGGCCACCGCCGGAGATGCGGCCGAGAAGATCGGCAAGGGTCTGGCCAGGGCCGCGGTGGCCGCTGAGGTGAACGGCGAGGCGGTGGACCTGACGCACCCCTTGAGTGACGGCGACTCACTAGCCATCATCACCGAAGATTCCGCCGAGGGGCTGCAGGTGATCCGGCACAGCGCCGCCCATGTGCTGGCCGATGCGGTGATGCAGCTCTATCCCGGAACCAAGCTGGGTATCGGCCCGGCCATCACCGACGGTTTCTATTACGATTTTCTGCTGCCGCAGCCTATCTCCGATTCCGATCTGGCCGTCATCGAGGCGAAGATGGCCGAGATAATCGCCGCCGCGGCTCCCTTCGAGCGGCAGGAGCTGGAGCGCGAGGAGGCGGCCCGCAGGTTCGGCGACCAGCCCTTCAAGCTGGAACTGCTGGAAGAGCTGCCCCCGGAAGAGAAAGCGATAATCTACGCAGACCACGATATCGCCGACCTGTGCCGCGGGCCGCATATCCCGGACACAGGCAGGATAAAGGCGTTCAAGCTCCTGTCCGTCGCCGGTGCCTACTGGCGCGGCGACGAGAGCAACCGGATGCTGACCCGGATCTACGGCACCGCCTTCAATTCAAAGAAGCAGCTGGAGGCGTACCTGGAGAGGCTCAAGGAGGCCGAACGGCGCGACCATCGGGTGCTGGGCAGACAGCTGGACCTGTACCATATCGATAACGAGGTAGGTGCCGGACTGCCCCTCTGGCATCCCAAGGGCGCGCTGATTCGCAAGATAATCGAAGATTTCTGGCGCGACGCCCATCTGGCCAACGGTTATGAGATGGTGATGATCCCCCATATCGCCAGCGTCGAACTGTGGAAGACCTCGGGCCACTGGGACTTCTATCGCGAGAACATGTATTCCCCCATGGATATCGATGGACAGGAGTTCATCGTCAAGCCGATGAACTGCCCGGGCCATATCAAGATCTACAAGTCGCGTACACGTTCATACCGGGAGCTGCCCATCCGCTGGGCGGAACTGGGCACGGTCTACCGTTACGAGCGCAGCGGCGTGCTGCACGGTCTGCTCAGGGTGCGCGGCTTCACCCAGGACGACGCCCACATCTTCTGCCGCCCGGACCAGCTGCAGGACGAGATCATCGGCGTCATCAAGTTCGTGCTCTACATGCTCAAGACTTTCGGCTTCGACGAGTACGAGGTCTATCTCTCGACGCGGCCGGAGAAATCCGTGGGCAGCGACGAGCACTGGCAGCAGGCCACCGAGGCGCTGAAGGTGGCCCTGGAGACGGTTGAGCTCGATTACCGGATCGACCCGGGCGAGGGCGTCTTCTACGGCCCCAAGATCGACATGAAGATCAGGGACGCCCTGGGGCGCGCCTGGCAATGCACCACTATCCAGGTGGACTTCAACCTGCCGGAACGTTTCGATGTGACCTATATCGGTGAGGACAACAGCGAGCACCGGCCGATCATGATCCACCGGGCGCTGCTGGGTTCGATTGAACGCTTTATGGGGTGCCTCATCGAGCATTATGCCGGGGCGTTCCCCCTGTGGCTGGCGCCGGTGCAGGCGGTGATCCTGCCGGTCGCCGACCGCCATGACGCCTACGCCCGCCAGGTGGAGAACCGGCTGACCGCAGCGGGTATACGCGCGAAGGTCGACTATCGCCAGGAATCCGTCGGCAAGAAGATCCGCGACGCCGAGATGGACAGGCTGCCCTATATGCTCATCGTCGGCGATCGCGAGGAGAAGGACGGTACCGTATCGGTACGCTCACGCGACGCAGGTGACCTGGGCGGCCGGGACACGGAGGAACTTGCCGCCGACATGGCCAGGCAGATAGAGACGAAAATGATACATTCGCTCGCGCCCGGCCGATGACAGGAACCGGTGGGTCCACATGAAGAGCATCCGGCTGGCACTCGGCCAGATCGACAGCACCGTCGGTGATTTCCACGCCAACGTCGACAAGATCGGCGAGTATATCGGGCGCGCCGCCGATATGGGGGCGGACCTGGTGGTCTTCCCCGAGCTGGCGTTGACCGGCTACCCACCCGAGGACCTTACCTTCAATCCCGATTTTATCCGGGCCAATACACAGGCCCTGGAGCGTCTGCTGCCTCTGACCGACGGCATCGTGGCGGTGGTGGGGTTTCTCGACGGTATCAACCCTGTGCGCAACGCCGCGGCGGTGCTGGCCGGCGGCCGCGTCGCCGGTGTATGTCACAAGATGCGCCTGCCCAACTATGGCGTGTTCGACGAGTTCCGTTACTTCAGCGCCGGTAAACGACCCACTGCCTTCGAGTACGGCGGCAGGCTGATCGGAATCAGCATCTGTGAGGACATCTGGTATCCGGACGACCCCGCCGGCTCCCAGGTGGCCGCCGGAGCCGTGCTGCTGCTAAATATCTCGTCGTCGCCCTACCGTGTGGGGCGGACCCGGGCCAGGGAGGAGATGCTCAAGACCAGGTCCAGTGATTACGTGACTCCGGTAGCCCTGGTGAACATGGTAGGTGGGCAGGACGAGCTGGTTTTTGACGGCAACAGCCTGGTTTACAATGAGTACGGCGAACTGATCGCGCGCGGCAGGAGCCTGGAAGAGGATCTGATCCTGGTGGACATCGATTTCGACGAGGTGCAGGAGTCACGTCGCCAGGATGCCAGTCACCGCCTGGACGGCATCGTTACTCGCTACCCCGGGCCGATCCATAGTTTTTCACTGGGGGTGAAGCCGCCCTCGGAGTCCGGAGAGCCGCGGCGGGCTATGGCTGTGCGCCTGCCCGAACCGCTTGCCGGCAGCGCCGAGGCCTACCAGGCGCTCAAGCTGGGCCTGGGTGATTACGTGCGTAAAAACGGTTTCAAAAAGGTCGTGATCGGCATGTCCGGCGGCATCGACTCCTCGCTGACGGCGGTCATCGCCGTGGATGCACTGGGCAGCGATAACGTGGTGGGTGTATCCATGCCATCACGCTACACTTCCACTGAGACCCGTGACGATGCGGAGGTACTGGCCTCACGCCTGGGCATAGAGTTCCGGGCGGTGCCCATCGAAGCAATTTTTTCAGCCTACCTGGAGACACTGGCGCCTGAGTTTCAGGGCCGTGAAGAAGATGTCACAGAGGAGAACCTCCAGGCGCGTATCCGCGGGAACATCCTTATGGCGCTCTCCAACAAATTCGGCTGGATGGTTCTGGCCACAGGCAACAAGAGCGAGACCAGCGTCGGTTATTGTACCCTGTACGGTGACATGGCCGGCGGTTACGCGGTGCTCAAGGATGTTCCCAAGACCATGGTCTACGAGCTCAGCCGCTACCGCAACTCCCTCGGGGAGAAGGTCATACCCGAGAGCGTCATCGCCCGCGAGCCCAGCGCTGAACTGGCTCCTGACCAGAAGGACAGCGATTCGCTGCCGCCCTATGAACTGCTGGACCGCATCATTGAGGATTACGTTGAATACGACCGCAGCATCAAGGAGATGGTGGCGTCCGGGCTGGACGAGGAGACGGTGCGCCGGGTGGTGAAGATGATCGATCGCAACGAATACAAGCGCCGTCAGGCGCCGCCGGGCATCAAGATGACCTCGCGGGCCTTCGGCAAGGATCGGCGGTTTCCCATCACCAACCGCTTCCAGGCGTAATATATCGCTGTCATCCCGGGCCGCCATACTTCCAACAGCGGATTCCTCGTCACTCGCCTTCGGCTTGCTCCTCGGAATGACAAACCAGCATGTCATCCCGGGCCGCCAACCATTGTCATCCCGGGCCGCCATACTTCCAACAGCGGATTCCTCGTCACTCGCCTTCGGCTTGCTCCTCGGAATGACAAACCAGCATGTCATCCCGGGCCACCAACCATTGTCATCCCGGGCCGCTTCTACATGTCATCCCGAGCGTAGCGAGGGATCTGCTTTTCCCGCACAGGCACAGTCATCAATTGGCAACAGCCAACCGATTTAGTTATACTTCTACCTGTGAATAAAGAAGGAGCACCCGCTTCTCACCTGCCGGCACGGCCACGGCCGCAATTGTCGTGAGTCTTGATGAGCTTTCAGGTAAGGCCATATCGCTCGCATGCATGACGGTGCGGATGTTTTACGGGTGCTTCCGGGTACCCTTTTTTAATGGGAAAACCTTAAGCAGGCAGCCGGCGGCATGGACGCCGCCCGTTGTAAACAACCTGGCAGGTTGTCAGAAAGGAGGTGTCGCCGGTCAAGCATAAACGACCTCGGGTCAGAGACAGGACCCGGATAAACGAATCAATCAGGGCTGATAAGATCAGGCTGATCGGGCCTGAAGGCGAGCAGTTGGGCATCAAGAGTTCGAAGGAGGCGCTGGAGCTGGCCGCCGAGAGCAATCTGGATCTGGTAGAGATCGCCGCCGAGGCGGACCCGCCGGTTTGCCGGATTCTCGATTATGGCAAGTACAAGTATCTGCAGGAGCAGAAGGCCAAGCAGGCGCGCAAGCATCAGTCGACCATCGTCGTCAAGGAGATAAAACTCCGGCCCAAGATAGGTGATCACGATTACATGACCAAGCGGAGCCATGTGGAACGTTTTTTACGCAAGAAGGACAAGGTGAAGGTGACCATCATGTTCCGCGGTCGTGAAGTCGTACATCCGAAGAAGGGCGAAGAGCTGCTGAGGCGTATGGCCGAGGATGTGGCGGAACTGGGTGTCATCGAGTCCGAGCCCAATCTGGATGGCAGGAACATGGTCATGGTCCTCAGTCCCATCAGGTAGACTGAAGCCTGTCAGCGAAAGGAACATTATGCCCAAAATGAAGACGCATCGAGGTGCCGCCAAGCGGTTCCGCCTTACCTCCGGCGGGAAGCTGGTGCGCCGCCGCGCGTTCAAGAGTCATATTCTCGAAAAGAAGAGCCCCAAGCGCAAGCGGAGCTTTCGCAAGAACGTGGAGATCAGTCCCGCTGACAGAAGAGAAGTCGCGCAGCTGTTGGGGAAGAAGTAGCGTCAGGGAGTTGAATCACAATGCCAAGAGTAAAGAGAAGCGTCCACGCACGCAAGAAACGGCGCAAGGTCCTGGGCCAGGCCAAGGGTTACCGGGGCACGAAGCATTCCAGCTACAAGCGGGCCAAGGAACAGGTCAACCGCTCGCTGCAGTATGCCTTCAGGGACCGGCGTGTACGCAAGCGTGAGTTCCGGCGCCTGTGGATCACCCGGATCAACGCCGGCGCCCGGCGCAACGGTTTGTCCTATAACCAGTTCATGCACGGCCTCAAGGAGGCTGAGATCGAACTCAACCGCAAGGTCCTCTCGGACCTGGCCGTCAGCGACCCGGAGATGTTCTCCACCCTGGCCGAGCAGGCCAAGGCGGCGCTGTCTGCCTGAGGAAAGGTGAGAACCAGGGAGATTATCAGCCCCGGCAATACCGCGGTAAAGGAAGCGGTGAGGCTCCGACGGAAACGCAACCGCTATGAGCGGCGCCGGTTCCTTACCGAAGGTGAAGACCTGCTGGCGGCCGCCCTCGCGGGCGGCTACATACCCCGGCAGGTCTTTGTGCTTGAAGGAAACGTCTCCACCACCATGGAGACCATCGGGGACGCGTCCGACGGTATGGACGTCCTCGAACCGGACGTCGAGGTTTGCATCTGCAGCCAGCCGGTGATGGAGAAACTGTCCGAGCTGGGCAGCGGCTCCCGGGTGATCGCCGTCTTCGATTTCATCGACCGGCAGCTGGCGGCTGAGACCGAGGGGCCGCTTATCTACCTGGCCGGCGTGGGTGACCCGGGGAACGCCGGCACCATCATCCGCTCCGCGTCGGCGCTGGGTGGCTGCGGCGTCGCTTTCTCTCCGGATGCGGTGGACCCTTACAGCTTCAAGTGTCAGCGCGCCGCCATGGGTGCGGTCTTCCGGATGCCCATCCACCTGGATGTCACGTCCAACGAGATGATCACCCATGCTACGACGCGCGGGTCGGCCATCGTCTCCAGCGACCCCCATCATGGTCTGGCTGTTTGGGACAGTTCCGTGGAGGAGAGCCGGCTGCTGGCCGGTGATTTCCTGCTGGTGCTGGGATCGGAGCGGAAAGGGGTCCCGCAGAAGCTCATGGAGGCGTCGTGTCTGCGCCTGCGGATTCCCCAGCTGCCGGAGGCCGAATCCCTCAATGTCGCCATGGCGGGAACGGTCATCCTTTACGAAGCCCTGAGGCAGCGGCAGGCCCTACCCTGACGACCCTTTCACCTGGGCAAGCAGCATAACCGCGTATTCATCCCCGAGTTTCTCATGGAGCATGCGGTCGGCGGTAACCAGCGGGAAGGAAAGAGACTGTGAGAGCGGAAAACAAGGGGACGTACCTTACCTGCTGAACTTCAGCCATTGCCACGGTACGAAAGGATAGGGAGCTTGAAGAGGGAAGCCGGGTCCAGGCATATTCCGCCAATGGGGGGGTCTGCGGGCCTATCCTGAAAACTTCATCGCTCACATCAAGGTAGGACCGGCACCATCAGGGATCTTTCATCTCCTGTTCCTCCTTACTCTTTTAAGCTGTATCTCCTTCCTGCTGATATATGCACCTGTAGCACAGGCCCAGACCAACATCAGTGGTTCCATCACAGCCGACACTACCTGGACAGCGGCGGGCAGTCCCTATGTGCTCAACTGTAACGTCACGGTGGAATCCGACGTGGTGCTCACCATCGAGCCTGGTGTAGTGGTAAAGGGTAGAAACTCGTCCTGTGACCTGGTTGTGAAGGGGTTTTTGAAAGCTGACGATGTTACCTTCACCTCCTTTTACGACGACGCTCACGGCGGTGATACGGACAATGATCAGGGAGCTAATCCACCAACGCCTGGTGATTGGCATGGTATCGAATTCCAATTGGGAAACAATACCATTCCAGAGAGCTCTTTCCTTAACAACAGCTCCGTACTCTACGGCGGCAAGGCCACTGGCTTTAACGGCTCTGTTGCGATCTCGGGCACCGGCGCCCCGGTCGTCATCTCCGGGTCTGCCATCTCCTATTCATATCGGGATGGCCTGTATATTTATTCCGGGGCAACTGCACCCCTTATCACCAATTCAACATTTTCTTTCAACAGCGACGAAGGCCTGGAATCAGAGGCGCCGCTATCAACTCTGAGTAGTAACAGCTTTACCGGAAACGGTCGCAAAGCCTTGGTATTGCCGGCCATCATCGGTCCGAACGTGGATAACAATGAGTATTCCGGAAACGGTGTAAACGGCATGTACCTGACCGGCCATATAACCGGCGACACTACCTGGCCGGCATCCAACTCACCGTACGTGCCAGAGACCGTTCACGGCTACTTCGGCTACGGTCATATGGATGTGGAGGCGGGCGTCTCCCTCACCATATATCCAGACTCCGTAGTGAAGTTCCCGGCTGTGATAAGTGGAGGGGAACACAGCAACACCGACCACAGTATAGAAGTGTACGGAGAGTTGAATGCAGATGGCGTTACCTTCACATCTTTTTTTGACGATAGTGATGGTACCGACACCAACGGTGATGGAGATGCCACTTCGCCAGAGCCAGGTGACTGGTATTATGTTGCCTTTAGGACAGGGAGTATCGGTAGCATAACCAATTCGACCTTACGCTACGGCGGCAGCCGCCCCAGCTACAGGGATCGCGGGCAGCTTTTCATAGACGGTTCATCTCCCACCATCACCGGTAATGCCATATACCATTCGTACAGCTCCAATATATTCGTCTATTCGGGAACCCCGCAGATACGCTATAACGACATCTTCACCAATCCCAACAACTACTCCGGCATTCATAATAAGGATGACACCAACATCTTTGACGCGACAAACAACTGGTGGGGAGGAAAAGGTGGCCCCAGGCCATATGGTTCTGGAACTGAAGCCTTAAACGTAGATGCCACCCCCTGGTCCGACGTGCCCTTCACCCAGGCCGGCGCCGAGGCTCAGGCCCTGGGCACCGACACCTGGTGCGGCGCCTTCGGCGAGCCGGTGAACACCTCCACCGGCGCCTTCGTTTACGACCATACCGACATGGAGATACCCACCAGAGGGTTGTCCCTGAAGTTCGAGCGCACCTACAACTCCAACGATGCCTCAGACGGTCCTTTGGGCTTCGGCTGGTCCTTCAACTGGCAGGTGAGCGCCAACCCCAGACAGAGCGGTGACGTGGTGATTCTCAGGGGCGACGGCCGGCAGGATATCTTTATCCTGAACCCGGACGGAAGCTACACAGCGCCTTCCGGCAGGCACGACCTCCTTACCAAAAACCCCGACGGCACCTATACCCTGCTTACCGCCGACCAGATCACCTTTAACTTCAACGCCGATAACCGTCTGGCGGAGGTAGTGGCCGAAAACGGCCAGGCCACCACCCTCTCCTACGACGGCAGCCTCAGGCTTACCACCATCACCGGCCCGGCGGGCAGGGTGCTCTCGCTTGCCTACAACGCCGACAACCGCATCCAGACCCTCACCGACCCCGCCGGCAATACGGTTGCCTTCACCTACACCGCCGCCGGCGAGCTGGAGACGGTCACCGACCAGGTGGGCGGGGTGACTGCTTTCGCCTACGACGCCTTCCATCACATCACCACCGTTACCGACCCCGAGGGTAATGCCTTCGTCAACAACCTCTACGACTCCTACGGCCGTGTGACCGAGCAGACCGACGCCGAGGGCAACCTGATCACCTTCGACTACGATACCGCCGGCCAGACCACCATCACCCGGGTGATGGACCCGGGCACTCCTGATGACGACCAGATCACCGTACACCATTACGACGGGGCCTTCAGGCTCACCAGTGAAGTGGACCCCTACGGCAACGAGACCATCTATACCTATGACTCAGCAGGCAACCGCGATACGATGACCGACAGGCGCGGTGTAGTGAACAAAAAGGTCTTTGATCAGTACGGCAACGTCACCGACAGCTACAAGGCCTTCGGCGCTCCGGAGGAGCAGCACACCCAGACCGTCTATAACGTCAGGAACAAGCCGCTTACGGTAACCGATGCCAGGGGCAGACCACCAGCTACAGCTACGATGCCTCCGGAACCTACCTGCTTGAGACAGATTACCCCCAGGTGACGGACTACTCAGGAGGCACCGCCAGCTACAGCGATTCCTTCACCTACAACGGCGACGGCACCCTGGCCAGCTACACCGACAGGAACGGCGACGTGACTACCTACACCTACGACCAGAACGGTTACCCGGACACAGTGACCGTAAACTCCAACCGCTCTGCAGATGATCAGGTAGTCATCGACTACGGCTACGATAACCTGGGCAGGAAGACCAGTGAGACCGACGGCGAGGGAAACACTACATCTTACGGCTACAACGCCATCGGCGACCTTCTGACCATAACTCGCCAGGTCACCGACTCCGGCACCGGCCTGCCGGTGGACGTGGTGACCACTTACCAGTACGACGGCAACGGCAACCGCATATCCATGACTGACCCCGAGGGCAAGGTGACCAGCTACCAGTACACGCCCATGGACAAGCTGAGTCAGGTAACCGACGCCCTGGGAAACACTATCCAGTACAGCTACGACGCCGCCGGCAACCGCACCGCTACCAAGGACAGAAACGGCAACTGGTCCTACTTTACCTTTGACAAGAACAACCGCATGGTCCGCACCACCGGCCCTGAGGGTAACATCACCACCTACGCCTACGACCAGGCGGGCAACCAGACCGCGGTAACCGACCCGGCGGGAAACACCACCACCAGGACGTTCGACGCCTTAGGCAGGACCTTGTCTGTAGCCGAGCCCGACGAGGGCGGGGCGGTAAGGACCACCGCCTATACCTACGATGCGGCGGACAACCTGCTCTCTTACACCGACCCGGCGGGAAACACCACCAGTTATACTTACGACGAGCTGGGGCGGCGCGTGCAGACCACCGACCCCACCGGCGCTTCCCTCCTTTACGCCTACGACGGCGAGGGCAACATGACCAGAATGCGGGACCAGCGCGGTTACGAGACCCTTTACGGCTATAGCCCCAACGACGACCTGATCCAGGTCACCGACCCGGCGGGAGGAATAACGTCCTACGCTTACGACCACCGCGGCAAC
>BDUA01000011.1 GCA_002897715.1 bacterium BMS3Abin01
CGGTAAACCCCCTGGGTAACCTGGAAGGGGTGTCGGTGGGCGCCCTGGGCCAGGTAGATATAAGTGGCTGGGCCATAGATCCCGGTACCGCTGACCCCATAGAGGTCCACGTCTACGTGAACGGCCAGTGGGGCGGCGCCTTCACCGCCGGTGGCTACCGGCCCGACGTGGGCGGCGCCTACCCGGGCTATGGCGACAACCATGGCTTCAGCGGGTCTGTCCGCGCCAATGACGCCAGCAACACCGTCTGCGCCTACGGCATCAACACCGGCGCGGGAGACACCAACTCCCTGCTGGGGTGCAAGGTGATCGATGTTCCCGTCGGTCCCATCGGCAATCTGGACGGGGTGTCGGCCGGCACTCCGGGCCGGCTCGATGTGGGTGGCTGGGCCATCGACCCTGATACCACCGACCCCATAGAGGTCCATATCTACGTAAACGGCCGGTGGGGCGGTGCCTTCACCGCCGGCGGCAGCCGGACCGACGTGGGCGCCGTCTATCCGGGCTACGGCGACAACCACGGCTTCAGCGGCAGCGTGACCGCCGCCGTCTCGGAAAGCTACACGGTGTGCGCCTACGGCATCAACGTAGGACCGGGAGACACCAATCCCTTGCTGGGTTGCCGAACCACGTGAGGAATGAGTGTTAAGAACCTCCGGCAGCAGCTGAGGAAACTCACGGCAGTCTCCTTTTTATTCTACCGGCAGCCCGTTTGAAACAACCAGCCAACCGCCGCCGGCTGCTCCAGTTCTTCCCAGGGCCGGGAATGCTGATAGCCAGCCTGCTGACGGTAGCATCGTTCCGGTCCGCGTAGGCGATACTTTTGAGAAACCTTTTTATCGGTTGCGTGGTTTCCGACCAGTGGAATTCTGCGGCTACAGTCCGGAGGTTGCTGCTACAACGGCTACGGAGTTCATCATCATCCAGCAACCTCTCGATGGCATCAGCATAAGCCCGGGCATCACCGGGTCTGGTAACGAGCCCCAGCTTACGGTGCTGCACCATGCTGCTGAGCGAGTCGCCATAGGTGGAGACGATCGGTAACGAAGACCAGATGCAGTCCAGGATTCTCGTGCGGAAGGAAAAACGGGTTTCGATGTGGTCGATATTGGCATTTACGCCCAGGTCGGACTCCAGCAGGAAGTTGACACGGTCCTTGTAAGCGACCCACCGGTCGTTAAAGAACACACTGCTGTTGAGGACACCCAGCTCACGGCTGAGCAGCAGCGCTTCGTCGTAGGCCCTCATCCTGGGAACGTTGGGGTCCGGATGCCCGGTACCCATGAAAAAAAGCTTTATGTCGCCACGTTTCTTAGCCAGGCTGGCTACCGCTCTGATGGGAGTGAATGGATCCAGCCAGTTATAAACGCCGCCACCCCAGAGCAGGATCTTATCGCCTGCACCGATTCCCGGATAAACTCCCTTCAGGACTTTTCCTGTAGCAACCGGTGGTTTGTCGGGAAGACCGAAAGGCACCACATCGATCAACTGATACAGGGACTGGTCGTTATTGAAGCTCACCGGGTCCACCCGTCCGGCTGCGGACAGGAGACCCAGCCAGTAGTCCCTCTGCCGCTTTGAGGCACATATGAAAAAGTTACCGAAGGCTAACTGTTCGATAATCGCAGACAGGACGTTTTCCTGCGTGGCGTTTTGCTCTGGGAGTCCGGCATGCTGGAACTGCGCCAGCGCCTCCAGGGCCATGGGGACGTAAAGATCGACGATAAGATACTTGCCAAGCTTCTTTATAGCGGGGAAATTATTGAGGATAAATCCCTGGCAGAGTATAGCGTCGCAGCTTGAAACCTGTTTGACCAGTGTCTTGTCTGAATAAGTAATCAGGTCGAAACCCTTGGGAGTAAGGTCGGACTCTTCCGGCGAGAATAACCTTACATCAGCTGTGTCGGCGAGCGCTCTGGCGAACTCCCAGCAGCGAATGCCCGGTCCCGCCATGGAGTCGGAGATCCGTTGATGGCTGATGATACCCAGGGTTATGTTGCCACCGGGCAATTTATCTACCTCTGGTTTCCGGTGAGCAACGGGATCAGGACGTACTGTAGATGGCAACCCGGACATTCATATCGGTAGACAGGGGCTGGATAACAGTGCCCTGATAATAGTAAGTGAGGATGTCGTTGAAACTGTCACCGCGCTCCGCCCGCATATAGGCTCCGTGGCCGCTCATGCCCACTCCGTGGCCGTTAAGAGCCATGCCGGCACAGTCCGGGTCGGGAACACTGGTCAGCCAGGGCCAGTAAGTGACTCCCCAGGCTTCCTGCGCCGAACGGGTCCTGCCATCCGAATTGGAGAAATAAGGCGTGATGGCCAAGGAACCATTATATGTCACCACCAGACCGTTGGTGGCGGTAACGGCGGCAGTCAGATCGGGGAAGCGTGCTTCCAGACCGTAGCCCTTGTATACCTGGTCATCGCCGTTGCCGTTACGGCTGTTCTTCAGGTGGAAGATATCCTGGCCGTTTTCGTAATACTTGCCGCCCCGGTTCACATGATAGAGAGCGTAATCACGGGCAGCGACGCTCATGGTTTTCAGGAATTCCTGCGGCGCCCCCGAGCTGCTTTCAGCGATCCCTCTCAGGTAGAGTTCCAGCGGCAGGTCATTGATGACCCAGACCTTTTGGGAAACGGGGGAATAACGGATTTCAACCGAGCCCCGGAAACGGTTATCGTCGAGGCTGGTATCCCATGACGGGATATCGTGATAGGAGGTTACCTGCATTATCCCTTCAGCGTTTACCGGGTTCAGCCGGACATATGCCTGACTGGTCCTGCTGACGCCGGGTGCCTGGATGAAATATTCATCCGAGGAATAGCTCACAGTTACTGTCTCGCCGGCGTTAAAGGTAGCAAGCAGGGTCCCGTCGCCGTCGACGGCATTGAAAGCCGTGTCAGATGTCAAGGTGATCGGCACCCCGGGAGCTGGAACCGTGGTGCAGCCCAGGAAGGCGTTGTTCCCCAGCCCGGTATTTATGCTGTAGGCGCAGATATCATTACTGGCGGCGCTTACCGGCACAGTACCGCTGAAGCCGTGGGCAGCGCCGTAGCCGGGATAGGCGGCGCCCACATCGGTCCTGGTGGTATCGGCGGTAAAGGCGCCGCCCCACTGGCCGTTGACGTAGATGTGGATCTGGATGGGGTCGGTGGTGTCCGGGTCGATGGCCCAGCCGCTTACATCAACCTCGCCCGGGGCAGCCATCGACACCCCGTCCAGGTTGCCGAAGGGGTCTCCCGACAGCACGTCGACGACCTTGCATCCCAGCAGGGGGTTGGTGTCTCCCGCGCCCACGTTGATGCCGTAGGCGCACACCGTGTGCTGCCCGGGGGATACATTGTCCAGCTGGGCGCTGTAGCCGTGGTTGTCGCCGTAGCCCGGGTAGGCGGAGCCCACATCGGTCCGGGCGCTGTCGGCGGTAAAGGCGGTGACGTACTGATCGTCCACGTACAGGTGCACATCGATGGGGTCGGTGGTGTCCGGGTCGATGCCCCAGCCGTTCACATCAACCTGTCCCGGGTTTGCTACAGACGCACTGTCCAGGTTGCCGAAGGGGTCTCCCGACAGCACGTCGACGACCGTGCATCCCAGCAGGTTGTTGCCTCCGGGGCCGGTATTGATGCCGTAGGTACATACGGTGTGCGGCCCGGAGGATACATTGTCCAGCTGGGCGCTGTAGCCGTGGTTGTCGCCGTAGCCCGGGTAGGCGCCGCCCACGTCGGTCCGGGCGCCGTCGGCGGTAAAGGCGGTGACGTACTGATCGTCCACGTACAGGTGCACATCGATGGGGTCGGTGGTGTCCGGGTCGATGGCCCAGCCGCTCACATCAACCTGTCCCGGGTTTGCTACAGACGCACTGTCCAGGTTGCCGAAGGGGTCTCCCGACAGCACGTCGACGACCGTGCATCCCAGCAGGGTGTTGGTGTCTCCCGCGCCCACGTTGATGCTGTAGGCGCACACCGTGTGCTGTCCGGGGGATACATCGTCCAGCTGGGCGCTGTAGCCGTGGTTGTCGCCGTAGCCCGGGTAGGCGCCGCCCACGTCGGTCCGGGCGCCGTCGGCGGTAAAGGCAGCGGCGAACCGGTCATCCACATAGATATGCACGTCTATAGGGTCGGTAACGTCCGGGTCGATGGCCCAGCCGTTCACCTGGAAGCCAAAGGGGAGTCCCTGCCATGAGTCCAGGTTGCCGAAGGGATCACTGGGAATCGTCACGACCTCACATCCCAGCAGGGGGTTGGTGTCTCCCGCGCCTACGTTGATGCCATAGGTACACACGGTATGCGGGCCGGGGGATATGTTATTGATCTGGGCGCTGTAGCCGTGGTTATCGCCATGGCCCGGGAAGGCGGCGCCCACGTCGGTCCGGGCGCCGTCGGCGGTAAAGGCGGTGACGTACTGATCGTCCACGTACAGGTGCACATCGATGGGGTCGGTGGTATCGGGGTCGATGGCCCAGCCGTTCACCTGGAAGCCGAGGGTGATTCCCTGCAGGGAATCGATATTGCCGAAGGGATCACTGGAAATCGTCACGACCTCACATCCCAGCAGGGGGTTGGTGTCTCCCGCGCCTACGTTGATGCCATAGGTACACACCATGTGTTGCCCGGGGGATACATTGTCGATCTGGGCGCTGTAGCCGTGGTTGTCGCCAAATCCCGGGTAGGCGGCGCCCACGTCGGGCCGGGCGCCGTCGGCGGTAAAGGTGGTGACGTACTGATCGTCCACGTACAGGTGCACATCGATGGGGTCGGTGGTATCGGGGTCGATGACCCAGCCGTTCATCTGGAAGCCGAGGGGGGCCGCCTGCAATGAGTCGACGTTGCCAAGGGGGTCGTTACCTAGGGAGTTGCCGGAAACGTCCACAGTGCTGCACCCCAGCAGGTTGTTGCCTCCGGCGCCGGTATTGATGCCGTAGGCACACACCGTATGCGGGCCGGGGGATATGTTATTGATCTGGGCGCTGAAGCCGTGGTTGTCGCCGTAGCCCGGGTAGGCGGCGCCCACGTCGGGCCGGGCGCCGTCGGCGGTAAAGGCGGTGACGTACTGATCGTCCACGTACAGGTGCACATCGATGGGATCGGTGGTATCGGGGTCGATGGCCCAGCCGTTCACCTGGAAGCCGAGGGGGGTTCCCTGCAGGGAATCGATATTGCCGAGGGGGTAAAACAGCGGCACACTGAACCACCTCTCGGAAATAATGACGAAATTCTGATTGCCATGGAAGTGAGGCGTATATCTGTACAGGGATGCAGTCGCGCCGTTCTGTAAATAGACCGGTGTATCATCAATTGTAATAGTGTCGCCGGTCAGGTATGGAGCGACCCGCGAATCACGGCTGTTGGCCAGGTCCATGTTCCAGCGGAGCTGCCAGGTGCCCCAGTCGACCTGCATGGCCAGGCCCGGATAGGACGAACAGGGGCTGGAGTCAGGGCAACCGTAACCCATGGCCCAGTCGATCGCCCAGGCCGGCGGCGCCGGGTTGGTGATAAGGCTCTGTTCTTTCTGCAGGGTGGCCAGGATGACCTGAGGGTTTATTCCATACCAGTTTGCCACATTCCATATTATCTTTGAGGCACGCCAGCCCCTGGCGGCAATGTCGTTATTGGGGCCGATATAGGAATCCCTGGTTTCATAATAATCGGCGAGATAGCTGCCCTTGGATTCCAGAAAGGCCTGAACATCAGCTTCAGTCATGGTTGCCGTGTTGGTAAAGGCCGGGTCGGAAATTATATACGATGGGTTGAAGTCAGCCCTGGCGCTGCCATTGATATTCACCAGGATGACTATCAGTAAAGCGAACAACGTAGAGACAGCCCACCTGGTGCAAGAAAAAAAAGCGGTCCGGTTTTCAACTTTATTATCCATCATTGAATAATCGGCTCTCTGATAAAAACTATTACTGCGAACCGGTATAGGTTTTTATGCCCCCGGCGGAGTCTACATCTGACCTTGAGATTGTGAACTCTTCGGTAACAGCCACATATTTCCCGTCCTCAACCTTTAGGGCTCGAACGGTTTTTGTCTCCTGTTCAGCTGATATCTCACCGGCATCGAGGCCGCCGGCACCCGAGTACATGACGTTCTCGAACGTTGTATGCCATTGACCTGATTCTTTCTCCTGTATAGTGAAACTGCCGGGCCCGTCAAGATAAAAGAATATGGAGATGTTCTTCTCGTTGATCCCCTTCTGGGCGGTGACGGTAGCGCTTAGCTTCGCCAGCGGCGGATGGTCAATAGTGGGTGCTGTGACGCCAGTCGTATCTTCTGGAACCGGCGGTAGATCATAATTCCCGCTATTATCGGTTTTTACAGCTGCCCCTGACGAGATGGTATCTATCAAGGCACCTGTCTTTGTGGTCTCGTCCGGCTTGTCCGTGACCGTACCCGCCCGCTTCTCTGCATTCTGTGTTCCATCACAGGCCATCACAGGGAATACAAAGATTCCAACGGCGGTGATAATAAGTAAACTGATTATGATTGCTTTAATCTTTTTATCCATGATCATCATAGTTCGCGACTACCGCCCAGGGCTTTCTGACAATGATAATTAAAAGGGGGAATAGTATTCATTTTTCTAAAGGATCTCAATATCCTTTTAATTCATACCCCGGAGATGCTTCCGGTTACACCTCTGGGCTGGTTAAGGGCTCGCGGCAAATTGTTATCTGGGGGTAAAATCAGCATGCAGCGGTCGCAAAAAGTGCGTCCCGGCGCCGCCCCTATATCTGACGGCACCCCAGCAGGGGGTTGGTGTCTCCCGCCCCCAGGTTGATGCCGTAGGCGCAGACGGTGTAGCTTCCCGAGACGGCGGCGGTCACGCTGCCGCTGAAGCCGTGGCTGTCGCCGTAGCCCGGGTAGGCCGAACCCACGTCGGTCCGGGTACCGTCGGCGGTGAAGGCGCCGCCCCACTGGCCGTTCACGTAGATATGTACCTGGATGGGGCCGGTGGTGCCGGGGTCGATAGCCCAGCCGCCCATGTCTATCTGGACATGGTCGGGGTCGGAGGGGTCGGGGCTGCCCAGGGAGAGCGAGTTCAGGTCACCGAAGGGGTTTACCGGCACATCGATCACCTTGCACCCCAGCAGGGGGTTGGTGTCTCCCGCCCCCTGGTTGATGCCGTAGGCGCAGACGGTGTTGACAGCGGAGCGAACCGCTACGCTGCCGCTGAAGCCGTGGCTGTCGCCGTAGCCCGGGAAGGCGGAACCCACGTCGGTCCGGGTGGCGTCGGCGGTGAAGGCGCCGCCCCACTGGCCGTTCACGTAGATGTGTACTGCTATGGGTTCAGCGGTGCCGGGGTCCAGGGCCCAGCCGCTCACATCGAGCTGGCCCGGAGCACCTGCCGATACTCCTTCCAGGTTACCGAAGGGGTTTACCGGCACATCGATCACTCTGCATCCCAGCAGGGAATTACCTCCCGGCCCGGTGTTGATGCCGTAGGCGCAGACCGTGTTGCGGGCGGCGCTAACCGGGATGGTGCCGCTGAAGCCGTGGTCAGGCGCGTAATCCGGGTAGCTGTTATCCACGTCTGCCCGCGGGTCGTTTGCCGTCAGCACCCCGCCCCACTGGCCGTTCACGTAGATGTGTACCTGGATGGGTTCGATGCTGTCCGGGTCGATGGCCCAGCCGCCCAGGCTGAGCTGGTTGGGGCCGGCCAGGGAAAGGGAATTCAGGTCACCGAAGGGGTCCACCGGCACATCGATCACCTTGCACCCCAGCAGGGGGTTGGTGTCTCGCACCCCGGCGTTGATGGCGTAAGTACACACCGTATGTGGACCGGAAGATACATTATCGATCCGCGCGCTGTAGCCGTGGTCATCCCCATATCCCGGGTAGACGGCGCCCACATCGGTCCTGGTGTTATCGGCGGTAAAGGCAGAGACGTACCGGCCGTCCATATAAAGATGCACATCGATGGGCTCGGTAACATCCGGATCGATGGCCCAGCCATCCACATTGATCTGGTTGGGGCCGGTCAGGGAAAGTGAGTTCAGGTCACCGAAGGGATCCACCGGCACATCGATCACCTTGCACCCCAGCAGGGGGTTGCTGTCTCCCGCCCCCACATTGATACCGTAGGTACACACCGTGTGAGGACCGGAGGATACATTATCTATCTGCGCGCTGTAGCCGTGGCTGTCCCCGTAGCCCGGATAGGCGGCGCCCACGTCGGGCCGGCTGCCGTCGGCGCTAAAGGCAGTGATGTACCGGTCGTCCATATAAATGTGTACCTCGACAGGGCCGGTGGTGTCAAAGTCGATGGCCCAGCCGCTAGAGATAATTTGCCCAGGACCAGTTATGGCTACAGAGTCCAACGTTCCGTGCGGCCTGACAAAATCAACGTAGGCATCATTGCGCAGTGAAGGCAGATACTGATAAAGATTATCGCCCGGGCATGTTGTTGAAATCACATCCCTGTGTCCCAGGTAGTTGGGAAGGTAAGTTCCATTGAGATAATCGTTTCCGAGGGGATTGATCTGATTGACGATGGATTTCCAGGTCATCAGTTCCACCAGGGCCTTGTATGTCTGGGACGATACTTCCCCGCTTCTGTAATCGCCCAGAACGGCGATTCCGATCGAGCCGTAATTCCAGCTCAGAGCGTGTCCGCCTATTACACCGTTCCCGCCATAGCGGCCTTCATATATATTTCCGTTACGGTCAACCAGGAAGTTGTAACCGATATCACCCCAACCCAGACTTACAGCATGATAATAATATATTGACCTTACCGTAGCTGCCGGATTCGAGTCGAAGTTGTTTGTAACAGTATGGTGGATTATCTGTTTCCTGGGTGTCTGGTACTCCGGCTCCCAGGTCATGTAATCCTCATCGGCGCCCCATTGGGCTCTGGAGATGATAGCCGGCTGGGCGCTGGCGGGCGGAGGCTGGGCAAAGGCGCCAACCTTTCTCCAGATAGCAGCCGGAGACAGCGGTGATTCATGGTAGCCCATAGCGTCGATATAACTGGCGGTCAGCCTGCTTACCGTCGGTGACTCACCAGCCTGGTTGCTGGTTAGATTAAGCCTGTACTGGAAAAAACGCGCTTCATCATAAAAGACAAGCTGACCTATTGTCTCCCCGGCCGATTTCGTTTCATTGACATGATCCGGTACTGCATCATCGGCAACCGGGACCTTCAGCCAGTCACCCCAGTTCGTACCATCCCGGCTGAATCTTACTTCCGCCTCTACGCCACCGCCATCCGGCACATCTTCGACCCAATGGAGCCCCAGGGCGTTAAAAGCGTAGTCCGCCTGCAGCCGGCCGGAAGTATAGGTGCCGGCTGATTCCGCCTCTGAAAGCATGATTACTTGTTGTCCAGTTCCGGTTATAGATGTTACGGAAGCGCCCTCCGTCGCTCCTTCGAGGAAATCAGAGCCTGACAGGACAATATCGTCACCGATGGTCTCCGGCGGGGCCTGGTTACCACCGAACCCTCCGCTCGCCAGGGTAAAGACGACCAGGGCCAGAATGACTCCGGCGGTAAAGAATAAGCTACGATTCTTGATATTCAAAACCATTTCCACTTTAGTTATTTACCACTCTCATTCATGACGTTCTTCCAAACATTTATATAATATTTACGCAGTTTTATCTGCACATCGGAACATATATCCTTTACTGACTATAATACTCGGTCAAAAAAATCTTTTGCCCAAAGAAAAAATAAGAAAAAACATTATCAGGATAATGCTCCCGCTGACGGTGCTTACTTTATTTTGCTTGTCAGCAAGCGAAGGTGCTGCGGGTATTACTGCTGATGAGCCGATCGCAGGTATCTCGTCAGTCACGCCTGAGCAGCTGGAAGAAGCGCTCACCTCTAAAAACCCGGATCATATCCATCCCGAAATCGCTCAACTGTACGTTAAATGGGGAAAACTATTCGGCATCAAAGCCGACCTCGCATTCGCCCAGATGCTTCACGAGACAAATTATCTCCGTTACACGGGTGATGTAAGGCCCTGGCAGAATAATTTCGCCGGAATCGGCGCGACCGGTGGTGGTAATCCTGGGAATTCTTTTCCCAGCGCCGAAGCCGGTGTTATCGCTCACTATGCACACCTTGCATGGTATTTGTTCCCAAACCATGTTAATCAGTATTGCAATGACAGCTGGGATCCGAGACACTTTGGCGCCAACCACATCAATAATGTCCGTACATTAAGAAACCTGGGCGGCAAGTGGGCGGTCCCCGGACTCACTTACGGCCAGTCTATAGCTCATATTGCATCAGTTTATTCCAATTCCTCTTTCTATCCTCCCATCATCGGCAACCTTGATGGAATATCTATTTACGCGCCCAGCCAAATAAGCTTGTTTGGCTGGGCGTTTGATACCGATACTTCTGATCCGGTTGATGTATCTATCTATTTGGATGGGAACTTTTTCCATACAGTCTCAGCCGACGATATCAGGTTTGATGTTTATGCCTGGTACTTGCGTTTTGGCGCTAACCACGGCTACAGTGCGCAGATAGATAATGTATCCCCCGGTTTACACACAGTGTGTACCTATGGCATCAACACCGGCGCGGGAGACACCAACTCCCTGCTGGGGTGCAAGGTGATAGACGTGCCGGTGGATCCCTTCGGTGATCTGAACTCCCTTTCCCTGACCGGCCCCAGCCAGATCGATGTGGGCGGCTGGACTATCGACCCCGATACCGCCGCCCCCATAGAGGTCCATGTGTACGTGAACGGCCGCTGGGGCGGCGCCTTCACCGCCGACGGCACCCGGACCGACGTGGGCGGTGTCTTCCCCGGCTTTGGCTCTGATCACGGCTACAGCGGCAGTGTAGCCGCCGCCCCGGGTAGCAACACAGTGTGTACCTATGGCATCAACACCGGCGCGGGAGACACCAACTCCCTGCTGGGGTGCAAGGTGATAGACGTGCCGGTAAACCCCCTGGGTAACCTGGAAGATATTTCAGCAGTGGTGGATGAATACGGCAACAGTACCGGCGATATAGACATAAGCGGCTGGGCTCTGGACCCCGATACCGCCGAACCCATAGCAGTACACATCTACGTGAACGGTCAGTGGGGCGGCGCCTTTACCGCCGACGGCACCCGGACCGACGTGGGTTCGGCCTACCCGGGCTACGGTGACAGCCACGGCTTCAGCGGCAGCGTAGCCGCCGCCGTCTCGGGAAGCTACGCGGTGTGCGCCTACGGCATCAACGTAGGCGCGGGAGACACCAACCCCCTGCTGGGGTGCCGGGTGATAGATGTGCCGGGCATGCAGGCGAAAATTTATTGACCGAAGCTGAACTCAGGTTCCTGCACTATTTTTATCAGTGATGAATTCCGTTGTCCCTTTAAGGTTTTCATCCCAGTCCCTTTGCTCCAGGAAGAGCTCAGCGTTCCTTCTGATTGTTTCCTGGTCCTCAAGCCGGTCAATAGCCCTTTTTATGGCCTCCGCCATGTCTTCGATACTGGAGTCTGAAGATATGAAGTTGTCGTTGACCTTTGCCAGGTCCTTGTTGTATATGCGATTGGTAACCACCAGCATGCCCGCGGCGGCCATTTCCAGGGGAGGATAACTGGGGTGCGGTGAACACATTACCGAAATGCCTATATCACTCTCCCGTGCCAGGCGGGCCCATTCAGTCATGGACAGTTTACCCAGGGATTTTATCGTAAATCCGCCGACTACCAGGCTATCGTGCTTCTCACCGACAGATATTATCTCGCCGATCTTTTCCTTGTACGCGGGATTGGCTTTGAAAAAATGTTCCAGGCTTAATATCACCAGCTCAAAAAGGTTTCGGGTTACCGCCGGCCGGCCGTAAAGCAAGATAGTAGCCTTGCCTGTATCTTTATACCTGGTTTTCTCGTCAGGATAAAACAGTGACTTGGTAATGCCCGGCTCAAAGAATATCTCGCGTTCACCGGATAACAGGTCCTGTTCTTTAAAGAACTCGTACAGGATCGAGGTGTTGAATATCTTGGCGTATTTGAACTTATATGACTCCAGAGCCAGGATGTATCGATATGACCAGGAATAAAACCCTGGCTCAAAGTCCTGAATCAGGTAAAATACCTGGTTGGTGGTTTCCAGTTCCTTGATCACATAAGCGGTCCACCAGGCGGTTACTATGAACAGTTCGTCGTGCTCTATTTCACAGGGAACATTATCCTCTCTTTGCCAGGACTCGATGTTCAGTACCTCTCCCGGTCCGATAAAATCCAGCTTTTCCAGCCCTTCGGAACTATAGGGGCTGGTGGCTGAGATTACCCTGACGCGATAATCGTTTTCCTGGGCGGTGTTCCAGAATATTTTCAGGGCGGTCCAGGCACCGGCATAAAGGTGTTCCTGGTTGACTGTTGGTAAGATCAGGGTCAGGCGCCGCTGCTTGCCGGTATTCCTGACCCTCCTGATCGGTATCGGCTGTGCCTCGGGGGGGAAGTAATCTGAGATATCAACCGGTCCGGGCGAGGACCTGGGACTGGTATCTTCATTACTCTTAACCACAGTTGCCAGTTTGTTCAGGCCTCTGGCGACTGTGTTCCTCGCGCCTTCAGTACGAAAATAATATATGACTTTTTTAACTGGAGACGACATCATCAATTCTCCCTCAAACCCCGGAGAGTATTCCCGTCCGTACCTGCCAGCGAAAGATTTTCATTGTAATAGGGATCTCCTCTTTGCAGGAAAGGCGCGTAGTGCCTTATCGAACATTCGATATCCTTTTGATCAACCCAGGCCCTGCGCGTCTGCGCCTCATAATGATAAAGCCTGACGAAAGCGAGATAAACATTCCGGTAGCCGGCTGCATATAAACGCAGACACAGCTCCACGTCACTGCCACAAACCACGAATTCTTCATCGAAGCCGCCTACAGCTTCAAATTTTTTCCTGTCCACCATCAGGCAGGCGGCGGTAACGGCCAGATAATTGCGGGTCCAGGTGTCCCGGCCAAAAGCGGTACTGCTGTTTTCCCTGGCGCCGGCGTAGATATGATCCGCGAAGCCGCCGATCCCCAGGACTACGCCGCCATGCTGAATGGTCCCATCCTCGAAAAGCAGCTTGGCGCCCACGGCTCCTATTTCCGGACGCTGAGCGTACCCCAGCATTTCCTCGATCCAGGAGGGAGAAATCACCTCTGTGTCATTATTCAGGAATAAAAGATACTCTCCGGTCGCCTGTGCTGCTCCCCAGTTGTTTATTTTTGAGTAGTTAAAAGGGATGTCATAAGTAAATAATCTGACCCGGGGATGGTTCAGGCTTTCCAGATATTCCCGGGTTTCGCCTTCCCGGCTGTTGTTGGAGATCAGGATAACTTCATAATCGGGGTAGCTGCTTTTTTCCAGGAGCCGGTCAATACAGTTCTTCAACAGCTCCACTTTGTCCTTAAAGGGAACGATGATGGAAACCTTCGGGCTTCCCCGTACCTTATATCTGACAATATATTCTGTGGATATGGCGCCGGCCGCAGCTGTCGCCTGCTCGCCCCTGGCGTCGAGAAAATCGGTTACAGCCTTAAGGCCGTCATCAGAGGAGTTGTCCTTTTCCGCCACAGTTGACCTTGCCGGCCGCGATGCCGTTCCGGAATGATACAGTATCCGGGGAATATGGAAGAACTTGTCGCTGACCAGGTAAATCCTTAATAACAGATCGTAGTCCTGTGCCCCGTCATACCCCGGCCTGTACCATCCCACACGATCCCCGATCTCCCGGCGAACCACATAGAAGCGGTTGATGTAATTGACAGACATCAAAAGTTCCGGCGACCAGTCAGGCTTGAACCAGGGATCGAACCTGTTGCCGGCGGCATCGATCCTGTCTTCGTCGCTGTATATGAGATCAGCCCCAGGACGCTCATTGATGAGTCCAACGACCTCGGACAAGGCAAAAGGCGAAAGTTCATCGTTGTCGCCAAGGATGCCGATGTACTCGCCGCCGGCCATCCTGACGGCTTCGTTCGACCTTATGGATTTATCTTCGTTCTGTTCTCCCAAGGCAACAATTATCCGTGGGTCGTCCTGCCGCCCCCACCGGTCGAGACAGTCGATCGTTTCTTGTCTGCTGGACGCATTATCATGCAGACAGAGTTCCCAGTTATCGTAAACCTGCCGCCTCACCGACTCTATGCACCGGTTCAGGGAGCCGGGGTCGGTGTTGAAAACCGTCACGATGAGCGAGATCTTCGGTTTGAGTTCATACCCTTGGATATCTTTTGTTACCTGTGATGATTCGCGGTTTTCGTTTTCCGCCAGCCACTTTTGGTAAACCCTGTCCTGATTGCCACCATGGCTGAAGCGACCTCGAATCCTTTCCAGCACTCCCCCATTGCCAGCTTTCTTGCATATTCGTTTTATACAGGCAGGCATCGGAATCTGGATCACAGGTTACTCATGGACTAAGACGCTCCGGGCGTCCTGGTCCGATTCGCCAACTCCACCAATCTGCGGACGGTCATGCCTGCCGCTCGTAACGGCCTGGTGATCTGCCAGCTGCGGGACGAGTGTATCCTTTGAATCTCTTCCCTTGACGTCCGCAGCTCTTTTTTCAGATGTTCCAGATGTTGCTGCTTCGCCTCTATTTCTTCGTTCTTCTTGATGACCAGGATCTCTTTTTCCTGATAATCTTTCCTTAACTGCTCGTATTTCTCCTTGTCTTCCAGATATACCTGAGACAAAAGATTGAAATTGTTCTTAATGGCTTCGAGATGAAGGCTGGTACTGACGCCGTCTTTTTCAAATGACAGGTTTTTCAGATCTTTTTCTTTTTTTATAAAGTAAATTGTCCGGTAAGAGCCCTCATCGTGGTCATAGGGATACAGCTGCTCGTTATAGAATTGGTTAAATTCCTTGGCTTTATCCAGTTTGTCCGCGGCAAGTAATATGAAGCTGGAGCAGAGCATCTGCTCCCACAGGCAGAGGTTGTTTATGGGAATCTTTTGAAAGTCGTATCCGTTGGCCCTTAGCGGGTCCTCGACCTCTTCGTTGCGGGGCAAGCCGTTTTCAATATGCTCTTTCAGCCAGAAATGATCATCCCCCCGGGAGATGAGCCTGTAACTGTCATTGGCGTTTTTCTCAGCCAGCTCCACCTCTTCGGAATAGAACGGCGCTCCCAGGATGACCCCCAGCCTGGCAACTCTCAGGTTTTCCATCAAGAATAGCTTTCTCCTTGACGGTTCGATATGTTCAAACACATCCGAGGAAACAACGAAGTCGAAACTGCCGTCTTCCAGGGGTATGTCGCAGCCATCGCCTTCTATATAGTTATGGTCATCGGAGTCAATGAGTGGATCGAGGTAGAACACGTCATCTTCGGGCATGAAGTTCTGCAACAGGTTGCCCCGCCCGCCGACATCCAGTATCCGGTATCTCTCCTGGTCATTCCTATTGATATTAATGATATCTCTGGTAGTCGCAAAGCGACAATACTGGTCAAAGGCGAGCGTTCTTCTGAGTTGCTCTTCACCTATATCTTCCATGAGGTCTCCAGTTTTACCACTCCGTACTGATTTTCCTCGGCGGATTTGATCTTAAATGTATACTTTTTTTTCTGGTATGCGTAGGGTATTGACAGGTTCCAGTTAAATAATGCAACCGTCAGCTTATAGGCGCCGGTAAACAGGGGCGCTTCCTTGATAATGAAATCCAGATACCCCTCTCCCTGTATTTCCGGAATCATAAATCCGGAAGTCCTGGTATTGGGACCGGAGATATGGATGCCATCCTGAGTATGAATAGCCACGCCGAATACAGGTTTTTCAATGGTGTCCTCTGAAAAATAATGGATCCTGGCAACAATGTCATCTCCTGTTCCAAAGACATTTCTTTCCTGCCCCCGGCTATCCAGGAATTCCACATTGGTTATGCCGACATCCCCTTCCCTGAAAGTGCTTTCCTCATCATTCTCCTTCTGTTCTTCCTGAATTCTCTTTTCTTCATCCTCCATGTTCTGGAGTATATATTCATTGCCGATATCCTCGGGTTTGCCGATTTTTACGATATCCCCGTTCCTCAATAACATGGCCCTGTCGCAATATCTTTGAACCACGGCGATGTCGTGAGTCACCAGCACAACGGTTTTGCCTTCTTCCCGGTATTTATTGAACTCCTCCAGGCACTTGTTCTGAAAATTGCTGTCGCCCACGGCCAGGACCTCATCCATCAAAAGAATCTCCGCGTGAGCGTAAATTGCCAGGGCAAACGCCAACCTGACCTGCATGCCGGATGAGAAGTTTTTGAATTTCATGTCAATAAAATCCTGCAGCTCGGAGAACTCCACTATTTTATTGAATCTTTTCTTTATTTCTTTCTTGGTAAGTCCGAGTATTGAACCCCCGAGAAATATATTCTCCCTGGCGGTCAACTCCGGATTAAAACCGACCCCCAGTTCCAGGAAAGGTGAAATTCTTCCATTGATTTTGATTTTTCCCCTGGAAGGAACGTAAATTCCGGCGATAATTTTTAACAACGTGCTTTTGCCGCTTCCGTTTCTGCCGATAATCCCGAAAAACTCCCCCTTTTTCACTTCAAAGCTGACATCCTCCAGCGCCTGAAACTCCGTGTAACTTTTTTTATTGAAGATATTCAACACCGCTGCTTTAAGGGTGGAATGCTTTTCGTGGGGAATCTTGAACCTTTTGGAAACAGCATCCACTTTAATAGCTATCTCAGTATTTTTCGCCATTAAATATCCTCAGCAAACCTGGAGGCTTCCCTCTCAAAAAACCAATACCCGCTGATAAAAATGACAACAGGTAAAAGGTAGGGAATCAAGGAAAACGGGAAAGACAGAACATCAAAGGCGGTACTCGTCTCATTGGAAATCAGGAGATAGCGGCTGTCCTGAATTATTTGAGAGAGGGGACTCAACATGATGACACTTTGATATCTATCGGGTACAAAGCTTAGCGGGTAAAGGATCGGGGTGGCATAGAACAAGACCTGAATCGTTACCTCCCAGATATGAGCGATATCCCGGAAGCGAACGAAGAATGATGCAAGATAAAGTGAAACCCCGATTGTGAAAATGATGAATTCAATCAGAATCAGGATAAACAGAGGTGAAGCTGCCGTAAGAGAGACTTTTGAGAAAGCCATGAAAATGAAAAAAACCACCAGATTCAAAAGCAGGGTTATCAGTGCTGTCAGTGAGGCGGTGACCGTCAGGATGATCCTTGGAAAATACACTTTCCTGATTAGGTCTCCTTTGCCGACGATGGACGTCAGTGAAGTGATAGTCGCTTCAGTAAAAAAAGTCCACAGCACGATTCCCAAAAGGAGGTATACGGGATAGTTGGGAATTGAACCGCCGATTTTAAAGAATTTGGTAAAAACAACCAGCAGTACACCAAAAAACATCAACGGTTTGCCCAAAGACCACAAATACCCAAAGAAAGAAGCTTTATATTTCAATTTGAAATCAGTAAGTATCAGTTCCCTTACTAATCCAAAATAATTATATGAGATTGTTTTTTTCATATATTTTTCTAAGAAGCAGCCCTTGACCTGGTGATAGCGCTCCTGAAATTTCCAGCTAAAGAAGTAAATTCCTAGAGTAGAACCCTCGAAGGGATCCCAAAATCAATCATGGGCGACTAAGCAGGAATAGAGTTTATCACATTCAATGGTACAGATTGGAAGCCGGGCCGGGGCTTTTGCAGGAAACATCGAGTTCAATCAGAACGGCTGTCAGCCGCGAGGACGAACACCGGTATGAGAGGCGCCAAGCGGTAAAACAGCCGGCTCTGTCGATGGCCGGCAGGCCTGGTCTTTATTCAGTCCTGCATCCCAGCAGCGCGTTGCCGCCCGGGCCCTGGTTGATGCCGTAAGCACACACGGTGTTGCTGCCGGCCTGGGCCCCGACGATTCCGCTGAAGCCGTGACTGTCTCCGTAATCCGGATAAGCGATACCCACGTCCGGGCGGTCACCGTCGGCGGCAAGCACGCCGCCCCAGCGGCCGTTCACATAGACATGGACGTCTATGGGGTCGCCGGTGTCCGGGTCGATGGCCCAGCCACCGACATCGATCTGCCCCGATGAATCCACTGAAACCCCGTCGAGTGCTCCAAAAGGATTCACCTGAACGTTTACTGTCTTGCAACCCAACAGGACATTTTCCCCGGGGCCGTTGTTTATTCCATAGGCGCAAACCGTATTGCCGGCAGCATCGGTTGAGATGCTCCCGGAAAAACCGTGATTATCCCCGTAACCCGGTATTGCGGATCCTACATCGGGACGGCTCCCGTCAGCGGCTATGGCCGTGGCCCACCGGCCATTCACGTATATATGGACATCGATCGGGTCACTGGTATCCGGATCGATAGCCCAACCGTCGATATCCAGCCGCCCGGGATCTCCCGCCGAGACCGCGTCAACATTGCCGAACGCCGGCGCCGTAGTGTCCAGCACCGTAAAGGAACCGTCCAGGGGGGTGGCGTTTCCCGCCTTGTCGGCTATGGAACCGCCGACGGTATAGTCACCGTCTGCGAGACCGGTCACCTGGCAGGTGACGTCAGCGGCGGTTACCTCGCATCCGGAAATGGGGTTGTCATCGATAGTGACTACCACAGCATCAGTGTCGATGCCTGAATCTTCATCGCTGTAGCCGGCATTGATCGACAGGTTGCCGGTATGTACGATCCCGGTGGGATCCACGCCGGTCACTGAAGGCGTGGTCGGATCGACCACAAAGTTCCACTGGTAATCCGCGGTGAGATGGTTGCCGGCCTGGTCCGCTACACCGCTGGTTATGATCGCCTTGTAATCCCGCACCTCGCCCAGATCGTTAACCGGGTCGAGTGTGGCTGTTCGCGTTCCGCTGTCATAAGAGACTACGGCGGGAACCTGTTGTCCATAGGGATCTGCCTGCCTGACCAGTCTGAAGCTGGAGCCATCGATGGTGTTGGCATCGATATCCTCCGAAAATGTCACTTTAATGCTGGAATTCATGGCGACCGCCGTGTCGCCATCGACGGGCACGGTAGAGATCAACGCCGGCGGGACTACGTCGGTCGTCGGCACATAAGCGTAGGATGTCTGATAGTCGTCTATCGCCACCGGGACTTCGACCGAGTCATACGTGCTCCCGTGGTCGGTTATGCTGAACCTGGTAATCCGGCCGGTGTCCGACCCGGCGGCATCATAGACCTTGAGATACCACCGGTCTCCCCAGCTGGGCGGCAGATGGGACACGGCATCATCAATATCGACCGTTACATTCAGTCCGTTGGCCGAACCCCCCTGCCGGTTGGAGACAACCGTGGACCAGTCGGGGGACGAAGGATCGCCCACACCCAACGTCACCACCAGATCGCCCCGGTAAGAATGATCGATCTCTATCCGGGCTGTGGTCTGGGAGGGCATACCGCTGCCGGTGATGCCGACCGCGGCGAAGCCGCTATCCACAGCGAGGACTTCGACGCTGGTGGCGCCGTAAAGGTCAGCCGCCGCCTGCACGCTGGCGTCCCTGGCGTCCGAGAACTGGGAGCTGGAGGTAAGGTAGTCGGTCAGTGCCCGGTACCATATCTGTTCCATCTTGTCCTTACCGATCGCCGCCGCTACGTTATAGGCGGCCTTGTTGGGGATACCGCTATTGGCATGAACGCCGCCGTTGTCGCTGCTGGTGTTGACGTAACTGTTCATATGGGCGGGCTGGCCGAACCGGGACGGGTCCGACAAGCTCCGCAACGCGTCCCCGGGAGTCTGGGGAGAATAGACATCCTCGCCCATCAGCCAGTCGTCGCGGTCCACCATGGCGCCCATCACGTCGGAGTAGGATTCGTTCAAGGCGCCGGACTGGTAGGAATAGACCAGGCCGGCCGTGTACTGGGTGACGCCATGAGTCATCTCATGAGCGACCACATCTAGCGCGTTACCTAGCGGTGAGAAAACATATCCGTCGCCGTCGCCGAAGGTTATCTGTGAACCGTTCCAGAATGCGTTGTTATAGCCACTGCGGTAATGCACCGTGCTCTTGATGTCCATCCCCGACCCGTTGATGCTGTCACGGCCGAATGTGTTGTAGTAATAATCGTAAGTACGTCCGGTGTTGTAGTAGGCGGCGTTGACCACCGAATCGCCGGTCCAGGCGCTGCCTTCATTCATCATCAGGGTGCCGGGAATACTTGTACCGTAATTGGCTGTATAGGTCTGGCGGTTCACCACATCCTGCAGGGCGTTATACGCCGCCGCCAACTCACCGCTGTGGGCGTCGATGAAATACACCATGCGGAGCGGCGGGTCCTCTGATACCAGGGTTACCTTCCAGGTCAGCGCCACGGAAGTCCCTTCCTGCGGCAGTATCACCAGTTCGGGAGGCTCCCGGTCCGATAAAACCGCGCCCTGTCCCAGCTTCGCCTGAGCTGTTTCCACAGCCGCGGCCTTACCGACCTCAGGCTCCACGGAAAGATCGATGCCGGGAAGGTAGTAACCGTTTATAGCCGAGATCTTCCCGTCAGCCGTGTAATGAAAGGACAACTCGGAGCCGAAGACCGGGACCCCCTTGTAAACCTGCGCCATGCGCAGATGGGTCATGCCCAGACCATCCCGCTCCATCCGCTGCAGAACCAGTTCTTCCGCCGGCCGGGAGATCTGATAAATATCGCTATTCTCATCCAGGAATGCATAGGTGGCCTCGGGGAGGCCGGCTGCCGCTGGAGGCGTTACGGGTCCGGTAAGGAAAGCCGGAACCCCCGTGTCCTTATCCCACCTTATGGTCGCCTGCTGTCCATCTTCCAGCGCCGTAACCGTGGTTACGTCCCCGGCGCCGGACCTGGAGTGAAGCGCAACCATATCATCTTCGAAGAAAGCGGTTATGGTGCTGACGGGAGAAGAAACCGCCGTCTTGGCGGCAGGTGAGGACTGGATCTGAGCCGGTTGCGCTGAAGGCCGGCCGGCGGACAACTCCTCCAGGGCCAGGCCGGCAAGTCCTTTGTTTGAAAAACCGGGAACCGCCAGGATAACCGCCATAACCGACAAGGCCGCCAGCATGAACCAGACTATCCCTTTATGCCCTTTGTCTTGCCTGCCCATCGTCTTATCCGCTCCATTTCAACTCATGGCAAGATTCAGCCTCTGATCTCACGCCGGAGTAAACAGCTGGAAACTTGGTCCATACGTCCGATACCACCAGACTCCCTAATATTTGACTCGGTACGACCCGGGAAATAATGAGGGTTTTTCGTGAAACCGGGACAGACGAGCTTCCTGGCGGCCGGGCTTGCTGATAAAGTGTTGAAGCTGGCGGGATGGGTTGTTGCCAGTGGTTTGACTTGCTGATCTAAACCAATAGGATTCTAGCCATGAGAATCGGAATCGAGGGTCTTCCCCTGTTCTTTCATCGGACCGGGACCTTCACATATACCCATGAGTTGGTCCAGAACCTGAGACGGCTGCCTCCGGGGGATACGGTGATGCTGTTCGGCAGGAATCAGAGGATGGCGGGGTCCTCTTACCACGATATCTCCTATCCCGAACGGTTCGCCAACTATTTCTACAAGAAATATCGGCTTCCCTGCGAGCTGTTGAACCGGCAGGTGGACATATATCATTCTCCCCGCGACATGGGTCTGCCCAAGCCCTCGTTGCTTCCCTGCCCCACGGTGATGACGCTGCACGATATCATCCTGGTAAGGATGGCCTCCGATTACTACACCCCCTCGCGGGCCAGGCTCTACGAGCGGCGGCTGCTTCAGAGGGTGCGGCAGGTGGACCATATTATCACCGCCTCCGAGTTCTCCCGGCGTGACGCTCTCGACTGGAGCGGTATCGACCCGGGCAAAGTCAGCGTTGTCTATAACGGTGTCTCCTCCATGTTCCAGCCGGTTACCGCTGTAGAGGAGTTGACGCGGGTCAGTTCGCGGTACGACCTGCCCAAACGCTTCATTCTCTGCGTCGGCGCCACCGAGCCGCGCAAGAACGTGCGCATGGCTATCGAGGCTTTCCAGCGCCTGCGACAGGGCCGCTCGGATGTCAGGCTGGTGGTGACCGGCGGCGACTACTGCCGCCTGGACCCATCCACCGCCTTCGCCGGCCAGAGCCTGGACGATGTTCATTTCGCCGGCTATATCGCCGACTGCGACATGGCGGCGGTATACAGCCTGGCGGAAGTACTGTTGTTCCCGTCCCTCTACGAGGGCTTCGGCCTGCCGCCGCTGGAGGCCATGGCCTGCCGGACACCGGTGGTCGCCTCCAACCTTACCTCCATCCCCGAGGTCGTGAGCGATGCCGCCATGCTGGTGAACCCGCTCAACACCGGTGAGATAGCCGCCGCCCTGGAGATGATCCTTTCATCCGGCGAGATACGCCGTGACCTCATCGACCGGGGGAGCGCCCGGGCGGCTCAGTTCAGCTGGTACCGCTCCGCGGAGCAGACCCGGGAGATATACGAGAAGGTCATCGCCGGCCATGCCTAGCAACCGGCAGATCGCCGCCACCCTGGACCGGCTGGCGGACCTGATGGAGCTCGACGGCGCCAATATCTACAAGATCGTGGCGCATCGCAAGGCAGCGCACCGGATCGCCGAATCGAATTTCTCCATCGAGGCACTGGCGGATGAAGGACGGCTGACCGAGCTCCCGGATATCGGCGAAAAGATAGCCGCCAAGGTAGAGGAGATGGTGACTACCGGCAGGATTGCCGAGCTCGATGAATATTCGCGCAAATTCCCGCCCGACCTGGTAGACCTGCAGAGGGTCCAGGGCATAGGACCCAAGACCACACGCAAGGTCTGGGAGGAGCTGGGAGTCTCCTCGCTGGATGAACTGGAAGCCGCTGCGCGCGCCGGACAGGTCGCCGGTCTGCCCGGTATGGGCAAAAAGACCGAGGCTAATCTTATTAAGGCAATCGAGCGCCTGAGAGAGCGAAGCGGCCGCATGCCGCTGGGAGAAGTGCTGCCCGTTGCCGAAGAGGCGGCGGCGGCGTTATCGCGTCTGCCCCAGTCACACCATGTCACCCTTGCCGGCAGTGTGCGCCGCATGAAGGAGACGGTGAAGGATGTGGATATCATCGCCACCGCCGCCGACCCCCGGGAGCTGACACGCGCTTTTGCTAACCTGCCCATGGTGGCGGAGGTTATCGCCGCCGGCCCCACCAAGTGCTCCATCCGCACCCACACGGACCTGCAGATGGACCTGCGGGTGGCTCCTGACCAGAATTATGGCAGCCTGTTGCAGCACTTTACCGGGTCAAGGGAGCATAATATCGCCCTGCGCGAAATGGCCATCGGCCAGGGCCTGAAGGTCAGCGAATACGGCATCGAGGAGACGGCGTCAGGCAACATACACGCCTGCGGCACCGAGGAAGAGGTTTACCGGCGCCTGGGACTGGACTTCATTCCCCCCGAACTGAGAGAAAACGCCGGCGAGCTGGAAGCGGCAGCGACCGGCAGGCTGCCGGAGCTGATAACCGAGCCGGACATCAAGGGTGACCTGCATGTCCATTCGGACTGGAGCGACGGCCGCGGCACTATCCGTGACATGGCGGATTCCGCCCGCCGGAGAGGATGTGAGTATATCGCCATCTCGGATCACTCCCAGTCGCTGGCGGTGGCAGGGGGCCTGACGCCGGCGCGGCTGGAGCGGCAACTGAAGGAGATTGGGAAGATAAACGCCGGTGCGGACGGTTTTCACATATTCACCGGTATGGAGGTCGACATAAAGGCGGACGGATCCCTGGACCTCCCGGATGACTCGCTGGAGGCGCTGGACTTCGTCACCGTCTCCATCCATTCAGGGTTCACCCAGGAGCGGCGACAGATCATGGCACGGCTGACAGCGGCCATGGAGAAACCCTTCGTACGCTCCATAGGCCACCCCACCGGCAGATTGATAAGCCGCCGGGATGCTTATGAGGTGGATGTGGACGAACTCATCGCCACGGCGGCCCGCACCGGCACCGCCCTGGAGATAAACTCCCATTACTGGCGGCTGGACCTGTGCGACCTGCACGCGCGGGCGGCCCAGGAGGCCGGCGTACGCCTGGTGATCAACAGCGATGCTCATACGCCCGGGGACGCCGGCAACCTCAGATTAGGCGTGGCGACCGCCCGTCGCGGCTGGATAAGGCGGGAGACCGTGCTCAACACGCTGTCCGTCACAGAACTGTCCCGGGTTCTCGAGTCACCCAAGGGTACCTGAGCCGTGCGCCGGCCGGAAACCACACCCGGGATCCTGCTTCTTGCCATCGTCGCCATCATGGCGCTCTCGACCGCGGGCTGCCTGGGCGAAACACCGGTGGATATCGGCTGGGCCACACCGCCGGGTTCGGCCATATCGGGTACGGAGCAGGAGATCCAGCAGCTGTTCGACACCTACACTCAGGCTCTGGTAGCCAGAGACCGCGATGCGTTCCTCTCCCTGATCGATGCCGGCAACCCGGATTTCCTTGCCCGGCAACAACAGTTTTTCGACTATACGGAAAACATTCCCTTCGACCGCTACAGCATCACACTGGATTCACTCAGCGAGGCTGACGACGGGAGCATCACCGCCAAGACCTCCGAAGCTTTTACTCTAAAAGGCAGCTTCGCCGCGCTGCCCGACGCGGACCGCGCCGGATACAGGCTGGTCAGGCACGATGACGGCTGGAAACTGGCCGGTGACGCTACCCTCCAGGCCCTGGGCAAGGAGCGTGACGCCAGGCTGTGGGACCTGGGCAAAGTGGAAGTGGCTATCGGCGAACACGCCATCGTCCTCTACCATGCCGCCGGAGAGGCAGTGGCCGGTCAGGCCGGTGGGGATGTCGACCGTGCTTACGCGCAGCTGACAGAAGCCCTTCCCGGGGCGGAGATGCCCCTGGTCCCGGTATGGGTCTTTTCCGGCAAGGAACAGATCGACCAGGCCTATCCAGGACAATGGCAGGACTGGGTAGGCGGTGCTTCGCGTCAGCTGGGTTATGACGAGGAACAGGGCGGCGAGATCATCCTGGACGCGAGGCTGTTCAACGAGATCGGTTCCTATGACCCGGAGTACAATCGCAAGATGATCGCCCACGAGTTGACCCACGTGGCCCTCTTCTCCCGTACCGGTGATACTACCCCGTCTTTCCTGGTGGAGGGTCTGGCTGATTTCGTCGCCGGCCTGGAAGCGACGCCCTATCTGGCCGGCAAGCTCCGCAACGGCGAGACCATCAGCCCCACTCTCAGGGACCTGTACTACCCTTCCGGCTTCAACGTGCTCATCAGCGACGAAGCGGCGACCCTGGCTTACGAGATCGCCGACACCGCCGTGGCCTATCTGGAGCGGGAATACGGTAACGAGAAGGTCGTGATGCTCCTGCGCGAGTTCAAGCGACGCGAGTTGGATACCCAACCCCAGGAGCAGCTGGTGGACGAGGTCTTCCGCTCCGTACTGGGCGTGGGAACGGACGAGTTCGAGAACGGCTGGCGCCTCTATGTACTGAAGGGGTGAACCGTACCCGTGACCGCCATCCCCACCGGACATCGGTTGAGAGCCGCCACCCTTCTGGCAGGTACGGTCCTGGTGTTGCTGGCGGCCCTCACCTGGTTCACTCTCCCCTGGCTCCAGACGCGGCGGGCCGACTTGCTGCTTGCCGACGCCAACGGACATATCGAAAGCGCCAACCGGAGCCTGGCGGAAATCGACATCGACCTGCTCAGCCCGGAAGGCTTCACGTCCCTGGAGGAGATCGACAAAGCCCGCGAGGCGGTCGCCGCCGCCGGTCCCAGGCTGGAAGAAAGCACGGCCGAGGTGGACAAGGCGGAAGCGGCGGCGGAAAAAGGCTCCGGGCTGCTGCGTCTTCCGGACTGGTACGCGGACTACCTGCGCAAGAAACAGGAAGTGGCCAAACTTCGCGGCCGGCAACTGCGACTACTCGAGGATGCCGCCGGCAAGCTGGAGGAACTTTACCAGGCGGCGCCCCTGATGTTCCAGGCCATGGAGGAGATGGACCGGTTGCTGGGGCGCTTCGAGTCCGCCATGGACACCACTCAGGATGACCCCGTGGGTGCGGCAGCGGCGCTGGATGAGGTATCCCGGTCCATGCGGGCTATCCAGCAGCGGCTGGAGGACCTCTATGCCCGATCCGGTTTCATCCTGCTGCAACACATGGCCGACAATGTCCGGAGCAACGCCGAACTGGCGGAACAATCGAAGCTGCTGGCGGACGCCGTCGCCGGCGGCGACCAGTCCCTGGTCCAGCAGACGGCCAGTGACCTGGAAAACCACCTGATGGAGACCGACATCGGCATCGATTATCTGCAACTCTGGCTCGACACCGAGATCAAGCCCCTCAAGAGTGAGTACGAAGTTTTGCGTTCACGCCAACAGCAGCTGGATCAGGAGGCTGCTGAGCTTTTTCACGAACATCGTTGACTTCAGCTTACCGGGGAGATACCAGGCAGCCCGGATTCCATAAGACTCTCTGCTTCATCGTAACTCTGCGCCCGCCGGAGCTCCCCTGCCAGGTTTGAAGGTAGCCGGAACGGCTTCATATACCATCCATAGAACTTGCGCATGAACCTGACCGCCCGTTCGCGGCCCATCTCAACAACCAGGTCCTGGAAGAAACGGCGCATCTCCGCCATGACTTCTTCCGGGCGCCGGCGCCGGCGCTCCCGGCCCGCCAGCATGTCGGTAAACAGCCAGGGATCGCCCAGCATGGCCCTGCCCGGCATCACCGCCGCGGCGCCGGCGCCCTGAAGCAGGCGCTCCGCGTCCACCCTGCCGGCGATATCACCGCTGGCGATCACCGGCACCCGCAGACGTTCGACCAGTGCCGCCGTGACCGTATGGTCAGCCCGGCCCTTGCGACCCTGCACCCCCAGCCGCGGATGGATGCATACCCCCGCCAGTCCCGCATCCTCCAGCCTGGACGCCAGCGACAGCGCCGTCACCTCGCGCCCCGGACCGGAACGGATCTTGGCCGTTACCGGCACCCTTACCGCGTCCACTATGGCGGCCACTACTGCCGCAGCCCGTTTTCCGTCTTCCATCAATGCCATGCCGGCACCGGTCTTGATGACCTTCCTTACGGGGCAGCCCATGTTGATGTCGATGATATCCGCGCCCGCGCCCTCGGCGGCCAGAGCCGCCTCGGCCATGACCTCCGGCCGGTTGCCGAACAGCTGCACGGAGACCGGATGTTCTTCCTCCGCCAGCTCCAGCATTCGCAGGGTGCGCTGGTTACGGTAGTGTACAGCGTAGCTGCTGATCATCTCCGTGGCGACCATGCCGGCACCGTACCGTCTTGCCTGCAGGCGGAAGGAACGCACGCTGATTCCCGCCATGGGCGCCTGGACCAGGCGGTTGGGTAACCGTACCGTACCGATATCAACAGGGCTATCAGGCTGTGGCTTTCCGGGCATCGTGATACAATACACCACACATGTCAGAGACGGTTATCCAAACCAATAATCTCACCAAAGAGTTTACCAAGCTCAGGGGGATATCGTCCCCCCGGAATTTTTTTGACAAGGTCTCCTTCACCGCGGTTAGGGGTATCAACCTCACCGTATCCCGAGGGGAGATCTTCGGACTGTTGGGTCCCAACGGCGCCGGCAAAACAACGCTTACCAAGATGCTGTGCACCCTCATCCTTCCCAGCGACGGCAACGCCACTATCTGCGGCTACGACCTGGCCCGCCAGCAGGCGCAGGTGAAGGCATCCATCGCCCTCATTTCCAGCGAGGAACGCAGTTTCTACTGGCGCCTTTCCGGCCGTCGGAACCTGGAGTTCTTCGCCGCCCTTTACGGGCTTTCCCGCAGACGGACCCGGCAGAGAATACCCGAGGTGCTTGAGATAGTCGGCATGAGCGATGCCGCCGAACGACGTTTCCAGGAATATTCCACGGGGATGAAGCAGCGCATGGCCCTGGCACGTGGCCTGCTGGCCGAACCCGATGTCTTTTTCATGGATGAGCCCACCAAGGGACTGGACCCGGTGGCCGTGAGGAACCTGCATGACTTCATCCGCAGCCAGCTGACCTCCCGGGGCAAGACCGTGATCCTGGCCACACACGACCTGGTGGAGGCTGAAGAGGTCTGCGACCGCGTCGGCATCATGCAGGGAGGCCGGATGAAGGCGGAGGGCAAGGTATCGGAGCTGGCCGGGGACGCCTCCCTGTCCGATTTCTTCCACAACCTGATAGCCGACCCGGAGAAAAAGTCGTGACCCTGAGAAAACCCCAGGCGTTCCTGAAGAAGGACTTCCTGATGGAGACCAGCTACCGCTTCTCCTTCTTCCTGCAGTTCGGCGGGATCTTCTTCTCCGTGGTGATGTTCTATTTCGTATCCGAACTCATCGGCAGCGCCCCCTCGGTACAGCAGAGCCTGAGCCGCTACGGTGGCAACTACTTCTCCTTCGTGCTCATCGGCATCGCCTTCTCCAACTTCCTCTCCGTAGGCCTGGGGAGCTTTTCCAGCAGCATCAGGGGAGAGCAGATGATGGGGACGCTGGAGGCCATGCTGGTAACGCCGACGCGTCTGTCCACGATCATTATCTCCTCGTCGCAGTGGAGTTTCGCCTTTACCTCGCTGCGGGTGGGAATCTATCTATTGCTGGGAGGATTGCTGTTCGGCGTCGACTTCGGCGATGCCAACGTGATACCGGCGCTTGCGGCGCTGCTGCTGACCGTGATCGCCTTCAGCAGTCTGGGTATTATCTCCGCCAGCTTCATCATGATCTTCAAGCGTGGTGACCCCATCGCCTGGCTCATCAGTAGCACGTCCACGCTGGTGGGAGGAGTCTTCTACCCCATCTCCATCCTGCCCGATTGGCTGCAGAAGCTGTCGTACCTGTTCCCCATAACATATTCCCTGGACGCTATCCGCCTGTCGCTGTTACAGGGTTACGGTTTTGCCAACCAGGAGGTTACCCGCGATCTGGCGGCTCTGGTAGTCTTCTCCGTCATCACTCTTCCTGTCAGCCTGGTAATCTTCCGCTACGCGGTGCGCCGCGCCAAGAAAGACGGAAGCCTGGCATATTATTAAGAAACCGTAAAGTTTTCGTAACACCCGGTTAAGTATCTGTTAAACGGACACAATGACTGTTTAACAGCCCCCCGTTCTGGAGTTACAATAGAGAAAGCATAACCGGGAGCCGGCCCCGTGTCCCCCACACGACAGGCTCGTTACACATCAGCTATATGCCAAAAGCCCATATCAAGCAGAGCCCCATGCTTACCGTCCGGCAGAGGACTGTCCTGGCGCCCCAGCTTTATCAGGGGCTCAAGGTGCTACGCATGGGCGCCGCAGAGCTGCAGCAGCTCATCCAGAGCGAGCTGAACGAGAACCCGGTACTCGAACTCCCCGAGCCCGTCGACACTGGCTTAACAGCGGAATCCCAGCCCTACCGGGAGCTTTGGAATGAATATGCCGGGGCTAACCGCATCCATGGCTCCAACAGACAGGGTGAGACGACGCCCCACCCCAACCCGGTAGAGCTGACTGCCAGCCCCACCACCCTGGCGGAGCATCTGGGCGTTCAACTCGAGCTTCAGGATCTTGCCGAGGCTGAGAACCGCATCGGCAGAGCGATCATCGGCAGCCTCGATGACAACGGCTACCTGCGCGATTCCATAGCGTCCCTGTCGGAGACTACCAGCGAACCTCCCGGCGAGGTAGAGAAGGTGCTGGCGGTCATCCAGGGTTTCGACCCCCCGGGCATCGCCGCCAGGAGCCTGGAGGAATGCCTGCTCAACCAGATGGACCCGGGTGATGCCCAGGGCCTGCCGGGAAGGATCGTCAGACATTGCCTGCCGCAGCTGGGACGCGGCTCCATCGGCAGTATCGTCCGCATGTTGTCCGAGAACCGTTACCGCGTTGAATACGCGATAGCGCTGATACGCCGTCTCTGCCCTTCGCCCGGATCGCAGTTCGACACCAGCCCGCCCGCCGGTGCCGCCATCCCTGATGTCTTCATCAGGAAGTCAGGCGATAGCTGGGCTATACTGACCAATCGCGAGATCACGCCCTCGCTGAGCATAAGCCGTGATTGTGAACGGCTGGTGGAAAAGCTGGCGGACGCCGATGCCAGGGAGTACATCCAGGCCAAAAGTGAACGGGCACGCCAGCTTATCAAGGATGTGAACCAGCGCCGTCTCACGCTCACCCGGGTAGCGCGCGCCATCGCCAACGCCCAGGAGGAATTCTTCGAGAAGGGAAGGGACAGCCTCAAGCCGATGAACCTGGATGACATCGCCCGTGTCCTGGACGTCAACCCTTCTACCGTCAGCCGCGCCATCCAGGGTAAATACATGAGCACCCCCTTCGGCATCTTCGAGTTCAAATTCTTCTTCTCTACCGGTTACGCTGTCGCCTCCGGACCGGACCTCTCGGCCACGGCGCTGAAGGAGCGGCTGAAGAAGATGATCGCCGCCGAGGACGGCAGGCGCCCCCTGTCCGACCAGAAGCTGGCCGACGCGTTAAAAAGGGAGAGTATCAGTATCTCGCGGCGGACAGTGACCAAGTATCGTGAGGAGCTGGGCCTGCCGGCCTCCTGGCAGAGGAAGAGTTCCGCATGAGCGATTCCACGCGGGAGAATACTGATAACCGCTTCCGGCAACCGCTGGCGGCGGTGACCCGTGGCCAGATCCGCGACATTATACTGATAGTCACCGTCACCGCCCTGATCACCTACTTCCATAACTGGCCGCCGCATATTGGTATCATCCCTTCGGAGTCGCTGCATATCCTGCTGCGACGCCTGTATTACATACCGATAATCTACGCCGCCTTCCGTTTCGGCATCAAGGGCGGTCTGCTGACTTCACTCACCATCACCGCCCTGTTCGCACCGCACGCGGCCAGGTCCATGGGCGGGCTGTTCAAGGGGGCGGCCGTCGATAACTTCTTCGACCTGCTCATCTACAACGTGGTAGCCATCACCACGGGCATGGTGGTCGACGACAAGCGCCGTCAGGCGCAGCGATACCAGGAAACGCTTAAACTGAACCGGGAGATAGAGGAGCGGGAAACGGCCCTGCGGCAGATAAAGGCTTATACTGACAGCATCCTGAGCAGTATCAGCAGCGGCGTCATCTCTCTGGACCGCCGGGGTAATATCGTCACCGCCAACCCGGAGGCGATGCGGATACTGGGACGGAAGGAGAGCGAGCTGGTGGGCTTCCCGCTGGAAAAAATATTCAGAAACCAGGAACGGCTGGTACTGGCGGCGCGGCGCATTCTCAACGGAGAACAACAGCGCGCCACCATGGAGGCCGAGCTGGCCGGTGAAGGACAGGTGCTTACGGTCGCCATCCGTATCACGCCACATCTGAGCCGGGGTGAAACCGTAGGTATTGTGATCACCATCGAGGATCTTACCGAGGTCAAGAACCTGACGGAACAACTTATGCGGGCGGATAAACTTTCAGGTCTGGGTGAACTGGTGGCCGGCGTCGCCCACGAGGTACGCAACCCCCTGGGCGTCATCAGGGCCAGCGTCCAGATGATGGAAAAGGAGATGGAGACCGGTTGCAAGTCCTCGGAGCTGACCCACGTCATGTTACAGGAGATCGACCGGCTGGACGCGGTAGTGAAGGCTCTGCTGGATTTCGGCCGGCCCTCGAAGTCCCAGTTCGAACGGATCGACGTGCAGCAGTCGCTGGAAGAGGTAATCCTGCTTACCCGCCAGTTCGCCCTCCAGCAGCAAGTGGGGGTGAGTCGTAATTTCGCCGAGGACCTGCCGGCACTGTGGGCTGATGACGATCAATTGAAGCAGGTCTTCGTCAATCTGATATCCAATGCCATACAGGCCATGCCCGACGGGGGGAGACTGAGCATCTCCGTGTACACGGAAGGTGGCTTCATCAAGATCTCCTTCGCCGACAGCGGCACCGGCATTTCCACGGAAACAAGGGAACGTATCTTCGATCCATTCTTCACCACGCGTGCCGGTGGCAGCGGTCTGGGACTTTCCATCGTCCATCGTATCGTCGATGCCCATAACGGTTATATGCAGGTCGGGAGCAGGGTCGGTACCGGTAGTACCTTTACCGTCAGCCTGCCGCTGATAAAGAGAGGAGAACGACCCGAGGTGGAGATCAATGCCTGATACTATTCTTCTGGTAGATGATGAGGAAAACATGCGTTTCGTGGTGGCGCGGGCCCTTTCAAGCGACGGGTACGGTATCCGCGAAGCATCGTCCGGAAAGGAAGCTCTCATCCAGGTTGAAGCGGAATCGCCGGACCTGGTGATCCTCGACCAGCGCATGCAGGGAATGGATGGTATCCAGACCCTGACGGAGATCAAGCAGGATAACCCGGATCTGCCGGTGATCATGCTCACCGCCCACGGTAACGTGGAGAACGCGGTTCAGGCGATGAAGGCCGGGGCCGTTGAATACCTCACCAAGCCCTTTGATATCGAGGAGCTCAAGCTTGTCGTACGGAAGGCACTGCGGGTCAGCCGTCTGGTACGGCAGGTGGATTACCTGCGTAGCGAGCTGGACCGCGACTACGATACCGGCGGCATCATCGGCAACAGTCCCCAGATGCACGACGTCCTGGACACCGTCTCCCGCGTCGCTCCCTCGGACGCCACAGTAATCATCTACGGCGAGAGCGGGACGGGCAAGGAACTGATCGCAAAGGCCATCCACGAGAACAGTTCACGCCGGGACCGGGCCTTCATCCAGTTGAGTTGCGCCGCCCTGCCGGAGACGCTGCTGGAGAGCGAACTGTTCGGCTACGAGAAGGGAGCGTTTACCGGAGCCACGGGAGCCAAACCGGGGCGGTTCGAGTTGGCCGACGGCGGCAGCCTGTTCCTCGATGAGATCGGTGACATCACTCTGGCGGTCCAGGTGAAACTGTTGCGTGTGCTGGAGCAAAAAACATTCGAGCGGCTGGGCGGCTCCAAGACCGTCGATGTCGACGTGAGGCTGATCGGCGCCACCAACCGTGACCTGCCGACGATGGTACGCGATGGAGAATTCCGCGAAGACCTGTTTTACCGCCTGAATGTCATCCCCATCAACATGCCACCGCTACGGAACCGAAAAGACGACATCCGGCTGCTGGTGAACCACTTCATGAAACGCTACGCGCCGGACAAGGAGCTTTCGGACAAAGCGCTGCGCCTGCTGGCCGAATACTCCTGGCCGGGAAACGTACGCGAGTTGCAGAATACTATCGAACGGGCGTCGATACTCTGCCGCAACCGGGAGATCCGGGTCGATGACCTGCCGGAAGAGATAAGCCACAGCCGTCCTCTTTCCTGTGGCTCCTTCAAGCTGCCCCCGGACGGCATCGCCCTCGAACAGGTGGAGCAGGAGCTGATATCACAGGCGCTGGAGCGTACCGGAGGGAACAAGACACGCGCAGCGGAACTACTGGGCATAAGCAGACATACGCTGCTTTACCGTCTCGACAAGTTCGGAATCGGCAATTGAACTTCTTGCATCAACTGAATGACAGTTGTATCCTGACAAATAGTCTTATATATATCATGTATCGTTTATCTCCCTCCGCAAAGCGGTCGAAAGAGAACTTATGAAACGGCTCGGACTCCTTTACCTGGCAGCACAGAACCTCAGACGCAAACCCTTCAGAAGCTTTGTGACCATTGCCATCGTGGCGATCGCCGCCGGCACCCTGTTCTCGGCCACACTGCTGATCAGTAGTGTCAACCGCAGCCTCGAGGTCGGCATGGAACGGCTGGGCGCCGATATCCTGGTGGTGCCGGAGGGTTCACAGGAATCCGGCGAGGCGGCCCTGATTACCGGAGTCCCCACCAGCTTTTACATGGAACGGTCGGTGGCCGATCAGGTTGCCGCAGTACAGGGGGTGGACCAGGTCTCTCCCCAGCTGTTCATCGAATCCCTTATCTCCTCCGCCTGTTGCACGGGCCACGTGCAACTGGTGGGTTATGACCCGGATACGGACTTCGTTATAACGCCCTGGCTCGAGCAGAACGTCGACAAGCCTCTGGATCGTGATGATGTGGTCATCGGCTCGCTGATACTCGCCAATAAGGGTGAGACGGTGAAGTTCTACGGGCATGACTTCAATGTAGTAGGCATACTGGACGCCACCGGCATGGGCGCCGACGAGAGCGTGTTCATGACCCTGGATGCCGCCTACGCCATGGCGGACGAGTCGGCCCAAGACGCGGCCACGGCCCTTGAGCTGCAGCCCGGCCAGATCTCGTCGGTGCTGGTAAGGGTAGCGCCGGGGACCACCATCGAGCAGGTGGCGCAACGCATCAAGACCAGCGTACCGGGCACCCTGGCCATTACCGCCAACGAACTGAGCCGTTCAGTTACCGACCGGCTCTCGGGTTTCCTCAAAGGCTTTATCGTGCTCGATATCATCGTCTGGATTATGGCCCTGCTTACCATCGCCGCCATCTTTTCCATGATCGTCAATGAACGCCAGCGGGAGATCGGCCTGTTGAGAGCCATGGGCGGCAAACGTGGGTATATCTTCCGCCTGATGACTACCGAAGCGATACTGCTTACCGCCGCCGGCGGCCTGACAGGCGTCCTCCTCGGCGGCGCGGGAATGTTCATCTTCCGCGCAGTGATCACCGCCAGCCTGGGTATCCCCTACCTCTGGCCACCACTGTGGTTCTTCGCGTTACTGGTACTGGGCACACTGTTTCTCTCAGTGGTAAGCGGCGTGGTGGCGTCCCTTTATCCGGCGATAAGCTCCAGTCGCCTCGAACCCTATGCCGCCATACGAAAGGGAGAGTGACGGCAATACCATGTCAGACAAAATAATTTCGCTAAAGGGTGTGAGCAAGACCTATAAGGTAGGCCCCAGCACGGTACGAGCCGTTGACAACGCCGTCCTGGAGATCGAGCGGGGGCGCATGGTGGCCATAGTCGGTCATTCCGGCAGCGGCAAAACTACGCTGCTCAGCCTGATCGGCGGTCTTACCAAACCAACATCGGGAAACGTACTGTTGAACGGCACCGACATCTGGGCCATCTCGGATAACGAGCTGTCGGTACTGAGGAACAAGATGATCGGCTTCTCCTTCCAGTTCGCCAGCCTCATCCCCACACTCAACGTCTACGATAACGTGAGATTGCCCTCCACCTTCGACGGAGCGCCTCCGGTCAGGGAGGACCGGGCCCAGGATCTGCTGGAAATGGTGGGGTTGGGGGATCGGGGCAATTCTTTTCCGGCCCACCTCTCAGGCGGTGAACAGCGGCGGGTGGCGCTGGCCCGTACCCTGATGAACGAGCCGCAACTCATCCTCGCCGACGAGCCCACCGGTGACCTGGACGAGGATACAGAGGGCGAGATCCTGGATATCCTCAGGAAGATCAACGCCGGAGGTGCTACTATAATACTCGTAACCCACTCGCGAGCGGTCGCTTCACAGGCGGAATATGAGCTGCGGATGGACAAGGGTCACCTCTCTGAGAAACCTGCTGAATTCTGAAAGGGGTAGGAATGAGACGCAACCTCACCTTCATCATTCTGACTTTGATGCTGTCAGCCTGGCTGCTGACCGCCGTCGGCTGCGGCGACGAACAGGGCTCCATCAACAAGGAAGTCCACGGACAGATCACCAACGGCATGACTATGGACGAAGTGGACGCGGTCGCCGGTCAGCCGGAGCGTTCTCACAGCATCGGCTCCGCTCAGAACCCCCAGATATTCTGGTATTACAACAAATCCGAAGGCGAAGGTTTCGTCCGGGTTGTATTCGAGGATGGCAAGGTGACCACCGTCTCCCCTTACGACGAGAGCATCACCCCCGAATCCTGACCTAAATAAAACCACCCGGCGCTGATCCCTCCCGGATACCGAGGTGCGGACAATATTATCAACGCTAATTATGACGTCCCGGCTTGGTCAGAGTGTAGCATATGGTACATCAAGAGTAGGATACGGCTCAATGACAGCGACCCACCATTGCCCTCAGTGGTATATATTACTCAGCTTAAACCGTCATTTCCCCTGATTGCAGGCTTCATTCAGGACAAAGGGCCTACAACCCGTATCATTCAACCTTTTTTAGCTTTTTCCCGAACTTGGCAAGTTCTTTGCTGTATATATATATGAAAAGCCTTGATCCCATACTAAAACCCTCTTTCTAACGGTTTGGGAAAGCTGGCTTTCCACTTTTCCGGGGCCTGCCTGTGACGGCAGGCGGGCCCCCGAAACAACCGCGGGGGCAACGGAACAGCCGCAAAGGAGAGAGTGCGTAATGGAATTAAGCGAGGAAACTGCTACCGATTTGTCCGGCAGCGGGCAGATGACCAGTGAAGTACACGACCTCATCATGCATAGCGCCATTGCGGAAAAGGTTTGGGAGTTGCTGGACCACACGCTTACACTGCCCGATATCGCCGCTGTGATCTCGTCCGAGTTCGGGCTTCCACGTGAACGCGCCCTGTCCGACACCCGGGAACTCGTTGATATCTTCAGCAGGGCGGACTTCGTAACCGTCTTGCGCGCACCGCAACACTAGAACCACAATTTTTTTCCCACAGCGGTTAATCACTACCGCTTGCCGGCCGCGGCGCTGGCTACCCATCGCCTGACTGTTTCCATATCGGATCCCAGCCGGCCTGCTATCTCATTGCAATCCATACCCTTTTCGCTGAGCTCCCTGGCGCGTGCCTGCCGGTCTCGGTATGCCTTGCTGCGACAGGCGTTGGAACAGAAATAGCGGTTCGTGCGAGCCGTGTAATGATCGATTTCAAACCAGGTATCACACTGCCGGCAGCGGCGGTAATCCTTCTCCTGTGTTATGGACTGGGAGAGTTGAAGCCAGAGGGCACCAATCAGGTTGTTGGGTACGAAATAGAGGCTCCAGCCGTTCAGGTGCCGGTCATCCCACAGTATCCTGGGAGAGATGCGCCTCTCCAGGCACCGGTTGGCGATGGCCTGCACCGCCAGCAAGGCGGTCCCGGCCAGGTTGCCCGCCCGGTACATATTCAGGCTCTCCGGATGGCTGCGATACCATCTTAGCTCACCCGGATCCACTTTTGGCAGCAGCCGCGAGGCGACGCCATTGGCGGAGATCTCTCCCGCAGCCATGTCTGCTTCCACCCACCGCATCAGCGGTGAAAGAAATGCGTCCAGTCCCCTGCCGTCCTCATCCTGGACCATATCCCATATCCGTAAGGCTTTACGCATGGCGCGTATCTCATTCCGCCATGACTCCAGGGGCTCCATCCGCAGGTAAACAGGAGAACTGCCCGCGTGTGCCGTCTCACGCCCGAACCCCATCAGCCCGTACTCATCGGCAAAACCGATGATGTCTTCAGGCTCCATGCCGGTCTCAGCGAATGCCCGAAACAGACATTTTTGCTCAAGAAGCGGGTTATACTGCTTCATGTCATAGGAGCCGGGGCCCTCGGAGAGCTTGGCGGCGATCAGTCTCCCCGGCGCAGACCCCTCACCGCGGTTTCCGCTGTTCCCATTGTCGTCGATGCCCCCTGATGAATCTCCGGCCAACGCCGCATCAACCAGCGTGTAGCCGGCCTTATTCACAAACCAAATAAAGTCAAATATCTCTCCTGGCACAAAAAACCCCTCCATATTCGATATCGTTACGGGAATTATATCGGAATACGTATTGAATGTCCATCGAAGTAGCGGATACAATTATAATCGGTTAACTTGCATTTGTCTTCACAGGCAGGGGATAGGGGAATTGACAGGGGAAAGCCGGTCCTGACTTAGGAATCACCCGGTTTTTGCGATATAAACAGGGTGTTCTGCTTTTAATAGTCAGCTTCCTCCACCGGCAACGTAATAAGCCTCCATTTCTTCTCTCGAACCTCTCCCCCCACTCTAGCGAAGACGCATTATCAAATTACGGGAAACGGGAGGTGGTGGCACTAACGCAGGGTGCAAGTCTAACCCTTAAGATACATTACTATTAGGAGGATGAAGGGATGAAAGTTGCATTGAGCAACACTAAATGGCAACTGCTGCTACTGGCAACGCCGCTGGTACTGATCCTGGCGATAGCTATCGCCACCAGCGGCATGTCAGGCGCAGCTGATGCCGCGTACGGCGGTTACGGTTGCGGCGCCTATACGCCCTGCGACCAGGCTCCGCCCGCCTCTTACGGCCTCGGCAACGAGTTGCTGTATGTGGCCAACGGTGACGCCAGCGACGTACTGGTGATCGATGCCAATACCATGCGCAAGGTGGACACCATACCCGTGCCCGATGCCGACCCGGGCGGAGATGCCTGGGAGATCCACGGCATGATCCCGTCCCCTGACAGGAGCTCCATGTTCGCCATAGGCGCCCTGTCCGGAACGGCGGCCGACGTTACCATGTACGAGATCGATACGGCCACCAAGAACGTAGTGCGCACTATCGGCCCCATGTACAGCTCCAACGTCGGTTATTGCGGCTTCGAGTACGACCGCAACGACGAGAACTCCAACCTGGTCTACGCCACCAACATGGGGACACCGTTACTCGGCCCCACCGGCAGCGTGGGCGGTTGGCAGGAAGTGGATATCTCCACCGGCACCGTGGGCAGGTTCATACCTACGGACGCCAACGGCAACGGCGAGTCCAGCACCTGTGGCGTCGCCTGGGATGCCAGCGGCACTCACGGCTACGCCGGACTGATGTTCGACGCCCCGTCATCGGAGACCGAGATGGACTGGCCGGGCGCTACCACGATGAATTACAACGCCTCGTCCGGTACATCGGGCATCTCCTACCACCAGAGCACGGTGGACAAGGAACGCGGCCTGCTGTTCCAGTCGGGCGGCAACGGTCACGTCCTTGATGTCTTCGACATCAGCGGCGGCAATCCGGTGCTGATCGGCACCATCGACCTGGCGGCGCTTACCGGCGTCCCCTCGGCCGAACCTCATGGCCCGGAGATCTCCGCGGCCAACAGCAACGTCCTGTACGTCAATACGCGCCAGGTACCCGATCCCAACCCATCGGGCGGTACAGTGCTGGCTATTGACGTCAGCGATATCAACGCTCCTGTACTGATCGGCGGCTACAGCGGCACCAATAAATCATCTTGCGGTGTCTTCGCCGACGCGGACAAGAGCCTGTACTACAGTCACGCAGATCCCAGCGGTACCGGTAGCGAGACCCTGCTGGTAGCTAACGGCAGCGACAGCGATGTGCTGGTAGCTGACGTCGCTTCCATGTCCTGGGTGGACAGCATCAATATCCCGGACGCCGACCCGGCCGGAAACGCCTGGGAGATACACGGCATGATCCCGTCTCCGGACAGGACATCCGTCTACGCCGTAGGCGCCCTGTCCGGCACCTCGGCTGACGTGACCATGTATCAGGTCAACTCGGCCAACGACTCTGTCGTCGGCACTATCGGACCCATGTACGGCTCCAACGTCGGTTACTGCGGCATCGAGTACGACCGCAACGACGAGAGCTCCAACCTGGTCTACGCCACCAACATGGGGACGCCGTTACTCGGCCCCACCGACAGCGTGGGCGGTTGGCAGGAAGTGGATATCTCCTCCGGCACCGTGGGCAGGTTCATCAACACCGATGCCAACGGCAACGGCGAATCCAGCACCTGTGGTGTCGCCTGGGATGCCAGCGGCACTCACGGCTACGCCGGACTGATGTTCGACGCCCCATCATCGGAGACCGAGATGGACTGGCCGGGCGCTACCACGATGAACTACAACGCCTCGTCCGGCACTCCGGGCATCTCCTACCACCAGAACACGGTGGCCAAGGAACGCGGCCTGCTGTTCCAGTCCGGTGGTACCGGTGGAGTCCTTGATGTCTTCGACATCAGCGGCGGCAACCCGGTGCTGATCGGCACCATCGACCTCGTCGCTCTCACCGGTGCGCCTTCTACCGAGCCTCATGGTCCGGAGATCTCGTCCATCGACGAGAACATCCTGTACGTCAATGTTCGCCAGGTACCCAGCCCCAACCCCTCCGGGGGATCACTGCTGGTTATCGACGTCAGCGACGTTACAGCTCCGGTGCTGCTTGGGACGATACAGGGCACCAACGAATCGTCCTGCGGCGTCTTCGCCATGAGCACAGCTTCATGGAACCCCGGCCAGCCCGCCCTGAGTCTCACCAGGGGCACGGTCTACTGGGCCTCCGTGGCTGACTACAACAACCGCATCCTGTCCGTCGACTACAGCATCGGCAACGCCGGACCGGACGCCAAGGACGTCACCATCGCCGGCACGGTCAACACCGGCGGCGTGACCTCGGTGAACACGCCCAGCCTGGCCGGCGACATCGCCGGCGGCGGCAGCGGCGCCTACATCGTCGAGTACTATGTGCCCGTCGGCGTAGTGGCGTTCAGCACCACCGTATACGCAACCGCTCAGAGCGGCGCCACCATCTACGACTACCCCGGTCCGTACCCCGGACCTTAAGGGCGAGTCGGAGATAACGCGGCGAACTGACGTGAAAGGAGAACCAGATGGCCTCTAAACAGAGTGACCACCGGGAGCCTTACGCCAAGCCTGAGCTGGTGAAGCACGATAACTTGAAGGATGTAACCTTCGAGTGCCCCAACTGGCAGTGCAGCGTAACGGTTCCAGCGCCGCCGGCCTAGACACAGCCTGCGGCAAGCGGTAAGGCTAACAGCCGGAGGGCGGCCCCCACGGGGGCCGCCCTCCGTCATTTACGGTCGTTCAGACCATATCGCCACCATTCAAAACCGCTGTGACATATAGTAAAAAAGCTCCCCCGCCCCCTGAATAAAGAAAATTGACCCGTATGCCGATAACGCTAACGAAGGAAAGACAGCATGGACAAATCGGGCCAGTCCAGGGGGACCTTTTAGGGTGAGACGATGAGTCTCGGAAGGCTATGAAATCTATTCGAACTGCTGATTGTCTACAAAAAACAAAAAACAGGTTAACGAATATTTCATACAGAGAGTCGTCCTCTCACAAGGTCAGGTTATAGATCTGGTCTGCTTCGATGAAGATGAATGCGTCGAAAGCATAATTGAGGAAATCATGACTGAACTACAGAAGAAAAAGACAGAAATCCAGACCTGTCCCCTCTGTAAGTCAGAGCTGGTCTACCCCGTTGAACGGTGCCAGGTCAACGATATGGAGTGGAAAGTACTGTTGCTCTGTCCCAACTGTTCATGCAAGCGGGAAATGGTCGTCGAGCGCGAGACCGTTCGCGAACTTCTGAAGAGCGCCAGGGTGGGCCGTGAGTCCCTGATGAGAGAACTGGACAAAATGCAGAAGAGAAACATGGAAGAGGAAGTTGACAAGTTCATCTGCGCTCTCAACAAGGACCATATCCTTCCCATTGATTTCTAGACCTTCTTAACCGCACCCCGGCGACTGGGCAAATCGGGGAACAGGCAAAACGGGGGAGGCATCATCGTTTACTGTGAGCAAAAACATGATGCCGGATATTCCAGATACACGAAGCAAGCCGGGCTGCGAATGTCCCGTAGAGCAGCCCGCACCCCAGATGTGCGTCAATTGCATCGAGTCCAGCGGTGGCGCCCTCAGCAACATTCAGAGAGTGATGGCAGGCCCCAACGGAGTCGTAGTCGGGGTGAAGCTGCGTAGCGCCGCGGAAGTGCAGGGCTGGATGGAATCACTCGATACCGGCAGATGCCCCTGCCTGTCGTTCACCTGAGCGAAAGACCCCCTCACTTGGCGGAGTTCTTCTGGATCTCCTTGAGAAAATGAGCGTTATCCTTGGTGTCGCGCAGTTTGGAGATAAGCAGTTCGATGGCGGCGCCGGGATCGAGAGCGTGAAGCACATTCCTCAGCTTCCACACCTGGATCGCCTCTTCTTCCTCCATCAACAGCTCCTCCTTGCGGGTACCGGAGCGCTCGATGTCGATAGCCGGGAAGATGCGCTTGTCGGCCAGCCTCCGGTCAAGATGCAGTTCCATGTTGCCGGTGCCCTTGAACTCCTCGAAGATCACCTCGTCCATACGGCTGCCCGTATCCACCAGAGCGGTGGCCAGTATGGTCAGCGAGCCGCCCTCCTCCACGTTCCGGGCTGCCCCGAAAAACTTCTTTGGCGGGTAGAGGGCGGTGGAATCCACGCCTCCCGAGAGGATCCGTCCGCTGGCCGGCGCGCTCAGGTTATAGGCTCGCGCCAGCCTGGTGATGCTGTCCAGAAGTACTACCACATCACGTCCTGATTCAACCAGACGCTTGACCCGGTCCAGCACCAGCTCGGCCACCTGGATATGATTCTCCGACGGCTGGTCGAAAGTAGAACTGACCACTTCACCGTTCACCGAACGCTCCATGTCGGTAACCTCTTCCGGGCGCTCATCCACCAGCAGGACCAGCAGATAGACGTCCGGGTTGTTGGCCGTGATGCTATTGGCGATCTGCTTGAGGATGGTAGTCTTGCCCGCCTTGGGTGGTGACACGATCAAGCCCCGCTGGCCCTTGCCGATAGGCGTCGTCAGGTCGATAACCCGCGTGGCGATATCGGTGGGCTCGGTCTCCAGGCGCAAGCGCTCCGTGGGAAACAGAGGCGTCAGCCGGTCGAAAGTGGGCCGGTCGCGCGCTTCCTCCGGGTCCAGCCCGTTGACCGCCACGATCTTCAGCAACGCGTTGTATTTCTCGCTGTCCTTGGGCTCCCTTACCTGCCCCGACACCTCATCGCCGCGCCGGAGACTGAAACGCCGTATCTGGGACATGGACACATAGATGTCATTGTCGCTCTGATTATAACCGCGGGTACGCAGGAAACCGAACCCGTCCGGTAACAGGTCCAGGGTCCCGGTGCGGATATCGACATCCTCCGCCGGGGCGTTACCCGAACCTTCGCTCTTCCTGGTTTTCTTATCCTGTTCCTGGTTTTCCTTGACTGCCATGTTTTCTCTTTCTCGCTTGCCGGTCTTGCCGGTTTGAATGGATGGGAACTCTTTTCAGATATCGCTCAAGTGTTTTTGGACTGGAAGCTGTTTCGCGTCCTCCCCCTCGCACTGCCACCACATATGGAATATCCCAAGGCTACCTTGGCATCAAGATGGATACCCGTATATCTTCCGGAAACATCGGGGGGAATTTCACAATGCCGCAACCGGGAAGCGTGTTAAAGGTTACGTGCAAAGGATGTCGGATGCTTGCCACAATTACTTTAATAAAAAAACCGCCGTTTGAAAAGACCTCCGTCCATATTTCTTTCAGCCCGTGTTTATCATCAGACCGCTGGACTGCTGGTAACGGTTAACCGAATCCAGCACGATATCCATGGCCGTGGCCACCGCATCGTCTATACTCTGGTTGTCGATGACCGGGACATCGACCTTCCTGGCCCTTTCTACCAGATACCTCTGTATCAGCCTTATCTTCTCGATGTTGTCCAGATACTTCTTCAGGGAACGTACCCCGTCCGTTTCCTGATCGCGCACGAAGAAATGGCTCTTGTGGTGATCCTCGTCCTTTACGATGAGCACCATCTGGATAACGATGGCATCATGCCAATATTCCTCGTTCAGGTAGCCGGGGACTATATGGGCCCCCTCCAGCACCATCCTCGTTCCCTCACGGATAGCCCTCTCGATGATAGCGTTGATACCTACGCTCACCTTTTCGACCTGTTCGATATATCCGGCCAGGTCGCGGTTCACTCCCCGGGCCATATCCGGTCTCACCGCCTTTGCCGCCTCAAAGGATGAATAATGTATGGCCGGCATCAACTCCTCGGAGAAGAAGGCCCGCATCACCTGCCGTACCGAATCACTGGAGGTCAGCCGCGTCACGCCCAGCCGGTGGGCCACCTGTGTGGCCAGGGTGCTCTTGCCCACCCCGGTGGCGCCGCCAATGAGGATGACAATGGGTTTCTCCAGCTTCCCCAACATACGCCACCGCCGGTAGCGCTCGGTAAAACTCTGTCCTTCCTCCTCGCCCAGGACCTGCTGGGCGATCTCACGCAGCCGCTTAAGCGAGATGCTCGACTGGCCGCTATCGTGAAGGTGCTGCTCGATCTCACGGGCTACATGGTAAGCGCGTTCCGGCGGCAGGCCCGTAGCCATGATGGACTGGGCCATCAGGCCCTTGGAGTACGGCAGGCCGTATTCCTTGTCCACAATCTGCAGATCTGGATGTATATCCTTTTCCGCCATAGGTCAACTGAAGTCGGCTATCGCCTGCTCGGCCAGGCCGATGACGAGACGCCCCAGACGTTCATCTCCATCCACTTCCATCGGTACGTTGTCGCAGAAGACCACCTCGGTCCCCCGTCTTGCCGCCTCTTCCGCCACCACGTCCACTGCCGCAGCCTTGATCTCGGTAAGAAAAATATCCACCTCTCCCCCTCCAAGCTCCGAAAGAGCCTGGCGCAACTTTCTCCTGTCAGCCAGCTCCGTTGAGATAAAATCGACGGTACAACCATATGTCGAAGAGATATACTCGGCGATACGGTCCACCACTTCCCCCTGGGCTGTCGTGAAATAGGCCACTCTCCTGCCGCGGATATCACCGTCCGGCTTCGGCCTCAACACCGTGGCCACTACTTCCGCCGACGGATTCAGCTCCCGGATATCCTTCTTAAGCTTTTCCACCTTCGCCGGGCTGGCGAGCGGCTCCTCACACATGGTCAGTACTACCAGATCCGATATCAGGATACGAAATGATCCCAGATACCCGAGAATATAATCATAGGGCTGGTCGGCGCCAGCGACACAGATGGTCCTGTTGACCTTGATGGGCGGAAGGGCCGCGCCGCTCCCTTCAAACACCAGCAGGTCCGCCGGCAGCTTTTCCGCGATCCTGGCGCCCTCCACCACGTTGGAGATGAACGGTTCCCCTGCCAATCCGCCGCCGCAACGGCGGCAACCGATCGTCGTCACCGAGCTCAGGGCCGCGTCCTCCAGATAGTCCGAAGCCGCGTGCCGCCCCTGACGGCTGTACGCAAGCAGTTCATCCACACCGATATGGCGCTGCCGGCCCTCGATTACCTCCGGCTCCGGCGGCCCACCGCGTCCCATGGCCACCACGACTACGCCTTCGTCCCGGCCCGATGCGGAGAATGCCCTGGAAATTTCCCGGGCCATAAAACCGCTTACCGCGGTTTTGCCTATCCTTTTGCCGGTACCGATAATGGAAACAGAGGGCTTCTGGGAAAGCTCATGAAAAGACGGTGGAAGTAAGGTAAAGTCTGCGCCCCGATATTCCGCCCCGGAAGCCAGTGTCAAACTGGCATACCGGAAACGCTCAACATATCCTAACACCGGCTCGTCGCTCAAGTCAATCACTACTTCGGGCTCATGTTCGCTGATGGCCAGCAACAGCGCTTCCGACGCGTCCTCGTGCAGAAACACGGGAACACCGTACTCATTCTGTTCCGCGTCGCCTACCAGCGAGGTGTCGATCTTCTCCGTGCCCCCGAGAAAGACCGCCGCGCGCAGGTCGAACCTGGCGGAGATCTCCTCCAGCGCCTCCCTGACTACCCCTGGATAATGCTCACCATCGATAAGGGCGATAGCCCGCTTCACCCGGAACTCTCCTTGTTTTGGTCTGCCGATTTCTCAAAAGCGAAGGTGGATGGATAGAACTTGATTATCTGGTCAGCGTCGTGGAAGGGGTATTTCCTCCAGACCGTTACCTGGTCGTCACTGATCTCGATAACATTGTAGCAGGGACGCACCTTGCCGCGAAGCCTGAGGGTGCAGACGGTACCGGCATTGACGGCGAACATATTCTCCAGGCGCCAGGCGTTGGGTACATGCTTGTGGCCGCTCAGCACCAGGTTGACGCCGCACTCCTGCAGCACCTGCAGGGTATCGCCGGCGTCATAGACCACATTGCGCTCACGACCCGTTCCGGGGACGGGCAACAGGTGATGGTGCAGCATGAAGACCCGGAAATTGGCAGGCGTCTCGAACTGCTCCTTCAGCCAATGGTAACGATGGCGGCCGATGGTTCCGTAATCGAGATCGGGCTCGGACGAGTCCACACCGATGATACTGATGCCGTCCCGGTGACGGCAGACCTGCCGGGAGCCGAACATGTCCTCAAAGTGCACATAGCCCACATTGCGGGCGTCGTGATTCCCCGGCACCACCAGCATATTCTCACACTGGATCTTGTCCAGATAGCTCTTGGCCAGCAGGTATTCCTGCTTGAACCCCTCATTGGTCAGGTCGCCGGTAACGACCACCACGTTAGGCTTGAGTTCGTTCAGTTCGATAACAGCGCGGTCCATGAGGTTGGGAACGAAATACTGCGAACCGGCATGCATATCAGATATATGGGCCACGACGAACGGCTTGTCTTTGGTGATGCCCCCGGATTTTTCCGATGACGACACGGTTGCTTCAGGGTTCATCGATATGTCTCCTGGTGATTGGGAAACGGCTTTTCAGCTTTCGGCTGGTGAACGGCATTCCATGAGAGCGTGGGACTATTCCTTTTGGTTCCTCGCATCAATGAGTTTCAAACCCTTCAGCGTCAGCAACGGGTCCACCCTGTCCAGCGAGTTCGTATGCGGAACTATCAACCCGGCATTACCGCCGGTGGCGATAGTCGCTATCGTACCGCTGCCGAGCTCCTCCCTTATACTTCCCACCATTCTATCTACCAAACCGGCGAAACCCAGCACTACGCCGGAGCAGAGAGAGGCGACCGTTGTCTTGCCGATGGCTGTCTCCGGCTCGCAGAGTTCTACCATGGACAGCCGGGCGGCTCTGGCGGCAAGAGCTTCCAGCGACACATCCACCCCCGGCGCGATGGCGCCGCCCAGGTATTCCCCTTCCGGGGAAATGGCGCAGAAGGTCGTGGCAGTTCCGAAATCAACCACTACGCAGGGACCCCCCAGCTGGTCAAGGGCCGCGACCGCATTGACGATCCTGTCGGCACCCACCTCGTGCGGATTGTTGATCAGAATCGGCAGCCCGGTGCGGGTCCCCGGCCCGACCACCACCACCTCCATGCCCCGGTAGCGCCCTGCCAGCAGTTCGTACTGGCCGGACAGGCTCGGCACGACCGAGGATACGATTATCCGCCCGACCTCATCCAGGCGGGAACCGCTCAGCGCCAGCAAGGACGCGAAGGTCGCGGTCAGTTGATCGGCAGTCGCGTGCGGTTCGGTGGCTATGCGCCAATGCTCCTGGAGCCTGTCGCCGGAGAAAAGCCCGGCAACGGTTTGCGTATTGCCGATATCGATAGCAAGCAGCGAGGCTTCCATAGCGAAAGAAGTGTAGCAGAGACCCGCGGGGAGCGCGAGCCTCAATCCTGCCGGCGCCAATCATCGCGAAATTCACACAGGTTATCCGCCTCCAGGCGATCACCCGGAACCCGGATCAGCGCCGGCCAGACTCCGGCGACCAGTCACACCGATAACCGGTATGAACACTAGTCGTTCTCTGACTGCCGAGCCAGATCCTTCGCCGCCGGTGTACTCCAGACATGTGAAGACTGCCCTACCAGACCGAGGCACAGGACCACTCCCATCAAGACCTTCAGCGCATCTCCCGGCAGGAAGGGATACATGCCGACCACCATGGCGGCGGTGAGGTTCATGCCGGTTACCAGTGCCAGCCAGGGGACCCCCACCGCGTAAATGACCATCGTTCCCGCTGTCAGGCCGACCGCGAACCTTACCGCCATCCGCCTCACAGGAAGGTATTCCACCAGCATCCCGGCTACAAACGCTCCGGCGATATATCCTGCCAGATAGCCGCCGGTAGGACCGGCCACGATTCCCGGACCGGCGGTGAACCTGGCGAAGACCGGTATGCCGGCCAGGCCCATGAGAACATATACGGACTGACTCAGCGCTCCCAGCCATTTTCCCAGTATGGCGCCGGAGAGCAGCGCAAACAGGCTGGCAAGAGCGATGGGGACGGGGCTGAACGGCAGAGGAACGGCAATCCAGGCGCCTACGGCCGTAAGCGCCGTAAAGAAAGCCACCCATACCATCTGCCTGATGGAAATACTGCTCACAAGACCTTCCGCCGATGCCGGTATTAACTCTGCATCAGCCATTCTATGGGGGCAAACATCCAACGTCAACCTGAAGATAACAATTAGTTTACATTCATCCCGGCCTGCCGCTACCGTCTATGGTGACTTCACCGCTGAACAGGGAAATCTTCTCCCCGCCGGGCCTCTCCAGCAGCAGCCTTCCCTCGGCGTCGATACCGGCCGCCCTGCCATCTATAACCCCTTCCGGCGTCTTCACCCTTATCTTCCTACCCTGCAGGATGTCCAGCCGGAGGAACTCCTCACGGTAAGGGTCCAGGCCGGCGGCGGGACGGACGGCAAGCCACAGGCGGTCCAGCTCGCCCAGCAGCGCCACGGCCAGGTCCTTACGCGACACCCGGGTGCCGGCCACTTCCGCCAGGGAGACAGCCGACCCCTCGAGTTCCGTTCCCCGGAAACTGTTGTTGACGTTGACGCCTATGCTGTCGATGATCCATCTCACCCGGTCCAGTTCGGCGCCCATCTCCACCAGCACGCCGCCCAGCTTCAATCCTTCCAGATAGATATCATTGGGCCATTTGAGGCCGGGGCGAACATCCACCGTAGCGGCTATGGCCCGCGCCACGGCTACCGCCGTAGCCAGGCTGAACAGGGGGACGCGGGTAGGAACGATGCCTGAATAGAAGATGACGGACATGGCGATCGCCTTTCCCCCGGGGGTCGACCAGCCACGCCCCATGCGGCCCCGTCCGGCTTTCTGGCTCTCAGCGATCACTACCGTGCCCTCAGGGGTGCCGCGGTCCACCAGCGCCCGCGCCTCATCGGCGGTGGAGCCGGTCTCCTCCAGGTGAACGATACGGCTGCCCACGACCCTGGCCCTGAGCCGCGGGGCTATCTCCACCGGAAACAGTTTATCCGGCCGGCTCACCAGCCGGTATCCGTTCCTGGGCGACGCCTCTATCTCGTATCCGCTGTTACGCAGCTTGACGATGTGTTTCCAGACGGCGGAACGGGTGATATCAAGCTCATCGCTTATCTCTTCACCGGAACGATAGTTTCTGCCTGATATCTCACTGAGGATCTTCTCCTCTATGTTCATGCCTCTACCTCCAGGCTGAAGTCCACGGCGACGGCGGCGTTGGTTATGGCCCCTACCGAAATGATATCGGCGCCCGCCTCGGCGTAAGCACGAACGTTCTCCAGCCCGATCCCCCCTGATGCCTCTATCACCACCCGGCCCGCTGCCATATCCACACATCGGCGCACATCGTCCGGCTCCATGTTATCCAGCAGCACCGTATCCACCCCCGCCGGCAGCGCCTGTTCCAGCTGTTGTAACGTATCCACCTCGACCTCGATGGCCGTCCCTTCACCCAGAGCCCCTCTCACGGTGGTCACAGCCTCGCTGACGCCCCCGGCTGCGGCGATGTGGTTATCCTTTATCAGAACCGCGTCGTACAGGCCCATGCGGTGTGTCTCACCGCCGCCGTGAACAACGGCCCGCTTCTCCAGAAAGCGCATACCGGGAGATGTCTTGCGCGTAGCCGCGATTCGCGCCGGCAGACCCTGAAGAGCGTCGACAAAACGTCGGGTCAGGGTGGCTACGCCCGAGAGGCGCGCCATGAAATTCAAAACGGTGCGCTCGGCCGTGAGAATGGATAAAAGCTTCCCTTCCAGCCGCGCCACCTCTGCTCCCGCGGGAACCGCCTGGCCCTCTTCGACCAGCGCCAGCCATGCCAGGTCGCCGTCCACCTGGCTACAGACCTCGACGGCCGCCGCCAGCCCGGAAACGGTACAGGCCTCCCTGGTCAATACGCGGGCCGCGCCCGACTCCCCCCTGAAGAATACCGACTGTGACGTGATATCGCCCGCCTCCCCCAGGTCCTCCGCCAGCGCCAACTCCACTATGCGTACCAGCTCCGTTCTGCTGTTATCCATCGCCACCGGACACCTCTCCCTGTCTCCTGTCCCCTTTCAGGCGGAAGTTGATATGGTGCCTCCACCTGGCATCATCCCTTTGCGGATAATCTTCCCGCAGGTGGACGCCACGGCTCTCTTTTCTCAACAGCGCCGCCCGCGTTATATGGCCGGCCACGGTTATCAGGTTATAGAGTTCATACTCCTCCGGACTGGCTCCGGGCGGTTCCAGTTCCGCCAGCAGCGAACCTATCCGTCCCAGGGCCCGGGCCAGGCCGTGCTGGTCACGAACCATGCCCACGTCCACCGTCATCAGCTTCTGCAGCCGCCGGCGGATATCCGCCAGTCGCGCCGGTTCGTTCTTCCCCGTTGCCGGCGCCGGCAGCTCTATGGTCAGCCGCCGCGCCGAGCCTCCGGAGGCACCGGCGTAACGGTCGAGGTCGCGCACGATGCGGTCGCTGAACACCAGCCCCTCCAGCAGGGAGTTGCTGGCCAGACGGTTGGCCCCATGCACCCCGGTGTTGGAGACTTCACCGCTGGCATACAGGCCGGGCAGAGTGGTCCGGCCCCAGAGGTCCGTGGTAACGCCGCCGATCATGTAATGGGCGACGGGGGCGACGGGCACCCGGTCGCGGCAGAGGTCGTAGCCACGGTCACGCAGGGTCTCGTAGACCGTGGGAAACCGCTGCCTGATCTTCCGGCAATCCAGATGGGTGGCATCCAGGTAGAGGAACTCGTGGCCCGATGCCGACATCTGCCTGACCATCTCCTTGACCACCACGTCCCTGGGGCCCAGCTCCGCCTGGGGATGCACGCCCACCATGAACCTCTCACCGTCGTGGTTGAGCAGGTAGGCGCCTTCGCCCCTGAGCGCTTCCGTGATGAGGAAAATGGGCGATTCGTCGGCGTACAGGCCCGTGGGGTGAAACTGGACGAACTCCATGTCGCCGATGGCGGCGCCGGCACGCCAGGCCATGGCCATGCCATCGCCGGTGGCTACGGCGGGGTTGGTGGTGAACGAATATACCTGGCCGCTGCCGCCGGTGGCCAGGACCGTGGCCGAAGCGTAATCCAGCGTGAACTCGCCGGTCCTGAGATTGAGGGAGACGGCGCCCACGCAACGGCCGCCGCTGGTGAGCAGGTCCACCACGAACTCCTGTTCCAGAACCTGTACGCGGCTGCCCGAGCGCATCGCCTGGGCCAGAGAGCTGGCTACCTCGCTGCCGGTGGCGTCGCCGCCGGCGTGGGCTATGCGGGGTACGGAATGGGCGCCTTCGCTGGCCAGCACCAGATCCCCCCCGGAGCGATCAAACTTGGGGCATATCTCCATCAGTTCGCGTACCCGGTCCGGCCCTTCGTTTACCAGGATCCTTACCGCTTCCTCTTTGCACAGGCCGGCGCCGGCGCGCATGGTGTCCTCCAGGTGCAACTGGGGTGAATCCTGTTCGCTGAGGGCGGCGGCGATACCCCCCTGGGCCAGGAAAGTGGTGGTGTCCCTGAGTACGCTCTTGCTGATAAGCGCCACCTTCCAGCGACGGGCGGCACCGACGGCGGCGGTGAGCCCGCCTATACCGCTGCCGATGACGATAACATCATGGAACCGTCTGGCCGGTTCGCCGTCCGTTGCCGCCAGCATGAATGGGTGCGTCGTCACTGGATACGGCATGGGTGGCTTCCTCTCAGGTGTAGGAGACCATAGCCTCGACCGCTGCCAGGGCCCGCTTGCGTATATGCTCGTCCAGCCGGATCTGGTACCGTTCTTCGCGCAGGGTCTGGACAGCCTTGGCCAGTGTGGTCATCTTCATATTAGGGCATATGGCCCGGTTGGTGGGCGAGTAGAAATGCTTATCCGGGTTCTCTTTTTTAAGGCGATGGATGAGACCCATCTCAGTGGCGATGATGAACTCCCCGGCGCTGGAGGCGGCGGCGTAGCGGATCATGCCTGAGGTGCTCTCCAGGCTGCCGGCTATCTCCTGCACCCCGGGAAGACACTCGGGGTGGGCCAGAACCACTGCTTGCGGATGCTCCTGTTTCGTCCTGAGAATATCCTCCAGGGTGATGTTGTCGTGCGTGGGACAGAAACCGTCCCATTTGATGAGCCGGCGGCCCGTCTGTTTTTCCACGTACATGGCCAGGTTGCGGTCGGGTATGAATATGACATCCCTGCCAGCGGGGATATTGGACACCACCTTGGCGGCGTTGGCGCTGGTGCAACAGATATCGGTCTCCGCCTTGACCGCTGCCGAGGTGTTGACATAAGCCACGACCAGGGCCTCCGGATGTTCCGCCTTCAGCTTGACCAGGTCTTCGGCGGTGATCATATCCGCCATGGGGCAGCCGGCGTTGATGTCCGACAGCAGGACCTTCTTGCCGGGCGACAGGATGTACGCCGTCTCCGCCATGAAATGAACACCGCAGAACAGGATAATACGGGCATCCGTCTCGGCCGCCAGACGCGAGAGTTCCAGCGAGTCACCGGTGAAATCCGCCACATCCTGTACCTCGGGACGCTGGTAATTGTGGGCGATTATCAGCGCGTTCTTTTCCCGCGCCAGCTCCCTCAGCTCTTCCTGCAACGGTCCGTAATCTACCTGGCTCATTGGTCTCCCGTCTCCTTCAGACTGCCTGACATCTCCACCCTGGCGCCGTCATCAAGGCCGGCCAGGGCCTCCCCGATGCTGCCGTCACCGGGGATCTCCACCGCCGCTGCGATCTCATGCAGGGGCACCAGCACGAACGCCCGCTCCCGCAGACGCGGATGGGGAATGGTCAGGTCACGGCCCGTGATTGTTTTCTTCCCATACAGAAGTATATCAATGTCCATGGTGCGTGGTCCCATGGGCACCCGTCCCTGGCGGCCTCCGAGCTCCTCCTCTATGGTCCGGCAGGCCCGGTGGAGCACATCCGGCGGCAGCTCCGTCTCCAGCCCGACGGCGATATTGAGGAAATCCGGCTGACGGACGCCGCCCACCGGTTCGGTCCGGTATACGGACGAAACGGCGATGATGCGAACGCCTTCCAGCTCCTCCAGCCGGCGGACCGCCCGGGCCAGGCCCTCCCGGCAGGCGCCCATATTGCACCCCAGCGACAGGTAGACGGCGTTCACGCGCTTACAGCCCCCCGCCCCGCTGCCGGCGCCGCTCCAGCAGGACCGCCACCTCACTCACCCGGCAGGGCATGGGCGCCGCCGGCTTGGCCACGCGTACGCTCACCGCCTCCACCCGGGGAAAGTCCGCCAGCACAGCCTCCGCCGTGACCGACGCCAGCCTCTCCAGAAGGTCGAAGCTGTGTGCCGTCGCCGCCCCGGTCACACAGGCAGCGACCTTCGCATAATCGACCGTACCACCGATATCATCGCTGTCTACCGCCGGACAGTCTGCCAGGATCAGCCGCAGGTCGAAGCGGAACACCTGCCTCGACTCCTTCTCTCCCGGCAGCAAACCGTGATGGGCGAAGACCTCCAGCCCCTCGATGACGACCTCTACGGATCTGTCTTTCCCGCCATTCACTTCATGCTCCTTTGTCACCTGTGTCACCGGCGGCATCGCCGCCAATGAACCCGATGCCCGCCGCCACCTCCAGCGCCTGCCGGTTCTCCGCCACATCGTGGACGCGAAAGATACGGGCACCCCTCTCCAGAGCAAAGACATTGGCGGCGATGGTCCCCGGCAGCCGGTCCCCGGCCTGCTTGCCGGCGATCATGCCGATGAAGCTCTTGCGGGAGACGCCTACCAGCAACGGCCGCCCCAGACTGAGAAAGGAGTCCAGATGGTTCAGCAGTGTCAGATTGTGCTCCAGCCCCTTGCCGAAACCGATGCCCGGATCGATAATGATATTCCCGCGGGCGACCCCCCGCGCCGCCGCCCATTCTACCCTCTGGTGAAAGAATTCTATCAGCTCACTTACCACGTCCCGGTACCGGGGGCGCCGTTGCATGTTCCGCGGCGTACCCCGCATGTGCATCAGGCACAGGGGACATCCGTAATCAGCCGCCACCGACACCATCTTCCTGTCACCGGTCAGAGCTGTAACATCGTTGATCATGGCGGCCCCCGCCTGAAGCGCTTCCCGGGCTACTTTCGCCTTGGAGGTATCTATCGACACCGGCACATCCAGTTCCGATGCTATCCTCTCAACCACCGGCAGCACCCGGGCAAGTTCCTCCTTTTCGCCTACGGCGTCAGCGCCCGGACGCGTCGATTCGCCGCCTACGTCTATGATGCCGGCGCCCGCCGCCGCCATCCGGCCTGCCTGCGCCAGTGCCGCCCCGGTATCCAGATGCCTGCCGCCATCGTAGAACGAGTCCGGGGTGATGTTGAGGACGCCCATCACCTGCCATGGCTTCCCGCCGAGAGCGGACGGCAGGCCGTCGCTGGTGGATGCCTGTTGATAATTGCGTGAACACCACCGCAGCCGCTCTCCCAGATCCGCCAGGTCACCGCCATGGCGTGCCAGTTTATCCGCCAGCTCAGCCAGCAGGGCCGGCGAACCCATGACCAGCGCCCCACATTCACCATTTTCGAGACTGTAGGCTGCCGCCGGCAGGGCGGCATCACCTCCCAGCGACAGAGCTTCCTGCTTGAGGATGTTGGCAATGCGCGGCGACAGGCCGGAGACCCGGGCCATCTGTCCCGGAACCCTCGGCGCCATGAGTTCGATACCCGGTTCAGCCACCCCCAGACGCCGCATGAGCACGGCGGCTTCAGCCGGTGATGATACGCTGATGATGTATGGAGTCGGTTTCACGGGAACAGGCCGGTTTTCTGAAAATCATGTCCATTCTACCGGAAAATCGGAAAATGGGAGACGGATAGACCGTGACGGGCGAAACCCTGCTCCGGGAACTAGATGTCGCTCCTGGCGTTGATTACCGACAGTACCTCCGCCCGGGTGGCGGCGTTGCTGCGGAAGATGCCGCGAACCGCCGAGGTAATCGTCTGCGTCCCCGGGCTGCGGATGCCGCGCATGGACATGCACAGGTGTTCGGCGGACACCAGCACCATCACCCCCAGGGGCTGAAGCGCCTCCACCATGGAGTCGGCGATGACCGAGGTCATACGCTCCTGCAGCTGCGGCCGGCGGGCAACGACCTGGACCAGCCGGCTCAGTTTCGATAGACCGGTGATCATACCACCCTCGCTGGGGATATAGGCTACGTGGGCCATGCCGAAGAAAGGCAACAGGTGGTGCTCACACATGGAGAAGAAAGAGATATCCTTAAGCAGCACCATCTCCTGGTGTCGGTCCGACGGCATGGGTTCCAGGATGGAGGCAGGCTCCACCTTGAGCCCGGACAGGACATCTTCATACATCGACGCCACTCTGGCGGGGGTGTTCTTCAGGCCATCCCTGTCGGCGTCCTCGCCGATACCCTCCAGGATGAGGCGGGTGCCGTTCCTTATTTTCTCCAGGTCCATGGAGGGACTCAGCTGTTTATCCCGCCGGAGTCATCTCCCGGCTCCAGCGCTCGGGTATAGGAGGGGGCTTCCAGCGGTGGTTCGCCGGCGATAGCCTCGTCCGACGATCCCCGCCTCTCTTTCTTCTCTTCCTTCATCGGTTTCTTCTTTTCGGCCTCGCGGGCCCGCTCGGCGTCCTTCTCCCTGAAGACCTCTTCCGGGGGCACGCCGTCCAGCAACTGCTCGAACTCTTTTTTCTCCAGCGTCTCGCGCTCCACCAGAATGCTGGTGATGATATCCATCTGTTCCTTGTGTTCGGTGAGGACCTGGCGCGCCCTCTCATGGGCATCCTCGATGATGTGCTTGATCTCGGCGTCGATCTCCTGCGCTATCTCGTCGCTGTAGTCCGGCTCCTGGCTGAACTCGCGGCCGAGGAACGGCTGGGCATGGTCATGACCGAAGGTGCGCGGCCCCAGCTTTTCGCTCATGCCATAGCGCATGATCATCTGCTTGGCTATCTCCGTGGCCTGCTGCAGGTCATTGGAGGCTCCCGTGGTTATCTCCTTGAACTGGATCTCCTCAGCGGTGCGGCCGCCCAGCGTGCTGGCCAGCCGGTCCTTAAGCTCCGATTTGGAAACCAGGAAACGGTCCTCCGTGGGCAGGGATATCGTATATCCCAGGGCCTGGCCGCGACTGATGACGGAAACCTTGTGTATGGGGTCGGCAAAAGGCAGAAGATGGCCCACCATGGCGTGGCCCACCTCGTGGTAAGCAGTGATGAGCTTCTCCTTATCACTGAGGATACGGCTCTTCTTCTCCGGCCCGGCGACAACGCGCATGATGCCTTCCTCCAGCTCGTGCATGCTGATTTCCTTCTTGCCGTAGCGCGCCGACAGAAGCGCCGCCTCGTTCACCAGGTTGGCCAGATCGGCTCCGGTGAATCCGGGGGTCTCTCCCGCCAGCACGCCGAGTTTGATGTCCTCGGCCAGGGGCTTGCCTTTCGTATGCACGGCAAGGATGTCTTCCCGGCCCTTGCGGTCCGGCCGTTCCACCATGATCTGACGGTCGAAGCGTCCGGGCCTGAGCAGCGCCGGGTCAAGGATGTCAGGCCGGTTGGTAGCGGCGATCATGATGATGTTGTCTTTCATCTCGAAACCGTCCATCTCTACCAGCAGCTGATTGAGTGTCTGCTCACGTTCGTCATGGCCGCCGCCCATGCCGGCACCGCGATGGCGGCCGACGGCGTCGATCTCGTCTACGAAAATGATGCAGGGTGCGTTCTGTTTGGCCTGCTCGAACAGATCACGCACGCGGGAGGCGCCCACGCCCACGAACATCTCCACGAAATCGGAGCCGCTGATGGAGAAGAAAGGCACACAGGCTTCGCCGGCCACGGCCCTGGCCAGCAGGGTCTTGCCGGTACCGGGCGGGCCGTACAGCAGCACGCCCTTGGGGATCTTGGCCCCCAGGTTCTGGAACTTGCGCGGGTTCTCCAGGAACTCGCGTATCTCCTCCAGCTCTTCCACCGCCTCATCCGCTCCGGCCACATCGCCGAAGGTCACCTTGGGCTGGTCCGCGCTCATCTGCTTGGCGCGGCTCTTGCCGAAGGACATGACCTTGTTGCCGCCTCCCTGCATCTGGTTCATCAGGAACAGCCAGAAAACGACAATGATCAGGATGGGCAGTGCCGATATGAGCAGGGATGACCACATGGATGATCCCGTACCCTTGGAGGTGAAGGCCACCTCGTTATCCAGCAGCAGCTGTGTAAGGGGGTAATCCTCGGTATAACCAACCTCTATCTTGTTTTCGCTGTCGTTGAGGACCACCGTCATCATCTGGTCCTTGGGATCGATCACCACCGACTGGACTTCCTGGTCCTTGACTTTCTGAACGAACTCGCGGAAATCCATCTCTTTATCGCCGGTATCCCGGTTCATGACCATCTGCTGGACGAAAAACGCCAGCAGGACCACGATCAATATGGGAAAAGCTGCGGTTCTTAAAAACTTTACCAACTCGATGATCCTTTCATTGACATGTCAATCCATTCAATTATCGCATATTTGCCGCTGAGAGGCCCATTTATTAACCGTGTCAAACACAGGCTATCTAGAACCCCCCTCGGGCATGGAAGCGATAAACCTTAGGTTGCGATAATCCTCGTTGAAATCAAGGCCATAGCCGACAACAAAGGTGTCCGGGACCTCAAAACCCACATATTTACAGGAAATATCCGCCTTGCGCCGCTCCGGTTTGGTCAACAGGGCGCAGACCTCGACGCTGGCGGGATTGCGGGCACGCAGGTTCTTGCTCAGATAGCTGAGGGTGAGCCCGGTGTCGATGATATCCTCGATGATGATCACATGCCGTCCCTCGATGTTCGCATCCAGATCCTTGAGGATACGCACCACTCCCGAAGAATCGGTGGCTGACCCGTAGCTGGAGACCGCCATGAAATCCAGCTCACAGGGTACGTTGATCTCACGCACCAGGTCCGCCATGAAGAACACCGCCCCTTTCAATACGCAGACCAGCAGGGGATCCATCCCCTGGTAATCGGTGGAGATCGCCTTGGCGAGTTCGGAAACGCGTGTGCGGATCTCCTTCTCCTCCAGCAAAACCTTATCAAACTGCGTTTTCAATCTCCCTCCTTACCGCCGCGAGCCTGATAATACGCTCGCTTTTTGAAGTAACCCTGAAATCCTCCGATACACGCATGCCACAGACCCAGACGATCTCGTCGCCAAGGGTGATGATGGGCAGATGCCGCCGCTGGTAACGGGGTACCTTCCCATCGGTAAACAGATCCTGCAGGCTCCTGGTCCCGTTCATGCCCAGCGGCCTGAACCTGTCACCCTCACGCCAGCACCTGACGGTCAGAGGGCCCGGCGAACAGCCGGCGTCTACGGCTGTCCGCAGGGGATCATCGCTGTGCATGTCAACAGCCTTCCTCGTCCCCGCCGCGTCCACCTCCGCCACGATATCGAATTCCCCGAAAGCCACTTTACCCGGAACCGGCAACTCGACCGGCCCGAGGGACTCCTCCCGGCCGCCGGTCCCGGCCACCACCAGCGTCAACCTGTCGTAGCAGCGCTCGACTTCCCACCCTCCCGGCAGAGACAGGGAGCGTGTACCGCTGGAATCGGAGCAGAGATCGATAATGGCATCCAGCAGCCGGCGCGTCATGCCTTCGCCGGCTCCGGCCCGGGCAAGCCAGCGCCGCACCACCAGCCGGGCCACGGCCCGGTCCAGCAGGGACAGGGAGGCGGCGGCCAGGACCTCCTGCTCCTCCCCGGACGCAACCTCGCCCCAGGCCTCATCCGTCAACGACGCCAGCACTTCCTGTTCGTCCTCCAGCAGGGAGATGGTATCCTCGACGCGCTGGCGAAAATCGGGCCGGATCTCCGCCAGCGCCGGCATGACCTTATGTCTGATACGGTTGCGGCGGTAATCCATGCCGCTGTTGGATTCGTCCTGGTGATAGGCGATGCCCGCCTGCCGGCAGAATTCCCTGATCTCAGCCGCCGTAAGGAACAGCAGCGGCCGGACTATCTTGCCCCGGCGCGGCGGCATCACTGCCAGCGAGCGGCGCCCTGAATAGGTGATGAGGCGGTAAATAAAAGTCTCCACGCGGTCATCGCGGTTATGGCCCACGGCGATGCGGGTGTAGCCCTGCCAGCGGCAGAGGTTTTCCGCTGCCAGATAGCGGAAGTCCCGGGCCCAGGCCTGGAAGTTGGAGCGGGGCGGCTCAGGGGCGCGGAGAGAGTGGACCTGGATCCGGTGCTGGTCGCCGAGGCTGCGCACCAACGCCTCATCGGCATCGCTGCCGTTGCCGCGGCAACCATAATTCACGTGACATATCCCCAGCGAGAACCCGTTGGTCCCGATCCCTTCCACGCCACTCGACAGCATGTTCAGCAGGTGGAACATGGCGACAGAATCAGCGCCGCCCGAGACCATTAACAGCACACGGTCTCCCGACCCTATCAATCTGTTCTCCTGGATATAGTTCCCGGTCATCTCGATAACCTGGGAAACGGAGTGGCTGGTTGAAATTAAAGGATAGGGTTCAGGCATTCGCCCGCAAGACACCCCCGATTGTTTATTGGGCCAACAGCGATTATAGCAGATGAGCCAGCCCTGCCTTCACTGCGCGGGCGTTAAGCGATAGAATGCCTCCATGGAAGACGGCGGCAAGATCGATTACCTGGCGAAAACACCGATCTTTTCAGGGCTCAGCAGGACGGAGCTGGAAGAGTTGGCACCGCTGGTGATAAAAAGAAGCCTGAAGAAGGACACGGTGGTCTTCCATGAGCACGACCCCGCTTCCGCCTTCTACCTGGTGCGCAGCGGCAAGGTCAAGGTCTACAAGCTGTCGCGGGACGGCCGGGAGCAGATACTGGCCATCCTGGGCGAAGGCCAGATATTCGGCGACGTACCGGTCTTCGACGGCGGG
>BDUA01000012.1 GCA_002897715.1 bacterium BMS3Abin01
ATGCTGGCGGCGTTCATCCTGGTGGGCGGCTCCGCTGGCGACGTGCTGGGCCGCCGCCGGGTCTTCATGACCGGCATATCCCTGTTCCTGACCGGCTCGCTGTCGGCGGGGCTGGCGCCGGACGCCGGTCTGCTAATCGGCGCCAGGGTGGTTCAGGGCATCGGCGGCGCCCTGATGATACCGGGGAGCCTGTCCATCATCACCGCTTTCTTCAGTGAGGACCGGCGCGGCCGCGCCATCGGTACCTGGGCGGCGGTCACGGCGGCGGTCACCGTTTTCGGTCCGCTGGTCGGTGGTGCTTTGGCTCAGGCGGGACTCTGGCGCGCCGTGTTCCTGGTGAACATCCCCATCGGCATCGTCGCCCTGCTGGTACTTTATTACCGGGTGCCCGAGAGCCGGGATGAGGATTCGGACCGCCGTATCGATTATCCCGGGGCGCTGCTGGTAGCGGTGGGCCTGGCCTGTGTCACCTATGGTTTCCTCTCGGCGCCGGCATCGGGCTTTAATCACCCCAGGGTAAGTGTCACGCTGACCGCGGGTTTTATCTGCCTGGCGCTGTTCATTGTCGTGGAGATGAAGAGCAGCCGGCCTCACCTTCCTGCCTTTCGCTGTGATGCTGGCGTCTCTCTCGCGCTGGGCCGGCAGACTGGCCGACAGGATCGGCGCCAGGCCGCCGATCATTATCGGCACGCTGGTGACGGCGGCGGCGCTTCTGCAGATGTCCACCATCGGCGTCACCAGCGGCCCTTCTGATTTCTGGACCACCTTCTTCCCCGGGGTATTACTTTTCGGCATCGGCTTGGGACTCACGGTGACGCCGCTGACGACGACGGTGATGGGGGCGCTGGACACGCAGATGGCGGGTATGGCTTCCGGTGTCAACAACGCCGTTTCCCGCACTGCCGGCGTATTCGCCATCGCCATCATCGGCGCGCTGTTCCTGATGGTCTTCGCCGGGGCGGTGGAGGATCGCACCGCGGCTCTGGGGCTGAGTGACCAGGCCCGACGGGACCTGCGCGGGGAGGCGGCCCGGCTGGGAGAAGCTTCGGTGCCGGCGGGCGTACCGCAGGAGCAGGCCGGGCGCGTCGACCGGGATATCAGGGAAGGCTTCGTCCATGCCTTCCGCGTGGTCCTGCTCATCGCTGCCGGCATGATACTGGTCAGCACTGTCATAGCGGCTACAATGATCGGTGATGGACGCCGACGGCGCGGCGGTTTTCCCGGCCGGGCCTGAGCGGTGTCATGGCCAGGCCTGCCGGTCAAAAAGATAAGGTAATCAAAGAACCTGGTAGTATAAGGAATATAAGGCTACGTGATGGTCGGCAAGCTGGGCGAGGTGGGTATCCGCCTGGCTGACGAGATTCCGGAGGGTGGGACATACAGGAACAGCCGGGGCCGGAACCGGACGGGAGGCGCTGGCCGCCTGGCTGGTGTTCAGGACAGAATATGCGGAGATACTTTACCCCATGGAAAGAAAACGCGAACCGGAACTGATGGTGGAAGACGCTCAGGCACGCGCCTACGCCGAAGCGGATTTCAACGATCCCCACGGTGGGTATGTAACGCTGTTTAAAGAGGCCTTCGGCGACAGGGGGATAAGCGGGTATGTGCTGGACCTGGGTTGCGGTCCGGGGGATATCACCTTCCGCTTCGCCCGTGCCTTCCCCGGCTGCACCGTTCATGGCGTCGACGGCTCGGAGGCGATGCTCGGTTTTGGGTGGCGGCAGCTGACTGCTTCGCCTGAACTACAGGGCAATGTTGAACTTTTCACCGGTATGGTGCCCGGCGCGGAGCTGCCCCGGGAACGGTACGATGCCATCATCAGCAACAGCTTGCTCCATCACCTGCCGCGCCCCGCCGTACTGTGGGATGAGGTCAAGCTACGGGGGAAGCCGGGGGCGCCGGTCTTCATCATGGACCTGCGCCGGCCCGGCAGCCGCGAGTACGCCCGCCTGCTGGTGGATCGACACGCCGGCAGCGAGCCGGAGATACTGCACCGCGATTTCTACAACTCCCTGTTGGCCGCCTTCCGGGTAGAAGAGGTGCACAAGCAGTTGGAGAAAGCCGGTCTGGACGCCTTTACGGTAAAGGAAACGGGTGACCGGCACCTTATCATATCCGGCCTGCTGCCCTGAGCCGAGCCAGGGGGCCTTTGTTCATGAATCCACGGCCGGCCGTCGTCGTCTAACATTCAGTCATTGCAAACAAGAGAACAAGGGAGTATGAGATGACGGATGCGATAGGTACGGAGATTCACCTGGACAGCAGTTTCCAGGAGGCGGTGGACAAGGTAAGGAGCGCGCTGAAGGACCAGGGGTTCGGGGTGCTTACCAGCATCGATGTCAAGGAGGCCTTCAAGGAGAAGATAGGGAAGGACTTCCGGCCCTACGTCATCCTGGGGGCATGCAACCCCCATCTGGCCTACACGGCGCTGAGTGAGGTTCCGGAGGTGGGGCTGATGCTCCCCTGCAACGTGACCGTGGAGGCCGGCAGCGGCGGCGCCACTGTACGCATCATCGATCCCCAGGTGATGCTGCGCAGCGCCGGCATCGACGATAACGAGGTGATGGCATCGATGGCCGCCGAGGCCGGCGAGAGGCTGGGGCGGGTCGCCGACGCCCTGCGGTGACGGAGGTTCCACACCACCATGAGCGAACGCAAGGACCCGGACAGATGGGAGCGCATGTACCGCGAACAGGACGTGACCACCATGCCCTGGTACTACCCGTCGCTGGACCCCGACTTCGAACAGGCGCTGGCGGAACCGGGCATCGGCTCCGGCGGCGTGCTCGACCTGTGCACCGGCCCCGGGACGCAGGCGCTGGCCCTGGCCGAGCGTGGTTTGGATGTCACTGCCACGGACATCTCCGCGGCCGCCGTGGAGAAGGCGTTGGCGCTGGCGGCGAAGAGGGGCCTCAAGGTGACCTTTCTTCAAAACGATATCCTCGATAACAGGCTGGACCGGCGGTTCGATCTCATCCTGGACCGCGGCTGCTTCCATGTATTTCCGCCGGAGCAGCGGGATAAATACGTGGAAACCGTGGCTGGCCTCCTTGACCCCGGCGGCTATCTGCTACTCAAATGCTACAGCTACAAGGAGAAGCGCAAGGAAGGCCCCTTCCGCCTGCATCCGGACGAGATCAGGGAACGCTTCAGCGCGGAGTTCGACCCGGTCTCCATCAGGGAGAGCACCTTCAAGGGCGACCGGCACCGGAAGCCACCCATCGCCCTTTTCTGCGTGATGAGGAAACGCTGAGGACCTGCGGGTACAATACCCCGCTTTGCAGGTAATCGTGGGTCTGGCCGGACGTCGAGCTTCACCGGTCTTTGTGGTATAGTGCCTCCTGAAATGGCTGATACACTCTTAAACGTCTGGAACATCGCCAGCAACTGGATAATCGAACACGGCATCGTCATTCTGGTAATACTGGGTATCGCCATCCCGTTGCAGCTCATCGGCAAGAGGCTTATCGCCAAATCCATCAGCAAGGCTGTAGCCATCGATTCCCTGCTACCCACGGAAACGGGGATCGAGGCCAAGCGGCAGGAGACGCTGATACGTATCTTCAGCGGCCTGTTCACCATCGTACTGTGGGTGGTGGTGTTGATGATGGTGATATCAGAGATAGGCATCGCTATCGGTCCCATGCTGGCGGCCGCCGGCGTCGCCGGCCTGGCGGTAGGCTTCGGCGGACAATATCTCATCCATGACCTGGTCACCGGCACTTTCATCATCCTGGAGAACCAGTACCGCGTCGGCGATCTCATCTGCATCGATACCGTCTGCGGCGAGGTCGAGGACATCTCCCTGAGGAAGACTACGCTGCGGGATATAGACGGCGTCGTCCACCATATTCCCCACGGAGAGGTGAAGGTCGTAGCCAACCGCTCCAAGAGCTATTCCAAGGCCAGCATCGAACTGGGTATCTCCTATGACGAGGACGTGGAGCGGGCCGCAGCCGTTATCGACCGGGTGGGGCAGGAGATGACGCGGGATCCGGAGTGGAAAGAGCTGCTCATCGACCCGCCGGCGTTCCTGCGTATCGAGGACTTTGCCGACTCAGCAGTAGTGCTGAAGATAATGGGGGCCACCCGTCCCGGCGAGCAGTTCCGTGTCGCCGGCGAGCTGAGGAAACGTCTCAAGGCTGCCTTTGACGATGAAGGTATCGAGATTCCCTTCCCTCAGAGGGTCATCCATCAGGCAAAGGATTAGGGCTGCAGGTGAAGGCGCGGGGTACCGGCGGCTCAGTCCGTCAGTAGTTCCTCCAGATGTTCCACCCGCGCCCGGAGCTTGCGTTTGGGGATGGTGCCGAAAGCCCCAGCCGTGCCCATCTCTCCCAGATAGACCCCCGGCAGGATGGCAAAACGGATCCAGGCCTCCACGCGGATGGTCCCCATTGATGGCTCCACCAGGATGTACTGGGGCGAGATCATGAAACCCTTGCCCTTCTTCCAGGCCCGGCGCCCTTCATGATCGATCTTTTCGAAGCCTTCACCTTCAAGGTATCCGGAAACGATCCTGTCAATCTCGTCCGCCTTCCTGCCGGTGTCTATATCGTTGATGTATCTGCTCATGACCTCTCGCTGTCTAAAGTATCTTGGTTGCTTCGGCCAGATTGATACGGTTCACCCGGCGGATGGCCGGCAGCGCCGCCAGGATCATCACCGCCAGGATGCCCAGAGCGGTTATCACGTAGTCGATGGTGCTGATGTAAACCGTCATGGAGAATATATCCGTATTGAAGGTCTGGGCCAACCGGGAGGTTATCCAGTAGCCCAGCAGCAGCCCCGGTACCAGCGCCAGCAGCCAGATGATGATGTTCTCATAGGTGAGGATAGAGGCTATCCTGCCGCGGCTGGCGCCCACGGAACGCATGGTGGCCAGCTCCCGTTGCTGTTCCAGTACATTGATGGTCATGGTATTGAACAGGAGAGCGAAGGACATGGCTATACCGAAGGCCATGATGACGCCCATGAAGGCGTAATAGATGTTCATCAGCTGTTGCCAGTCCTGGCGTATGCCTGATTTGAGCTGGGCGCCGGCATTGTCAGGCAGGCGGCCCAGGCTGTTTTTCACGTCCTGGGCCTGACCAGGCCCGGTGGTGACATTGACGCCGTTGAAGATCAGCGTCGTCTGACCCGTCCATCGGCCCAGTTGCGCCAGCGATATATACGCTACGGCGCTCATGAGCTCGTCGGTCAGCGCCGAGACGGTCAGCGTGCGTGAACCCTGTGAGGTGGTGATGGTGACCGTGTCGCCTTCCCTTACGTCCAGCATGCCGGCGCTGGCGGTGGTCAGAACGATCTTTCCGTCTGCCAGGGCCTGCTTCTGGGTAGTGTCACTCCCCAGGTCCAGCACGTGCAGGGTCTGGTCCGGTGCTATGGCGGTTAGGATAATCTCCTGCTCCTTGTTGTTGGCGGCGAGGGTCACCGGCAATCGCAGGTAGGGTTCGGCCTTGGTGACCCCCGGCAGGCTCTCGATCTTCTTCAGGGTTTCCTCTCCCTGGGGTTTGTTGAACCCGGCCATGACGTCCCAGCGTTCCACGTCCTGGAAGTTGTGGTCCAGCATGTAATTAATGGAGGTTATCATCCCCCAGGACATGAGGAGCAGCATGAAGGAGAACACTACTCCCAGCGCCGTGGAGAGGGCCCGGCGGCGCACGCGGAATACGTTGCGCAGCGACAGCTTCAGCCACAGCGGCAGCGGTAACAGCTTCTCGAAAAACGATATCCGCCCCTTCGTCTGGGCCGACGCCGGGTCGGTGTGCATGGCCTGGGCCGGCGCCATGCGGGAAACCGAGAGGGACGGTCCCAGCCCGGCCAGGGCGGTGATGACCACGCTGACGACTACACCGGTAATCAGCAGGCTGTAGTGCACAGAGGTCTTCACCAGAGGGATGCCCAGCTCGCCGGCGTACAGGCCGGTTATCCACCGCTCCAGGGGAAAGCTTCCCAGGACTCCCAGGACGGAACCGATGAGCCCGATGAAGAAAGCGATGGCCAGGTACTGCAGCGCGATGGCGCTGTTGCCGTAGCCGATGGCCTTCATAACCCCTATCTGTGGCTGCTGCGCCCGCACCATGCGGCTGAGCAGGATGAACACGGAAGCGGCCGCCACCAGCAGTATCAACGCCGGCATGATGTAGGCCATCTCCCTGAAGCCTTCCAGATCAAGGTTCAGCGCGGCGAACGAGGGCTGGTTGCTCCGGGGTGTGGTCTCGGTAACGACATATGGTTTCAGAGTGTCTTTTATCCTGGCGGTCAGCGTGTCAGCGTCCGCCCCGGCGGTGAAGGTCACGGCGATGTTGTTGACCACACCCCGGTTGCCGGTTAGCTGCTGCAGATCGGCCAGGGGCAGGAACAGGACGGCGAAGGTCCGGGGCGAAGGCAGGATATCCTGTTTGCTGGGACTGACGATGAGGTATTCGGGGCTGGCCACGATGCCGGTTACGTTCAGGCTGGTCTCCAAGCCGTTGATGATGGGGGTCACCTTGTCCCCGGGGGCGATCTTGTAGAAATCAGCGAAATGAGTCTCGACCAGCGCCTGGCTCGAAGCCCCTTTCTGGAAATAAGAGCCCTGTTCCACCAGCAGGTCATTGACTTCGGGGCGCGAGTCCGCGGGAATGCCGATGAGCCGTGAGCGAACCTGCTCGTCGCCGGTTCCGGCTTGAGGCGGCAGGGTCAGGCTGGAGTCCAGCACCAGGCGGCCGGTGACGCCCTCCACACCGTCGATGTTCTTGATCGCAGCTACGGCTGACGCGTCTCCCTTTGCCAGGGAGAAGGTCACATCGGCGAAACGCAGCTCGTCGTAGGTATGGTTGTAGGAGGTGCTCAGGTCGCGGTAGGCGCCCAGCAGCGCCGCCAGGCTGGTGATGCCCAGGGCGACGATGACGATGAGGGCAATGGATTGCGCCAGTGAGGCACGAACATCACGCCGGCTTTTCAGTAGCAGCCGCCGGATCATCTGTTCACCATTCCAGTTGCGAGGCGTCTACGGGATTATCGTTCTGCTCGATACTGGCGACCGACCCGTCATGGATGTGGACGATGCTGTCAGCCATGGGGGCCAGGGCGGTATTATGGGTCACCATTATCACGGTGGTGCCCCGGTCCTGGATCATGTCGTGAAGGACGCTGAGCACATGCCGGCCCGTCTCCACGTCCAGGTTGCCGGCGGGCTCGTCGCACAGGATAACGCTGGAGTCATTGGCCAGAGCCCGGGCGATGGCGACCCGCTGCTGCTCGCCGCCGGATAGTTGTGAGGGGAAATGCCCGGAGCGGTCCTTCAGGCCCACCATGTCCAGGAGCTCCAGCGCCCGTCCCTTGATTTCGGCCTGATCCTTGCGCAGCGCCAGGGCGAATTCCACATTCTCCCGGGCGTTCAAGGTCGGGATCAGGTTGAAGAACTGGAAGATGAAGCCCACCTGTTCACGCCGGTAACCGGTGAGTTGCTTGTCTCCCAGCACGGCGATATTGCGTCCCTGGACCAGTACCCGGCCGCTGGTGGGCCGGTCCAGGCCGCCGATGAGGTTCAGTGTGGTGGTCTTGCCGCAGCCGGAGGGTCCCAGCAGTACGGTGAAAACGCCCGCCGGCAGACTGAGCTCCATATCCCTGAGGGCGTGGACGGTGACCTCGCCCATCTGGTAGTCCTTATTGACTGAATCCAGCTGAATCAATGTTTCCGGTGGCATGGCAACCTCGCTTTCTGGCGTATAATTCTGGCAAGCTCGTCCATCTCCTTTTTCGGAGCCGCGGCCCGGCAGTTTTCCATTGCCCGGAGAAAGCGTTACACTTACTTCCGGTTTTTGTCATGCTTTTACGGTGCCGGGTACCAACGGACGCTGTATTTCTCTGGGTTTACAGGAGTTTTATGTCTTCGAATGAATCGCTCTCCCACACGGGGGAGAGCCCCGTGGGTGAAAGGTGGCGTCACCACCTTCCCCGATGGCTGGATAAGCGCGATATCCCCGAATCAGCGATGATCATGCTGACGGCGTTGGTCGTGGGCGCCGGCGCGGGGCTGGGATCCGTCTTCTTCCGCTGGCTGATTCGCGCTGTACACGATTTTTCCTATGGCCAGGTTGCTTCATACCTTCACTACCCTTATTACCTGATAATCATACCCGCCGTCGGCGGGCTCATCATCGGGCCGGTGATCTACAAGTATCCCCTGGAGGCGAAGGGGCACGGGGTTCCGGAGGTAATGGAGGCGGTTGCCCTCAAGGCGGGGCGGATGCGTTACCGGGTAGTTGTGCTCAAGGCGCTGGCCTCGTCTGTCTGCATCGGCACCGGCGGCTCGGTGGGCCAGGAAGGCCCCATCGCCCAGATAGGATCGGGCGTCGGTTCCACGGTGGGACAGTTGCTCAAGCTCTCCGATGAGCGGGTCCGTAGCCTGGTGGCCTGCGGCGCCGCCGGCGGTATCGCCGCCACCTTCAACGCCCCCATCGGCGGCGCCCTGTTTGCGCTGGAGGTGATTCTGGGACGGCTGCATACCGTCTATTTCGCCGCGGTGGTCATCTCGGCGGTAACGGCGTCGGTCATCTCGCAGGCGTTCCTGGGCAACGCCCCGGTGTTCACCGTGCCCGAGTACACCCTGGTCAGCCCCTGGGAGCTTATCCTGTATACGTTACTGGGGCTGCTGGCCGCGGTGGGAGCCTACCTTTTTGCCCGTACCCTGTATCTGTTCGAGGACGGCTGGGAGATGATGCCCATCCCCGGTTACCTCAAGCCCATGGTCGGCGGCATCGTTCTGGGTATCATCGGTATCGTCTCCTACAAGTACGATGGCATCCCCGCCGTCTTCGGCGTCGGTTACCAGACTATCGATCTGGCGCTGGTTAGCGGCCTTTCTCTCTCGATGGCTTTCGGGCTGATGTTCCTGAAGATGATGGCCACCAACACCACCCTGGGCTCGGGCGGCTCCGGCGGAATATTCGCGCCCTCGCTGTTCATGGGCGCCATGCTGGGCGAGGTCTTCGGCCAGGTCGTCAACTTTCTTTTCCCGGGCGCCACGGCGCCCCCCGGGACCTACGCGCTGGTGGGCATGGCCGCCCTGTTCGGCGGCGCCGCCCATGCCCCGGCTACGGCCATCCTCATCCTGTTTGAGATGACCGGCGATTACCACGTGATACTGCCGCTGATGCTGGCTACGGTCATGAGCGTGATGACCATCAGGATGATAACCCCCGAGTCCATCTACACCATGAAGCTCAGCCGCCGCGGCATACGGCTGCAGGAGGGGCAGGATATCGATGTCATGCAGGCGGTGTCGGTGAGGGAGGCCATGAGCGAGGACGTGGACACCGTCAGTCCGGGAATGAAGCTGTCGGCGCTTCAGGATGAGTTCGAGGTTAGCCACCATCATGGTTTCCCGGTGGTGGACGCCGCCGGTGACCTCAAGGGGGTGGTCAGCATCCAGGACCTGGAAAGGGTCATGTCGAGGAAGAGCGATGAAGAACTGGAGAACATGACCGTCGCCGATATCATGACCTCGGAGGGGCTGCTGGTCGCCTATCCGCACGAGCCCATGTGGATGGCGCTCAACCGCCTGGGCCCGCGGGACGTGGGGCGTTTGCCCGTGGTGGCGGGGGACGATTCCAACCGTCTGGTGGGAGTGGTGCGGCGCGCCGATATCATCCGCGCTTACAACCGGGCCATTATCAAGCGGGCGCGCAAGCAGCACGCGGAGGCTGCCCAGAGCCTCAGCAAACTGGACAGCGCCAGCTTCATCCATCTGGAGATACCGGCGAATTCGGAAGCGGTGGGGCGGCAGGTCAGCGATCTGGACCTGCCGGAAGGATGCCGCATCGTCTCCGTACGCCGTGGCCGCAAGCTCAACGTGGTCCAGGGCCATACCGTATTGAACAGCGGCGAGAGGGTGACAGTGTTCGCCGAGGAGGATTGCATGAAGGTGGTTCGGCGCGTGCTGCTGGGTGAGGGGGTCAGCCAGGAGGAGATCAGGAAGTGCAGCGCCCGCCATTACCGGTTCACTATCCCCTCGGGGGCCGATTGCATCGGCAAGAAGCTCAGGGACCTGTCCATGCCCGATGAATGTATCCTGGTCAGCGTGCGCCGTGGCGAGGAGATCATGATACCGCACGGCGATACCATCTTCCAGATGGGCGACAAGGTGGAGATATTCGGCATCGAGGAAGGCCTCAATGACGCCATCGCCATTCTTTCCGACTGAGGTTTTCAGGGCGGCACCCCTTGCCGCCGATGAAATGGTTAGCCGGGACCTGCCTGAGGATCCAGGCAGGGACTACGAAGGTGTGTTCGCGCCGATCAACGCCATCGATAAAGCCGAGTCGGCGGCAGATTCGCAACAGGCGGCGGGAAAGAGGGTCGGGATAACACGCCCAACATGGAGGAGTTCATGGCTGCGCTCTTGCCGGGCGACCACATAGGATCGGTTGAAAACGGGAAAGAAGCCGCGATATCCATAAATGCGGCACGTTTCAACCGCAACCTGCTCATCTTCCTCATCGCCTGTGAGATTTTCCTGGTCATTATCGACGCCACCATCAATTATTCCCGGTGGATAGATATAAGCGCCATCCGGCGGCTCTCCAATATCGCCCGGGAGGACGGGGTGGGCACCTGGTTCATGTCCACCCAGACCCTGCTGGCCGGCCTGACCCTGCTACTTATCTTCCTGGTGCAGAGGGGCAGGGGTGTGCGGCGGCGGGTACTGGCCGGCTGGCTGCTGCTGGCAGGCTTCTTCATCTGGATGGCGGTGGATGACGCCTCCCAGATACATGAACGGCTGGGCTCCACCTTCAAGGCCGCTGTCGAGGCGTCCGGCGACGGGCCGGCGACGGGCCTCGGCCGGGTGCTGGATGTGTTTCCCAGCTATCCCTGGCAGTTGATATTGATGCCCGTTTTCGCGCTGGCCGGACTATTCCTGCTCAACTTCCTCTGGGACCAGCTGGATGACAACCGCGCCAGGGTCAAGCTGATAGCCGCTCTTGGCTGTTTCGCCGTGGCCGTCGGCCTGGATTTCATCGAGGGGCTGGAGCCGGAGAATTCTTTCAACCTGTATGCCATCATCAAGGGAAGTACCGCCCTCAGCGGGGATTTCGTTGATCATTTCTCCAAATCGCTGGAGGAGACCCTGGAGATGCTGGGCATGACCATCTTCCTGTCGATCTTCTTCCTCTATCTCAGCCGCGCCGGCAGGTTCCTGGTGGAGTTTACCGGTGTCACCCGGCCGACCGGGAACGGCTGACCCGTCTGCCCGGCGTGCCGAAGCTCTTCCCGTGGGTATGAATGGTCCCGGTTCCGGGGAATATAAAGATCATGTTCCAGGAGGACAAAGACATAGCCAGGGTCACTCGTTCGCGGCAGCAGGCCCGTGAGAGTTATAACCGGTTAAGCCGCTGGTATGACCTGGTCGCCGGCCACAGCGAGAAGAGATACAGGGATAAAGGGCTACGCGCGCTGGATGTGCAGCCGGGCGATCGGGTGCTCGAGGTCGGTTACGGCACCGGCCAGTGCCTCCTGGCCCTGGCCGCGAGGGTGGGGGATAGCGGTCGTGTCTTCGGTATCGATATCTCCGACGGCATGCTGGGCGTGGCTGTATCGCGGCTCTCCCGGGCGGGCCTGGAAGACAGGGTTGAACTCATCCGTGGCGACGCCACCCATATGCCATACGCTGACGGCGGGTTCGACGCGGTATTCATGAGCTTCACTCTGGAGCTTTTCGACACCCCGGAGATACCGGTGGTACTGAAGGAATGCAGGAGAGTGATGAAGCCCGGGGGGCGCATCGCCGTGGTCTCCATGTCCGCCTGTAGAGCCGAGACCATCATGATGCGGCTTTACATGTGGGCCCATCGTAATTTCCCCGGCCTGGTCGACTGCAGGCCTATCTTTGCGCGGAAAGCCCTTGCGGAGGCCGGTTTTGATATCATCGACGACGAGTTGTTGACCATGTGGAGTCTGCCGGTGGAGGTCGTGCTTGCCCGCAAGCCGGTGGCCGGCGAGGACGAGGAAGGATAACTATGAAAAAGATTCTGAACCGGGGACCATGATGTTGGAGAGAGTGAAATGACCTGGCATGCGACACTGGTAGTCTTCATCCCCCTGGCTCTGCTGATCCTGGCGCTTCTGCTGTTCGTGCGCTGGGGCGCCCGCTGGGGCTCCACGGCCGATGAGCGCCGCCGGGAGATGGCGGGAGATTCCTGGCTGGATGGGGGTTCGCGTGCCCGGACGGCCATGACCAGGGCGGTATCGGTGGAGGCGCCGCCGGAACAGGTATGGCTCTGGCTGGCGCAGCTGGGGCGTGGCGCCGGCTGGTACAGCTTTGACAGACTCGATAACGGTGGCATACACTCCGCCCGCCATATAATCTCCTGGATCCCGACGCCACAATTGGGTGACGCTACCGCCATCGGCTACCTGCGCCATCTGGAGAACGGCAGACAGCTTGCCTGGTGGATGAGCGGTGAACGCTTTCTGGGGATGACCATCAGGATGGCGACCTCTATGCGGCTGGAACCGGACGAGGTGGGGTCACGTCTGGTAGTGCGCATCTCCGGTGATATCTCAGGCATCGCCGCCCGGCCGCTGATGCTGCTGTTCAGGTTAGTGGACTCCATCATGGCGCGCAAGCAGCTGCTGGGGATCAGAAAACTGGTGGAGGGGTTCGGGACACGCGGCTTCGATCCACACTGCCCCGAGACCGGCGAGCGCCATCAGTTCCAGCGTTACCATGTCATATACGCAGACGGAAGTGAGGCCGGTGTGGCCGGCAGGGAAAAAGCCTCCCTGTGGCGGCAGGGAGCGGCAGCGGACGGATTTGTCTGAGACCTTGATAAGGGTTTTACCGCTGGTGCTGGGTGCTGCCATCAGCCCCAGCGGCATTTTGCTGGTTATGGGTATCCTGAGCCGGGGCGGCGGGGAGAACCAACGCCGGAAGGCGTTCTCCTTTTTGGTGGGAAGCACCGTTTTTCTGGTAATCGTCGCCATGGTCATTCTGTTTCTGATCAAGCCCGTAGTGCCGTCCGCCGTTCATCACGGCAAACTGTCCGGCGTTATCGATATCGTGCTCGGCGGCCTGATAGCGCTGGTAGTGGTCTGGTCAGCCATCTTCAAGCGGGCAAAGGCGAAGCGGAAGAAAAGGAAGATCCCCTACGCGGCGGTAGGCTTCTCTTTTATGCTGCTGAACACATCGACACTGGTGCTGTTCGTGGCCGCCTGCAAGATCGTGGTTGAGGGACGGCTGGGGCTCCCGGAAACGATCTCCCTGTTTCTGGTGTTGATCGCCGTCACCCTGTCCCTGATGGCTTTCCCGGTCATGATCTCATACACCATGCCCCGGCAGTCGGAAAGGATACTGGGGCCCATAACTTCCTTCATGTCCAGATACGGCAACCAGGTGGCCCGGGTGTATTTCCTGTTGATGGCGGCTTACCTGGCAGTACACGGGGTATTGATATTGCGAGGTTAAGGTGCGGCTGTCCAGCTGTCGGTTTGTTGGCGGTAAACCGCCTGCCGTGGATACGGGGCCTTTCAGGAACCGGCGGGCGGCGCCGGGGGAGTGACCGGTTCCACCGGCAGGGGCTGGTCGCAGGTAGGGCTGGTAGGCTTCCCCTGGAAGCGCTCATCCAGCCAGGAGACAGCGGCGGGCCCGGCGACCCTGGCGGCCTCTACATGGTTGGTCCCCCCCAGCCAGAGCGTGGTGAGGTCGATACCCGCCTGGCATGAGCGTTGCACGAACAGGGCTGTGGTACCGGGCAGAACCACCTTGTCCTCCAGGCCCTGGGCGATGAACAGGGGTTTGGAGCCGGCCGGCATCACCGGGGTCTCACTGGCGGCGGCGCTGTACCATGACGGCAGGTCGGTGGGGTCGATACGGAAGAAGTCCTGTTTCAGGGCGCTGCGTATGACGGCTTCCCCGCCGGCGCGGAGCAGGCAGTCGTTGGCCAGCTCTTCGTATTTCTTGAGCCCGGTGGAGGTAACCACCTGTTCCCGGCTCAGGTCGGGGTAGGCTTCGGGCCAGGAGACCAGTACCTCGGGCCCGATGACCCAGTCCACATCAGAGGTGTACTGTTCCGATATCAGCGCTGTCAGCTCGGCGGCGGGAGCAGCTGCGGCTGTTGCCACCAGGTTGAGCTCCGGGGCGTAGCCGGCGGCTTCAAGCGAAGTGAACAGCGCGGCGTGGCCGCCCTGGGAATGACTCCAGACAGCGAAATCGGTTCCGGCGGCTGCTTCCTCCATGTTCCGGACGGCGCGCACGGAATTGATGACGTCCCGGGCTTCATCCCTGCCCACCAGGTAGCGCTCGTTGCCCGGGGTTCCCAGCCCGGCGTAGTCGGTGGCGGTGACGACCCAGCCGCGATCGAGCATATCCTCCAGCCAGCTCATGGACGCCAGCGGGTCTGCCGCCCGCGAGGGGGCGCATTGGTCCCCCATGCCCACGGTGGGGTGGGCCCATGCCACCACCGGACGGCCGCCCTCGGGAACCTGCCCCGTGGGGACGAATACCATGCCCGAGGCGGCGACGGGCGTGCCGTCACCGCGCTGGCTAAGATAAAGGATACGGAAACCCTGTGCTCCCGCGGGGATGGCAGTGTCCAGAGGCTCCATGCGTATCAGGTCGCCCGGGTTTCCTCCGGGCAGGGGATCGGGAGGCGAGTAGAACGGCCCCAGAGCTTCCTGCCTTCCCCCCGATTTAAGCTCGTGGAGGGCGCTGTCCATGATAAAGACCAGGGCGATGAGCAGGAGGACGGTGATCACTGACACGAACAGCCAGTTCTTCCGGGTGAAACGGATCACTCTCGACTTTATGTTTTCGTAAGTTGCGGCTTTATCCATATTGGCGGTATCTTTCCATATCCAGGCTTATTAATTCGCAGGTGAACGGATATTTCCTACTAACGGATGATTCGCCGACCCTCCCGCGCGCTCTGAAACCGGCGGAAATGACAACGCCGCCGTTATTATCATAGAATCAGGCGGCGGGGACCGCGTCCAACTACTGCAGGGAGAACAGACATGACCATTCCGGATTTCGATGCCGGTACGCCGGTGATAGAGTGCAAGTACGGTGAGAACGGTTACCAGGTACCGGCGGGCCTGTACGGCACCGGCAGTGAAGACCCGCTGGCGCTGGACCGCTTCGAGGTTGTGCAGGGGACAGCGCCCAGCTATAACAACCTCTGCGACCTGGACCGCCTGCTGCAGACGGCGACCCATATCGCCGCCGGTTTCGATGTCAATTTCGGCGAGGTGCCCAGGATCGCCCTCGCCTGCAAGCACGGCAATCCCTGTGGCGCGGCGGTCGATGATAACCAGGTGATAACCACCATGCTGGCGCTGGAGGGTGATCTGAGGGCCGTGTTCGGCGGTCTGATACTCCTCAATTACCGGGTCGACGAGGATATCGCCGAGATCCTCATGACTCACAAGGTGGACGACGGCGGGCGCCGGCTGCTGGACGGCATCGTCGCTCCCGGATTCACCGGCAAGGCCCGGGAGAAGCTGCAGCGCAAGGGCGATAAGTGCCGCCTGCTGGCCAATCCCGCGCTGGCGGGTCTGGGGCGGGACTCGCTGGACGGGGCCCGCAGGTACCGCTACGTGCGCGGCGGTTTTCTCACCCAGCCCAACTATACCTTCGTCCCGGATCTGTCGGCGGCGGATGTGGAGCGGGTGGGGGAGGCGGATGAAAAACAGGTAAGGGACATGGTCCTGGGCTGGGCCGTTGGTTCCACCTCCAACAGCAATACGGTCACCCTGGTGAGGGACGGTATGCTCATCGGCAACGGTGTCGGCCAGCAGGACCGGGTGGGCGGCTGCAAACTGGCGGTGATGCGCGCCCGGGACGCCGGCCACCAGATCATCGGCGCGGTCGCCTACAGCGACAGTTTCTTTCCATTTACCGACGGGCCGGGAGAGCTGGCGGCCGCGGGGACGGCGGCCATCCTGGCCACCAGCGGTTCGGTGCGCGACGAAGAGGTCAAGCAGTTCTGCCGGGATAACGGCGTCGTCATCTACATGTACACCGACTCCCAGGGACGCGGCTTCTTCGGGCATTAAGGGAAAGAATATCGAGACGGCGATCAACCACCGGCGATATTGACAATATCCGTTTATGCGGATATATTGGTTGTATGAATCAGGTCGCCCACATTTTCAAGGCCCTGTCCGACGATACCCGTCTCAGGATCGTGGGCCTGCTGCTGGAAGGCGAGCTCTGCGTCTGCGACCTGATGGCCATCCTGGAGCTGCCCCAGTCCACCGTCTCGCGTCACCTGGCTTACCTTCGCCACGCCGGCCTGGTGAACGACCGCCGGCAGGGGCTGTGGATGTTCTACCGGCTGGCGGATGCCGATGACGGTTTGCGCGCCGGGCTGGTGGCGCTGCTCAGGGAAAACCTTGCCGAGCTGCCCCAGGCTGAAGAGGACGGCCGCCGGCTGAAGCATCACCTGTCGAAGAAACAGGCGGCGGTCTGTTGAAGCGCAGGCTCTCCTTCCTCGACAGCTACCTGACCCTCTGGATATTCACCGCTATGGCGGCGGGGGTGGCGCTGGGCTATTTCATCCCCCGCACGGAGGATTTCATCAATTCCTTCTCCGTGGGCACTACCAACATCCCCATCGCCATCGGCCTCATGTTGATGATGTACCCGCCCTTCGCCAGGGTACGCTACGAGGACATGGGCGAGGTGTTCACCAACTGGCGCATCCTCGGCCTGTCGCTGCTGCAGAACTGGGTCATCGGCCCCATGCTGATGTTCCTGCTGGCGATACTCTTCCTGCACAATCACCCGGAATACATGGTCGGGGTCATCATGATCGGCCTGGCCCGCTGCATCGCCATGGTCATCGTCTGGAACGAGCTGGCCAGGGGGGACCGGGAGTACGCCGCCGGGCTGGTGGCGCTCAACAGCGTCTTCCAGGTGCTGTTCTACAGCGTCTACGCCTGGTTCTTCATCACCGTGCTGCCGCCGCTGTTCGGGCTGGAGGGCACGGTGGTGGACATCGGCATCGGCCAGATCTCCAAAAGCGTCTTCATCTACCTGGGCATCCCCTTCATCGCCGGAGCGCTGACCCGCCTGGTGGGGGTCAGGCGCATGGGGCGTGATCGCTATGAGGCGGTGGTGGTGCCACGCATCAGCCCTCTGACCCTGCTGGCGCTGCTGTTCACCATCGTGGTGATGTTCAGCCTCAAGGGAAACCTGATCGTGCAGATACCGCAGGACGTGCTGCTGATAGCAGTGCCCCTGGGGATCTACTTCGTGCTGATGTTCGTGGTCTCGTTCTTCATGGGCAAACGGGTGGGGGCGGACTACAGCAAATCGACCACCCTGGCCTTCACCGCCGCCAGCAACAACTTCGAGCTGGCCATCGCCGTCTCGGTGGCGGTGTTCGGCATCGGCTCCGGGGTCGCCTTCGCCGGCGTGGTGGGGCCGCTGGTGGAGGTGCCGGTGATGATAGGGCTGGTAAACGTGGCCTTCTGGTTCCAGCGGCGGTATTTCCGGGAGGAAGGCCTGACCGGGTCCGGCGGCTGATGCACAGCCGGCAATCCAGGTCAGCCGCATCGGCTCAAGAGCGCAAGTCACGCCCGGGCGTCAGATGCAGCAGCTTAGATGTTCGATGTCCCTGGTGAAGGATAAGGCTACGAGCTTGATCGCCTCCGACAGCGTGGGGAACAACGGCAGGGAGTCGATTACATCGTGGATGGTATTCCGGTTCTTCACCAGCACCATGGCTGCGGCGATAAGTTCGCTGGCGTTGGGCGCCAGGATATGTACGCCCATGATCTCCTCCGTCTCCGGATGGATGTTCATCTTGATCAGGCCTTCGGTGCGGTTGATGATACCCGCTTTGGGTACGGCGGTCAGCGGTACGGAGCGGCAGGAGCAGACTCCCAGCTCTTTCATCTGCCCGGCCTCGCTGTAGCCTACCGACGCCAGCTGAGGATCGGTGAATATGGCGTAGGGAACAGTGGCATAATCGATGCCGTCCTGTCGTCCGGCGAGGGCGTTTCCCGCCGCCAGGGTCCCCTCGCGGCCGGCGGTGGTCTCCAGGCGCAGGGGGGAATCGGTCACGTCACCTACCGCGTAGATACGCGAGTTAGAGGTCCGAAGATACTGATCGACCGTTATGGCGCCGTTGTCGCCGACTTCGACATTCACAAGGTCGAGACCCAGCCCGCCCGTATTGGCTCTCTTGCCCGCCGCTATCATTATTACATCGCAGACCGATTTCGACCGTTCGCCGTCCACGGTGTATTCGATGATCTTCCTGTCGCCCTCATGGTGGGCGCCGGTTATTTCGACGCCGGTCCTGATGGTGATTCCTTCCCCGCGCAGCGCTTTCAGCAGGCGATCGACTACTATGGTCTCGGCATGAGGCAATACGGCCGGCAACGCCTCCAGGACGGTCACCCTGGTGCCGAACCGTGAATACATCTGCGCGAATTCCAGGCCCACCGGACCCGAGCCGATGATCACCATCTCTTCCGGCTGTTCAGTCATCTTCAGGGCCTCGATGTGGGTGACGTAGCCCGCCTGGTTGATGCCATCGATGGGCGGCACGGAGGCGGTCGAGCCGGTGGCGATGATGAACTTCCCGGCGCCCAGGGTGCGGCTGCCTACCCTCACCCGCTCCCCGCCGGTGAACCGCGCCCTTCCTTCGATCAGGGTCACATGGGGCAGGAAGCCCAGCACCTTTTCGTATTTTTCCCGGCGCATGTGCTCCACCAGGGAAAGCTCATCCCGGATGACTCTCTGAAAATCAAAATCCTTTACTTCCAGTTCGATGCCGGGAACGTCGTGATCCCTCGCTCCATGCAATACTTCACCCGCAAACAGCAGCCTTTTGGAAGGAACGCAGCCCACATTCACGCAGGTACCGCCGAGCGGCAGGCCGTCGTTGATGATAGCGGTCTTTTTCCCCAGTTCATCCGCGTGTATGGCTGCCGCGAACGCGCCGGCGCCCCCGCCGATGACGATAAGGTCATATATGCTCATGCCATGGACAAACCTCCACGTCTCACTCCTATCCATTACCATCCATTTCAAACGTGATCATACCGGAGCATGATTGTACGCGGAAGGGATGGGCATGTTGCAGCCAGCTGACCACAGGGAAGATTGTGATGATGGCGACGAAGTTGAGACTTAATACTAATTTAGGTAATCTGCATCATGTATTTCTACAGGAATTATCTTAATATCAAATAGCGTTAAGGGCACTAACGTAGTTCAGGTAATCGGGTTCAGGTTTTTTGGGGGGTCTGAGGCCAGTGAGACTGAAATTGCGTTTCTCTTTTCCGGGGCATTGCAGGTGGTGCTCTCTTCCGGCTACGGCAATTACCCCGTTCAATCTTTCCGCTCCCACCCCGGGAGTCTTCGCTCCACGCTGGTTCTCATTCCAGATACCAGGTCAAACCCTGTCGAAATTCATATTGATGTACGGCGCGTGGGAAGCTGTTTTCACCCATAACCGGCGAGGGATGGAGGAAGCCCGACCCGTGTATAGGGAAAGTGGTCCGCGCAAGGCGGACCGGACGACTATAAAATGATGAAAGGAGGTTAACAATTATGCAAATAAGTTCAAAAATGCTGTATAAAACAGCAATTATGCTCCTGAGTGTGCTAATGGTACTGGGTGTGTTCCTGGCTATTGACGGCGCAACTCAGAGGGCGAACGCGATGGACTCCACCGAGTGGGCCACCGTCGCCAACGCCATAAACGACTACGTCACCACTCAGTACGTGGCGGCTGACGACGGAGAGGCCGGTTTCCTGTTACAGGGCGGCCCATACACCGGTACAGGCACCACCCTGAAGGACAGGATCGACTCCAACAACAACGGCGTGATCCTGGGTGAAGGCGACGACGCGGCCAACGCGCCGGTGCTGGTTGACGTCCGCATCGATCGCACTAAGTTCATACCAGGTACCTCATTGCGCACCATAGGCTCAAACACCTGGCGCGACAGTGCCGATGCAATCAACGCTCCCGCCATTGCCGACAAGGTGGCCGACCACCGGACGGCCGGGTTCAGCACCGATATCGTCTCTTACTGTGTCTCAGGACACACGCAGAGTCCCCCCATCATGGCCTGGGGCGCCATGAGCGCCGCCGGCTACTTCGGCAGTCCCCATCCGAAAGTACTCGACCTCAAATGGGGCCGTCTGGGATGGGGTGGCAACGCCCATGCTCCGAGTTATGCCAACACCTTGAGCTACACGTCCAGTCTGGCTACGCCAACGACCAGCGCGCTGGCTACAAACACTGCCTGCACGGGCGAGCCGACAGATGCCGAGCTGGTACGCTGTACCGCAGATGTAGCTTTGTCGCAAGTACAGCTGATAGGGCCGTGGGCTGCGACTGACGACTCGCTGTATCAGCCGGTCGACCTGCGCAGCAGCATCACCAACACCATCGCCGACCAGACCACCGGCGGCGCCTACGCCATACAGGTCCCGCTGGAGACGCTGTTCAATCCCACGGGCGGAACCTGGGACAACCTGGCTATGCTCGACTCGTCGGGCGCCAGGAACATCGTCTTCATGAACCGCACGCAGCATACCGCTGGTATGGTCGCGCAGGGCGCCAGGATGCTGGGCTACCAGGCCGATTCCCTCAAGTGGGGTCTGCCCAAGTGGAACAGCGCCACACCGCCGGCATGGCCGGAGCAGTTTGACCTGGCCGGCCGCGGCTATGATTACCCGATGTTAGACGCAACCGCCGGCGCCACCGTGGATACCACGGCGCCGACCATCACCGCCGGTCCGACGGCAGCGGTCACCAGTGACACCAGCGCTGATATCTCGCGCACCACTGATGAGCCGGCTACCACCAAGGTGGAGTACGGCACCACTTCCAGTGGTCCCTACACCACAACGGTCAACGACACGGTGCTGCACGCCACCAACACGGTCTCACTGACCGGACTGACGGCGGGCACCACTTACTACGCGGTAGTAACCGTCTGTGACGGCAACGCCAACTGCACGGTGGCCAGCGAAGTCAGCTTCACCACCTGCGGCCAGCCCAACCTGAGCCTGGGTATGACTAACGTATACTGGGCCACCATGGCTGACTACACGGCC
>BDUA01000013.1 GCA_002897715.1 bacterium BMS3Abin01
TGGAGCGGCACGGGATGACAATGGTGTAGCCCGGGATGACCAAGGAGCGGCACGGAGGCGGGCGACGAGGAATCTGCTTGTAAGAATTTGAAAAGGTACTACGTTTACATAATGTCAAATCTATCACGTACGCTTTATACAGGCGTGACGAATAATCTGGAAAGAAGAGTCTACCAGCATAAAAACGAACTAATGGAAGGATTCACAAGGAAGTATAAAATAAAGAGATTGGTATACTTCGAAGAAACCACAAGCATAGAAGCGGCCATTGCCAGAGAGAAGCAGATAAAGGCATGGAGAAGGCAGAAGAAAATAACGTTGATAAAAAAGAATAATCCAGCATGGGCTGATCTGTCAGAAGAGTGGATCACGGAAGCGGGAAAAGCAGAGCCTCGCTCCGCCCTGGATGACACCGATGGTTGTCATTCCGAGGAGCGGGCCGGAGGCGGGCGACGAGGAATCTGCTTGTAAAGAAACACCTCCCGGAAAGAAAAGGAACGGATATCATGCGAACAAATTATTGTGGAAGGCTGACAGCTGAGAACCAGGGGGAAGAGGTCGTAATCTACGGCTGGGTGCACCGCTGGCGTGACCACGGAGGCATAGTGTTCATCGATATGCGTGATGTGACCGGGCTGGTGCAACTGGCCTTCGATCCGCAACGCTCCGGCGAGATGCACTCTATCGGGCACTCGTTGCGTTCCGAAGATGTGCTCAGGATCGAAGGAACGGTGGCCTTGAGGCCGGTGGAGACCATCAACCCCGATATGGCTACCGGCGAGGTGGAGGTGAATGTCACCGAAGTCGAGGTGCTCAACCGGGCGGAGACACCGCCTTTCAGTGTCGAGGAACGCGCTGACGTCGAAGATGTGCTCAGACTCAGATATCGCTATATCGATCTCCGGCGGGAGGAGATGCGCGACAACCTGATGCTCCGGCACCGGGTGACCAGGTCGGTACGCTCATTCCTCGACAGCCACGATTTCGTGGAAGTGGAGACGCCGGTGCTGACCAAAAGCACGCCTGAAGGAGCCCGGGACTTCCTGGTGCCCTGCCGCCTGCAGCCAGGGAAGTTCTACGCCCTGCCTCAGTCGCCGCAGCTTTTCAAACAGCTGCTGATGGTCTCCGGCCTGGACCGCTATTACCAGTTCGCCCACGCCTTCCGCGACGAGGACCTGCGCGCCGACCGCCAGCCGGAGCATACCCAGATAGACGTAGAGATGTCTTTTATGACGGCTCCGGAGATAACCGCCTTGCTGGAAGATCTGCTGGTGAGCCTGTTCGCCGAGGTATCCGGCGATGAGTTGCATAAGCCTTTCCCGAGTATGACCTATGAGGAGGCGTTGCTCAGGTATGGCACTGACAAGCCTGACCTGCGCTTCGATCTGCCCATAGTGGATGTCTCCCATATCTTCCGCGGTTCCGGGTTCGCCGTGTTCGCCAGGACGATCGAGGACGGTGGTATCGTCCGCGCCATCCGCGCCCCGGGTGCGGCGAAGCTGTCGCGTCGCGAGATCGACGGGCTCACCGACTTCGCCGTCAGTGAGGGGGCCAGGGGGCTGGCCTATCTCATCATCCGCGAAGGGCTGGAGGTAAAATCGCCCATCGCCAAGTTCATGACCACCGGCGAGATAGATTCGACGCTGGCGGCGGTTGACGCCGAGGCGGGCGATATCATCTTCTTTGTCGCTGACCGTGAACCGGTGGCGGTACCGGTACTGGGGGCGGTGAGGAACCGGCTGGCGCGGGAGCTGGACCTGGTTCGGCCGGGATGGAAGTTCCTGTGGGTGACCGATTTCCCCATGTTCAAGCTGGACGATGATACCGGGGAGATAGTGGCGGAGCATCATCCATTCACACTGCCCAACGAGGATACCATCGGCTATCTGGATGAAGAACCCCTCAGGGTGCGCGGCAGCCTCTACGACCTGGTGCTGAACGGTGTGGAGATAGCCAGCGGCAGCCTGCGTATCCACAAGCCGGATCTGCAGCGGAAGATCCTGCACATCCTGGGCCACCAGGATCACCAGATGGAAGCGGATTTCGGTTTTCTTTTGGAAGCGCTCAGGTACGGCGCCCCGCCCCACGGCGGCCTGGCCTTCGGCCTGGACCGGCTGGTGATGCTGATGGCGGGGTTGGACACCATCAGGGACGTCATCGCCTTTCCCAAGACCCAGAGCGGCGGCTGCCCTCTTACGGGAGCACCGGCAACCGTGAGCAAACAGCAACTGAAGGAACTCAGACTCAGGCAATAGGGTCGCGGCGACCGCCGCCGGAGGGCGTGGCGCCGGGTCCTCTTGGCAGTGTTGAGCACATAAAGGTTTTTTTTCACTATTGCCGAAGAATAAAGCCGTGTGATACTATAAAAGCAAGCTCGACCTTGTTTGTGATTTGTAAATTTATTGAGCCAACACATTATGTAAGGGAGCTTAGTCTTCCCCAACTATCCAAGGGTAGCTGGGGAGCGGCACCCACCTGCTGGAGCAGGTTCAATAAACGGACAAACACGGCAAGGTGGAGCTTTATTACGGATATGAGAGGGTGGGAATGACGAGAATCCTCAAACTGACCGCCACAGTGCTGATCGTCACGTTAGCGGTTTTTTTAATGGCCGGATGCGGCGGCGAAGAGGAGACGCCGCCGCCGGTAAAGAAGGCTTCCACCAAGAAGGAAAGCAGCGTAAACAGCAAAGACAGCAGCGACGAGTCCCAACCGGCGATGATGGTGGGCCAGGTGCTGGTGCCGAACGATAACCTTCCCGATGATATCAATTCCTCCCTGGAGGAGCGCCGTCCCATCGCTATCACCTTTTACATGCTCGGACCCGATGATGACGGCAGCGTCCGGACCGCCATGACCCGTCTGGAGAGCAAGTACAAGGGACAGATGGACTTCTATACCTATCTCTATTCGGACGGTGAACGGTACAAGGGCCTGGCCAGCCAGTTGCTGGTTAATACCACGCCCACCGTGGTGATGATCAACGCCGAATCGAGAATACAGATAGGATGGACGGGTTACGCCGATGAGAGTTCACTGGAACAGGGCATTGTCGAAACTTTGCGCCGGTGAAGTAGGGAATGTTTTCGTATCTGGCAGGGCGCGCCGTCGGCGCGCCTTTTTTGTTTCCCTTCAGGGTCCCTTTATCGATACCTGGGATATTTCCGGAAGAAAACATGTTATCAACGTATCGACCAAAGGCGGAGCCTTGAAGAACAGGCCAGCCTTTTCCAATAAATATGGATATGGGTAATAGGAAAATGCAAGAAAATTTTCGGGAGCCCCGGAACCGGGGGGAGATGGCCGATGCCCACGGCGCCGGCAGGGCGGGCGACAGCGGCTGCGGGGCCGAGATAAGCATCTTCCTGAGGTTCGACGGTGGTTGTGTCTCCCGGGCAGCCTTTACCGCTTCCGGTTCCAGCGCTGTAATTGCCGCCGGCAGTATCCTCACCGGCAAGCTGGAGGGGGTATCGTGGCGACGGGCGGCGGCGTTGACTGTAGCGGAGATGCTGGCGGAAATGGGTGGAAGTGGAACGCAGGTGGCTGAGGACGCCCGGCCCGGTTCACCGGAGCAGGCGGCGATATTCGCCGTCGAGGCGCTGCAGGCAGCGCTTGAAGACTCACTGGGGAGGGGGACGTTCCCGGTAGCCCCAGGAGCCGAACCGGACACGGTCATCGTTGCCATGAGCGGCGGGGTGGACAGTTCGACCGCCTGTTGGCTCAAACAGGAACAGGGATTGCAGGTCATCGGCGTCACCATGCGCCTGTGGAGCGACCCGGAAGTGGATGCCGCTGATTCCGGCTTGAGCTGCTGTTCACCCCGGGCCATCAGGGATGCGCGACAGGTCTGCCACAGCCTGGGGCTGCCGCATCTCACCGTTGATTACTCCCGTCCGTTCAGGGAAAAAGTGGTGGAGTATTTCGTCACTGAATACCTGGCCGGGCGAACCCCCAACCCCTGCGCCCGGTGTAACGGCAGCTTCCGTTTTCCGGAGCTGATGCGGCTGGCGGAGAGACTTGGCGCCGCCGGGATGGTCACCGGCCATTACGCGCGCATAATCACCAGGGATGGGAGACGGATGCTGGCACGCGGGCGTGACACCGGCAAGGACCAGTCATACATGCTATGGGGGGTCCGGCAGCCGCTGCTGGCATCCATGGAATTTCCTCTGGGCGAGATGAGAAAAGTGGAGGTCAGGGAGCTGGCCCGGAGGGCGGGGCTGGACGTGCATGACCGGGTGGACAGCCAGGAGGTTTGTTTCATACCCGATGACGATTACCGGCGTTTCATACTCTCACAGCTGGAGGCGACCGGGACCGGTGTCCCCGGCGCCGGGGAGATCGTCAGTGTTTCAGGGAACAGGATAGGGAAACACGGTGGTTACATAAACTTCACCATAGGCCAGAGGCGGGGGCTGGGGGGTGGAGCGGCGGAACCGCTGTATGTAGTGGGCATCGAACCGGAAACCAACCGGGTGATCGTGGGTGACCGCGGCGACCTTGCCGTAGATGCGCTGACCATCGGTGATATCAACTGCTTTCTGCCACGGGAGGAGATCGATGAGTTCGGCGTGCAGCTCAGGTACAATTCGCCGTCGCTGCCGGGGAGGGTGGTGCGCAAACAAGGCGGAAGCGGGGGAGATGCTGCGGGAGAACAGTGGCACATACAACTGGATAAACCGGCATATGGCGTAGCCCCGGGACAGTCGGCGGTAATGTACCTGGATGACATGGTGGTTGCCGGGGGGATAATCATCAGCACCGGAAAAGCAGAGACCTCGCTGCGAGGGGGATGACAGTCTGCTTCTAACTGTCCGTCCAGACCTCCACCCGGTTGCGGCCCCGGTCCTTGGCGCGGTAAAGGGCGTTATCGGCGCGCCTGATGAGCTCGTCCGTGTCCTTGGCATCGCTACTGCTGGTGGCTATGCCCAGGCTGACGGTGATACGCGCCGGCGGCTCCCCGTCTGAATAGAAAAAGGATGTGCCGGCGATCTTCCGCCGGATCCTCTCGGCTGCTTCGGCGGCCTCCTGCTTGCCGGTGTCCGGCAGTATCACCAGAAACTCTTCGCCGCCGAAGCGCACAGCCAAATCTACCTCACGGATCTCCTCCAGTATCAGGGAAGCTATATCCTTGAGCAGCTGGTCGCCGGCGCTGTGGCCGAAGCTGTCATTGTAGTTCTTGAAATGATCCAGATCCATCAGGATGAGCGAGAAAGAGTTGCCGGTGCGCCTGTCCCAGGCAAAAGCTTTTTTCAGTTCAAGGTTCATAAGATTTCGGTTGGCCAGACCCGTGAGGGGGTCGTGCAGGGACAGGGCCTTGGTCTCCTCGAAGAGAAGGACTCTCTCGATGGCGACCGCCAGCTGGTCTGAAATCGTCACCAGCAGATCTATCTGGCGCTCTTCCAGCCGGACGTCGGCGGGAATGTACAGGTAGAGTACCCCCATTACCATGGCACCGGATTTAAGGGGGATGATCAAATGCCCGTGGGGGGGCATGCCGGCATAGCTGATGGTATGACGCGGATCATCATGACAGTTGCGGGAGAGGATAGTTTCGCCGGTCTGAGCCGCCAGGCCGCAGAGGCAGTCACCGATCTTGATATCCTGGTGAAGGTCGATGAAGGCATCTGTGGAACCGATATGCGAAACGAGCTTGAGTTGTTCGCCTTCACAGATGAATACGCCGCCCTTGCTCTCGATATCGAGAAGGTCCATGGATGTTATGGTGGCCAGCACCTGGTCCAGCAGGGACTTCAGGTTGAACTCACGGTTGATGGTATCAGCCACCGTGTACAGTATGGAGAGATCGCTGCTGGCGGATTCAGCCTTGTCCTTCTCCGCCCGGAGCCGTTCCTCAAGATTCTTCCGCTGACTCAGGTCGCGCATGATGCAGGTCGCGGAGAAGCCATCGCCATGGCGCCAGTAGCTGACGGAGAGATCCACGGGGAAGCGGCTGCCA
>BDUA01000014.1 GCA_002897715.1 bacterium BMS3Abin01
GGCCTCGCGGAATGCGTCTACGGCCGGCTCCACCAGCAGCCCCGAGTTCCCCACGACCTCCGGCAGCGATGAGGAATCAGAGCTTATCACCGGGGTTCCGCAGGCCATCGCTTCCAGAGGCGGCAGGCCGAACCCCTCGTAGAGAGAAGGAAAACAGAACAGCTCTGCCGCCGAGTAAAGCGCCGGAAGATCTTCCTTGTCGATAAAGCCCGGGAAGTGAACGCGCGAACCAATGCCGCTGGCCGCCGCCGCCCGCTCGGTCTTCTCCCAGTCCCCTGTCTTATTGCCCGCCAGCACCAATGTGTACCCTTCCGTTACAGGTTCCGCCAGTCCGGAAAAAGCTTCGATCAGCGTGATGACGTTCTTATGCGGGACGAAAGTTCCCAGCCAGAGGATGAACGGCTGCTGCAGCTTGTATTTACTGACGGTGTCCTTGATTTCCTCATCGCCTCGGGGCGAAAAGCTTTTACTTACGCCATCAAGGATAACAGTAATTTTGCCGGTATCGACACTGTAGTGTTCATTCAATGAGGACCTGGATGCTTCCGCGGCGGTTATAATGTGGTCCGACCCGCTCACCGCGTGTTTGAGCATCGAACGGCAGACCCGCCTGAGCCGTAACGGGACGGTCCTGGGATAAATCAGCGGGATTGTGTCATGGATGGTCGCGATAACCGGGCAGGCGGGAGAGGTGAGGGAGACCGGGTGGGGCGCGTGAAAGATATCGCAGCCACATTCATTTATCATCCGGTTGATCCGTTTACGGTTGCGGCGGGAGAAGATCTTTTCATTCAGGGGGACTTTGCGCAGGTTGTCCGCCTCCGGGATAAGGTGGCCGGTTTCATCGTTGTAGAAGCAGCAGACCTCGAGGTCCGGAAAGGTGGAAAATTGCTCCAGCAGATTTCGTGAATAGGTTCCCAGGCCGGGCCAGGCGATGACCCGCGCGTCGAAACCAACCCGCAATCGTTTATTCATTGTTTTCGTTCTCTGGTAGCAGATCCGTCTGATTTCACTCTGATTAGTTTATACAATATTAACATGCGAACCTCCGATGGCCTTGCCAATAGAATAAATGCGACAGCCGGCGTCGCCGTCTTTTCCGTTTTCGCTCTGGTCGCGATCGTCGTTTATTGGCCCATCCTGAATAACACGCTCATCGGCGACGATTATTTCTACACCGTGAAAGTGGGTGAATTGTCTTTTTCCGGGCTGGGGCATCTGTTCGATATACATCCAAGCTTTGTAAGGCCGTTGCCGACCCTGGTGTTCTGGCTGCAGTTCAAACTGTTCGGTGTGGCGGCGCTGCCGTCACATCTGATAAATGTCATCATCCACGCCGCCAATGCCTTCCTGCTGTTTTGCCTGCTGGTCCGGCTGGGCATTTCGCGGAATGCTTCCCTCCTTTGCGGCTTCCTGTTCCTGATAACGCCGGTGGCCGTAGAACCGGTCACCTGGTCTTCGGGCAGATTCGACCTCATGTCGACGTTCTTCGTCCTGCTGGCGTCCGTGCTCTACCTGGCCTCAGTTCAGAACAGGAGCACCGCTGCCTTCGCCGGCGCGATAGCCGCCGCTTTTTCAGCCATGTTCAGCAAGGAATCAGCAATGGCCCTGGTGCTGGTTTTCCCCGCCATCGAACTGATCTACGGAATCCTGGGAGAAGCCGGAAATTCCGGAGACACGGGAGCGAGGCGCGGCCGTTGGCGCCGAAGCGGCATCCGCCTGGTCATCTTCTACTCCATGTTCGCCGGTTATATCGCTTTGAGATATGCCATTCTGGGTCGATTAGGCGGCTACAGAGACGTTCCTTTCATAGCCGTACCGGATTTATTGGCTTCAACCAGGACCATCTGGACGTTCCTGTCGCCGGTCAGCAGTCAGCTGGCATCAAGGCAGCTGCTGTTGATCCTGGCGGGCATCTTTCTGATGCTGTTGACCATGTCGCAGGTGCTGGTTCTTATCAGATGGAAACAGGCGTCGGCGGCGGCGAGGAAGGCCTGGCTGTTCCTGGTGGTCATGACGGCGGCGACCATCGTCCCGGTCAATACGCAACTGTTCAGCTTCGGCATCGGCTCCAACCTCAGGGACAGCAGGGAGTTATATATCGTCTCCATGTTGGCGATCGCCATTATGGTCATCGGTCTGTTTGAATTCGGCTGGAGAAAAAAGGAATGGCGTGTGATGGCGACTATATCAGTACTGCTCCTGGTTCCTCTCTGGTCCTGGGGGGTCGTTAAGAATAACAGCCTGTGGGAGGAGTCGGCCGCGGTCAGCAGCGCTATCCTCGAGGGTACACAGGAACTGTTGCCCGAGCCGCCGCCGGACTCCAGGCTCTATTACCTGAACGTGCCGGAATGGGACGGCGCCTATGTGTTCGTAACGGCGTTAAAATACGCAGTAGCCAGTCAATACGGCAGGAAGGATCTGCAGGTTGTCCAGATCAGGCGGGAGGATGTGGATTTCGATATCAACGACACGGCTGACGGCTACCTGTTGGTTTATGACCGGGAGCAAACAAGGATTGTATTGATTCATGGGCCGTTATGAGAAGATGATGACCAAGCTTTCGTCTGAATCTCACAAGGACGCCATATGAAGATCATCAACGTTATCGCCAACGCCAGGCAGGGCGGCATGCCGGAGCACGTATTGACCCTCTCCCGGGAACTCAAGCAAAGGGGGCACCAGGTCCAGGTGCTCTCCATGACCGCGGGGCCGATGGTCCAAGCGCTGGAGCGGGCCGGCATAAACACCGTCACCGTTCCCCGCCTCAGCCACCGGATGGGGAAGAATCCCTTGCTGGCGGTGAAGGTGACCCGTATCACCCGGGGATTGCTGCAGCACATGGACCCGGACATCATCCATACTCACGGGCCCAGGGCACACATCCTTGCCGGCAGGGCCTCCCGGTACCCCGGCGGTCATTCCCTGGTGGCCACGGTGCACGGTTCCTACAGACAATTCATGGCCGGCAACGGAGGTGAGTTCAGCCGGGTGACACGCCGGCTGAAACAGCTTCAATACCTGGGGATCGACAGGTACACGGCCGGGATCGCCGACCGTGTGATCGCTGTAAGCGACGCCACCCGCGACGATCTGGTAAAAGGAGCCGGGGTACCGGCTGACAAAGTGTGCGTGATCCATAACGGTGTAGCCCGGCAACAGGTAAGCGATGAGGAGATAGCCGCGGTCCGGGGAGGGTTGGGGCTGGGGGACGCCCGCAAGCTGGTCGCCTATGTGGGGCGGATGGCTTTTCACAAGGGGGCGGGGGACCTGGTGTCCGCCGCCGCCGCGGTAGCGCGGCAAGCGCCCGGGGCCCGGATGGTGATGGTGGGGGAAGGCCCTTTAAGCGATGAGCTGAAGGAGGGGGTCGCCGCCGAAGGGCTCCGGGACAGGGTCATGTTCACCGGCCACCGGGAGGACGCCGTCAGTATAATCGCCGCCTCGGACCTGTTTGTCCTGCCCTCGCTTTCCGAAGGGCTGGCATTGACCCTGCTGGAAGCAGCCATGACTTCAACGGCGATGATCGCCACAGATGTTGGCGGCAACCCCGATGTCGTCAGGCCGGGAGAGACCGGGCTTCTGGTGCCGCCGCGGGACCCGGAGGCCCTGGCCGCAGCCATCGTGGACCTGCTTCGGGATGACAGCAGGCGTGCGGAGATGGGAGCGGCGGCGCGGCGTTTGTGGGAGAGGGAGTTCACGGTGGGCAGGATGGTCGACAGCATCGAAGCGTTGTACGGGGAGCTGACGGCCGACCGCCGGAACGACTGAGCGCGTCCGGTTACGGCCCGGGAGGGGTTCTCTCCAGCGCGAGCTGTCCGGTTTCCAGATCGTAAACGAACAGATAGGCATACGCCGGCGCCGGGCCCTGGTCCTGGAAGAAGCCTGACAGGGCGGGATCCGGATTCACATAGAAAATGTTCAGGTCCCGGCGCCCATACGCCAGCGGTATGGAGTATTCCAGAGCTGAAGCATAGATATGAGAGCCTCTGGATATGGGAACGTTGCTGAAATACAGGTCGGCAGCGGGCGGCGGGTCCGGCAGCAGCCGGTGTGTTTCCTCAGAGATATGGCGGCTGACAGTCGAGGCATCCTCCCAAACCTGATTGTTCCGGCTCAATCCCCAGTAATACACCGGCATGACCAGGACCAGCAAAACGATGACAGCGGTGCGGTAAGGCCTTGTCTTCCAGCCGAAGCCCAGGAGTCCCAGCACCAGCAACGAGACGAGGGCGATATCCGAATTATAGAAATAACGGCTGTTGGTGAGATACGAGCTCATCCCCTTTACGAAAAAGGATGAATAGACCGGTATCAGGGTCGCCAGGAAAAAGACTACGAAGAACAGCCAAAGCCGGCGGGTGACTTCAGGCGTCTTGCGCCACCTGGCAATGACTATTATCAAAGACGCCGCCGACAACAATCCCATGTACAGGGCCAGCAGGACGACGGTGTCTTTTGAAAACATGACACGGTCCAGCGGGGCAAGCAGCGTTACCATGGTTCGCGCCGGGGCAAGAAGATTCGGGGCTCCCGTCAGATCCAGGTAGCTGGTGGACCGCGCCAGCGCTCCGGTGATGGCGTACCGCAGGACCAGATAAGCAAAGGACAACGCCACAAAGGGGCCGACGCGAACAGCCGCTCGCGATAACCTCATCCGCCAATGCTTCGCTGCGCCGTCAGGCTCCCTGCTGAAGGTCGAGCTGAACAGGAGTTCAAAAGCGGCAACCAGGATGAAGATGATTATCGCCGACTCCTTGCTGAGCAGGGCCACCGTGGCCGCGACCAGGGCGCCGGCATAGGCGGCCCGGCTGCGATTTTTCATGAAGGCCGCATACAGCAGCAAGGTAAGCATGATGAAGAATAACGCCCAGACATCAAACCGGCCCGAGGTCCAGGTGACCGCCTCCGGCGCCAGGGGCGTGAGAACAAACAGGGATGCCGCCAGGAAACCGGTCAGCTTGTTGATGCGGACCTTATCGAAAAGATTATAAAGCAGTACTCCGGTGCCCCCGTGCATTACCACATTGAGCAGGTGAGAGGGGATCCACTCCATTCCAAAGATCCCGTTGAATAGCCAGATGGAGAAGAAGGGCGCCGGCCGGACGAAGAACTTCGATTGGATAAGGAACAATTTCCAGAACTCGTAAAATCTTATATCGGAGACCTTGACTATCCAGGCGAAATCGTCGGCCACCGGATAATTGTTGATGATCGGCAAATAAGCCAATACCGCCAGCGCGACCAGGGAGACCCCCGCCAGCCGGTTGATATGTCGAGCCCTCGCCTTGTTCATGGGATCAGTCTCAGCCATCACGGTGTCCGCTGATCGAACCTGGGCCGGCCCCAGACGGGCCACAGGCGCCGGTAGATCCGCTGGTTGGCCAGCATCTGCTCGCATCCATGGCAGCGGCTGTTCGGTAGTGCTTCCTGGGTCCTGTGAATCCTGGTGGCAAGATCATTGAGACGTTTCCGCCTCGCCGAATACCATATGGACTCAAAGGAGCTGTCACCGAGGTTACCTACTACTTCACGGCTCAGGCAACAGAAGGTGACGTCACCGTTGGCCAGCACAAAGGGGAAAAGCCATCCGGCAAAACAGGGGGACATCAGCGCGCTGTTCCGGCGAAGGGCGAGCAGGTTGTCGAAATCCTCGATGTCGGTCTGGATTCCATGCCGTTCACCCAGTTCCCGAACCTGGCTGAACGAATTGCGAACCGTGCGGAGACCCGCTTCGTCCAGCATGAACTTTTCAGTCAGGGGGAAGGCGCCCAGGGGCCGGTATGATACCTTGGCGGCCCCGACCCGGATCCCGGATTCCATCATGTCGATGACCCGTTCACTGTTCATTCTGCTGATGACGTTGGACAGGGTGATCCTGGGGTGATCGAGCGCGTTCTTCTTCTTGTACTCGTTCAGCCAGGAAAGGTTCTGGATTATCTCATCGAACCTGGCAGGCTCCTGGTTCTTGTGGACCAGGGCGTAATCAGCTGACGACCCGGCGTTGATGCTGACGCACAGGTCATCGAGGCCGGCTTTCACCAGGGCCGCCATCAGCTCCCGGTCAAGGCGCGATCCGTTGGTGGTCACCCACATGGTCATGCCTTTTGATTTAGCGAACGCGACCGCCTCGGCGACATGCCTGTGCAGCAGGGGCTCACCGATGCCGGCAAAACTGAGCTTTCGGGTGCCTGTACGGCTGAGGCTGGTGACAAAATCCCGGTAGATGTCGAAATTCATCGAGGTCGATTTGTTGCTCTTGTCAGCGTGGTACCTGCGAGCCAGTTCGTCGGCGCCCCAACCCTCGAACTCGGATGAATGTTCCCAGCACATGATGCAACGGTAATTGCAGCTGTCGACCAGGCTGAGCTGGACCGATTGCGGGCCGGTGAGCACACGGCCGGAAATCATTCCGGATACCATTTTAGTGGTATGAAACAGGCTTTTTAATGTATGCATCGCGGTACCGGGACGGGTCCATGGATCAGGAAAAAAGGCTGGATAAATGATAGCACCCATCCATTTTGTTCTCTACCTGCCGATATCGCGTCCACCCGGGGTTGCCGCCGGACGCCCGCTCTTTTGAATAAGGATGATATGGTTGTTACGATAAAAAAGTGAACGCATCAGAAACCTTTACAAACAGTGATGAAGACCCGATCCCGATTCCAGACGTTTCGATTATCATCGTTAACTGGAACCTGGGACAGGTGCTGCGGGAATGCCTGGAAAGCGTGGAGAGGCACAGCGGCGGACTTCTGACAGAGACAATAGTGGTCGACAATGCTTCCAGAGATGGCAGCCCGGAGATGGTGGAAAGCAAATTCCCCGGAGTGAAGCTATTGCGAAACAATGAGAACGTCGGCTTCTCGCGGGCCAATAATCAGGGGATGCGGGTAGCGCGCGGGCGCTATATATTTCTGTTGAACAGCGATGCCGTCGTTGCCGCGGACGCGTTATCGTCGCTGGTGGCCTTCATGGACGAGAACATGGAATTGGGAGTCTGCGGCCCCCGGGTGGTAAACGTGGACGGCACACTCCAGGTACGGGCCAGGGGCCGTTATCCTTCCATAGCCACGGCGGCAGGACATTTTTTACTGCCCCGTTCATGGCGGCAGCGGGTTCCCTTGATCTCCGGGATTTACGATGATGAGGATTACGCCGGCCCCCGTATGGTTGACTGGTTGAGCGGCTGCGCCTTGATGGCGCGCCGGGAAGCCGTGGAGTCGGTCGGCATGCTGGATGCGGAGGTCTTCATGTATTGTGAAGATGTGGACTGGTGTTACCGGATGCGCCTGGGAGGATGGAAGGTATGCTACCTGCCCGCCGCCCGGGTAATGCATTACGGCGGGTTAAGCATGAAGCAGCAGCAAGGAAAAATCGTTGCTGCCCACGCGCGGGGCCTGGCGGCTTTCTATGGTAAACATCATGGCAAGAAAGCTACTGTCATCTTCAAATCGGTGCTGTGGTTGGGGTATAGTATGAAAGCGGCCGGGTGGATAATCGAGGCTTTGGTGGGCACGAGTTCGGGGGGTATGGATAAGTTGCGCAGATTGTTTAAAGGTAGAAATACAGGCTGACGGATATGAAGGTAGCCCTATACTATCCGTGGGTATATCTGCGCTCCGGTGTCGAGCGGATGATGCTCGAGCTGGTCCAACGCAGCAGGCACGACTGGATAATATTCACCAGTCATTATTTTCCTGAGCAGACTTTTCCCGGCTACAGGGAGGTTGCCCTGGTAGAGCTGGCAGAGGTGCCGGTAAGCCGTGGCTACTCCGCCGTATGCCAGGCCGGTGTGACCATTCTCAAGCAGAAGATCGATCTGGATGATTTCGATGCATTGGTGGTCTCATCTGAGGGGCTGGGAGATTTCATTACTTTCCGTAATCACTCCGTGCCCGTCATCTGTTATTGCCATACGCCTTTGAAGATCGTCCACGATAGTCATACTCGTGATCGATACCTGCAAGAGAACAGAAGAATGAAGGTCCCCTTCCTGGTCTTTTCCGGTATTTTCAAGTTCTTCGATAAATTGGCATGGAGATACTACGACTATGTGTTTTGCAACAGCAATGAGGTCAAGCGGCGGATTCTGAAGTCAGGGCTGGCGCCTGCCGGGAAGATCGAGGTACTGTCGCCCGGACTGGACCTGCAGGTTATGAAGCCGGGCTGGGAGTACCAGAGATACTTCGTGGTGGTTGGTCGCATAAAATGGTGGAAGAACCTGGAGCTGGCGATAAATTCCTTTCTGGAGTTTAAGAGAGCCCATCCCGAATTCAATGATTTCCAGCTGCAAATAGTGGGCATGGTGGAGGCGGGCAGCGAATTCTATTTTGAAAAATTGCAGGAACTGGCTCGGGGCCGGGATGACATTGTATTCAAAAGGGACCCCGGTGAACAGGAGCTGCTGGCTGCCTACAGGTACAGTTACTGCCTGCTGTTTCCCAGTATAAATGAGGACTGGGGCATGACCCCCATAGAAGCGATGGGATTCGGCAAACCGGTAGTGGCCGTAAACCTGGGGGGACCTACCGAAAGCATCATCAATGGAGTGACCGGCCTGCTGGTTGAGCCGGAGGCGAAGGAGTTCGCGGCCGCCATGGCCAGGCTGGCCGCTGACCCCGGCATGGTCCGCCGCATGGGCGAAGCCGGTGTGTCACATGTGCAGAAATATGACTGGAGCCACTTCGTCGATAGGTTTGACTCCTACCTCGACTCACTACAGAAGTAAAATTTGCGCATCTTTGGTCAATCTTTGTTTCTCAGCACTGCAGTAATTGAAGTACAGAATCTTGGAATAATCGCACGAAGGAACCCGTATTCCAGTGGTTTTAACCATCCCATATTACCGAGAAACGCTCGGGTACGATACGGGATCGGCAAGGCTACCGAGTCATAGCAATAATCGATCAGCTCCAGGCCGCAGCCCATCTCGGCGAAAGTCTTGAAATGGTACCAATCCCAGCTATAGAGGTGCTTCTCATTCACGTATCCCACCTTCAGCCTGAGCAGGGACTTCAACACATAGGGAGTGTAATAAGGGTTAGGGACGGAAATGACCAGCAGCCCATCTGACAAACCGGCCACATGCTCCAATATCGCTTTCGGATTTTCAACGTGCTCAAGAACATGAGACATTATGATGCAATCAAAGGTGTCATCAAGCGTGTTTTGCGAAATCTCCTTAATGTCGATCTTGTCCACGCGTCCGTATCGTCTTGACAGCCTGACGCATTCTTCGTCTACATCACACCCTGAAACTTTGTAACCTGCCGCCGAAAGCATCTTCATCAATTCGCCTCTACCGCAACCGATGTCTAGTACTGTAGCACCCTGTCGTAGATGTTTTTGAACGGCATTACAAATGGTCGAGTAGGTCGACTCGGTCTCAAAGACAGCGCACGCGTCTGGCAAAGAATATGGAAGATGTCTTGGTTGCTCATTTATTTTCAACTGCTTGCCTAAACTTTAATCATCGTTTGCAGGTACAATATTTTTACGAACATACAATGCGATATCATTGCGTTCAAAAACTTTGCTGTAATCAGGTGAACACGAAACAAACTCTGTCACTTCGATAAGACCATTATAGTAGCGGTTGTCACCGGTCCGCTCGGGGATACGCAAGTCGATCAGCACATAGTCCGCAGTGACTTCGAAACCGCCGTCTTCCTCCAACTGGTACGTGATCTGATGAAAGCTGCCCAGGGCCTGGTCGGGTTTCCCGTATACCAGCATGAATTCAGGCAGCATGATGCTGGCGTCATCAGGGATCATCTGAAACGCCTCGAGGGCCTCATTGTAGTTGTAACGGGGGCGGTACAGGCCCGGATTGAACCAGGTATGGGAGACGGAAAGGCAGAGAAAGAACATGACGACTCCCACCGTCAGCCCCGCGCGTCCCCGCCGGGTTAACCAGCGTTTTTGGCAAAAACGATCGAGACGGGCCAGTCCCAGGATGAAAGCTATCATCAGGGTGGCGAAGGTTGGCAGGGCCATGAAGTTGACCAGGGTGGTAGTCGACTGGAAGAGGAGTTCGGAAACAGGGGTTATGGCCAGGAGGACTGCGCCTGACAGCAGAGGGATGCCCAGCCCGAAGGTAAGAGCCAGGCCATAGACCGCGCCTATGTGGGATGGCGTGGACAAGGCGATCCCGATTGCTTTCCATGGTTTGAAGATAATCGTCTTGAGTATCTCGCTGCCGCTGGAGCCGAGGGCGGAGTAGCGGACGTCGGCGCGCACGGCCCTTCCCTGGGGGTTGAACAGGGGCAGCAGGTAGAAATTAGCTGCAGCGAAATAACCCACGCCACCTATTATGGGCGTCAGTACCCAGCGCGGTGACCTCCGGATCAGCAGTGCGTAGATACCGACGAAGGCTACAATCAGGCTCATGTCTTCGCGTATGGTCATCAGCATCAGCGAGAACGCCACAAACAGCCAGAAGCGCCGCGATTGAAAAAAGTAGAACATGGTTAAAATCAAAACCGGGGCAAAACGTATCTCGGAGAAATCAGAGCGGCCCGGCTGTGCCGCCATGATCGGATGGAGCAGGACCATCAGGGTCAGCAGCAGGCTGGTTCCGGCGGCGAAGTATCTGCGGGCGAGGTAGTAAGCGGGGATGGCCGACAATACGAGAGCGACATCAGATATGAATAACAGCCACCGGTAATCCGGCCAGATTCGAAATATCGGCGTGATAAAGAAGAATATGGCGTTGATGTGAGTCGCAAACAGCGTGGCGCCGTGGCCGAGTGAGGACTCACCGAAAAAAAGTCCCCGCGCATCGAACACATGCAACATCGACTGCTTGAAGAACGCGCTGTTTATGGTAGTGGTGTGCATGTACTGGTCTTTGAGGACGTCGAGCGGGAAAAAGATCACCAGCCACACAACCATCATCGTTATCAGTACTTTTTCAGGATGACGGCTTATCCATCTTTCCAGCCTGGTCTCGCTGGTTGAGATATCAAGGTGCAGAAGTACCGCCAGCAGCAACAACGACCACAGCAGGAGCAATATGACCGAACTGCGGCTGTCCAGGGGCGGGAGTTCCACGGAATCACCCTCCAGGCCCGTCCGGTAGTACATGTAGGGGAAATACATAATCAGCGGCAGAAGACCGAGCGCGAACCAGGTGCTCAGGCGCCGGGACATCTCTTTGGCGGTGGAGCCGGCCCGTCCGGCCAGCAGGGCCGATGCAATCAGCCAGATGACTGTGAGCGCCAGGGAGCCGATAAGTCCACCGGCCAGGCATGAGCCGGCAGTAACTCCTGCGCGGCTGAGCCCGGGAAGAAAGACCGCACCTCCCAGGAAACCGGAGGTCACAACCAGCACAGGTGCCAAAACCTGTTTGGTCGGCGGGAGGGACGACCTCATGAGGGGTAGGAATAGGTCGTTACGAACGAGTATTCATCGGATTCGGTCTCCAGGAAAGGCTTGCCGGACAGTACCAGCCAGCTGTGCCCGGTAATCTCGTTTTTGCCGTCACCGGTTCGGCGAACACCGAAATGGATCTCCACCGGCCAACCCTGCTCCCGTAAAAAACGGAACAGCAGAAGCGAGCGGAGCAGGCATTTGCCATAGGACTGGAAGAAGCGGTATTTCAAAAGGGTATCCACGAAACCGACCGTCTTGTTTAAATTCTGCGGGCTGCCTGCGTCAGGCGAGATGCCCGGATTCATGTCATTCAGCAGGTCTGGAAATGCTTTCTTCTTGATTTTTCTTGGAAGGATTATCAGTGCAGCGAGGATTCGCAGGAAAAGCCAGAGGTCACGCGGATCCTTCAGCCGGTTTATCGTCCTCGGGAGATTCGGCAACTTTCACCAGCCCCTCACTCACCAATTGCTCCGCCAGCTCCAGGATGTCCTTTTCCGCCGCCTCCCGGGTTATCTCGAACTCCTCGGTTATCAGGCCGGCAAGGTCGGCGATGCTCTTGCTGCCGTCGGTAAGGATCCACAGGCGGGCGCCAACCTTGTTGAGGCTGTAGTAATCACCCCGGTTCACATGCAGCAGTACCGCGTCTTCGCCCATCGAAGTAAACAGCACATCGTCGTTCTTGATCAGGTATTGCGTTATCTCCATTATCATTTCCCCTCTTCGGATGGAACACCGTCTTGCTCGGGGCCGGCCATCAACTGGTTCACGGCCCGCACAAGCCCGTCCTGTTCGCTTCCGGTGTTAAAGTGGAAGCAACGCGTCTGCCGAGCCAACAGTGACATAATATAAAAATGTCGCTCGGTCGTCGACGGGTCCAGAAAAAAGAACCCGTAACGTAGCGACTGGGAAAGAGCGTCAGTACTCGACATGGGCTCGCTGGTTGTAGACTCCCTGTCGGCAATCCGCGGGAAAGCCATTACCACCGGTGTCGAAGAATGGACGATACTGCCGGGATACAGTTCCTCTATGGAAAACGATGATTTCTGGCGCAGTTCGTTCACGGTAAAATTCTTTACCCGGGAAAGTTCCGGCAGCAACTTGATGGTTTCCTCCCGGACGTTGATCTCCTCCGGGAATGAAAGAGCTTCCACCCGGTCATCCTTTTCCCTGAGGAATACGGTATCGTCGCTGAGGAGGCCGAAACCGCTCCGCACCAGGCTGATGGAAAGGGTTGACTTGCCGCTGCCGCTGCGTCCCAGGAAAAGAATGGAGCGGCCCTCGCGTACCAGGCCCGCGGCGTGCAGCGGGAACAGCCCCTTCACCTTGAGCAGCTGCGCCCAGAGGGGGTAGAAGAACAGGTTGGTCACCAGCCAGTCCGACTCCAGCAGGCTCATCTCGGTAAAACCGGCAGCCTGGCATCCCTCCACATCGGCGGTGACCTGGGCGCGTTCATCTAACCGGGAATAACGGCAGGACCCGTCATGGCGTATCTTCAACATGCCCCAGTTGTAAAGCAGCTCCGCCTGCTCCGGCGCCGGTGACATGGAATCCTCCAGGGTTTCGACGGCGAACAGGTGAATGTCGATATCCGGCGTTTCGTCCCGGGAGGCCCCGGTAGCATCGACGGCGAAGGCGCGGAGGAAGTGAGCGAGCGCATCCGCGATATCGCCGGAATTGGTGGTTACCCTGGTGAGGACACCGTGAACGTCATAGACGCTGGTTGAAAGCTCGGCGGAAAGCTTCTTGCCCAGTCGTATCAGACGGGATACAGTGTCCGTCCCGCAACCGGCGGTCATGGCGTGGATGATGGGGTTTTGATAAAACCTGTCAAGTTATTTGAAATAATAGCACAGGTGAAGCGGTGCGGGAGACAGCAGCGCCCCATGACAACAGAACCGGGATAGAGGCAGGGTATATGAGCACGGACAACGACACAGATGGGGCCATGGATCGTCCCGGGGCCGTTAAACACCTTTATGTCCATCTGCCGTTCTGCCGTAGCCGCTGTGATTATTGTGATTTCTTCTCCCTTGCGGGAAGGATGGACCGGGCGCCTGCCTACGTGGAAGCGGTGCTGGAAGAGGCCGCCGATTACGGCGAGGCCCTGGATGGCCTGGAAACCATCTACCTGGGCGGCGGTACGCCTACCATGCTGGACGGCGGCCTTCTGGGGAAGATGCTGAGGCGGCTGACCGGGCGGGCCTCCGCCGGAGCGGAGATAACGGCGGAAGCCAACCCGGCCACTGTCGATTCCGGCATGGCGCAGGCTCTGTCCGCGGCGGGTGTCAACCGGGTGTCCCTGGGTGTGCAGAGCTTCGATGGACGCCTGCGGCGGAACCTGGGGCGTTCCGGCGATCCCGCCGCCGCGGGCGCGGCGGCGGCGAACCTGCGGCAGGCCGGCATGGACAACATCGGCCTGGATCTGATATTCGGCATCCCGGGACAGAGCATACAGGACCTGCAGCGGGACCTGGAAAGGGCGCTGGCCCTGGAACCGGAACACGTCTCCTGTTACGAGCTTACCGTAAAGGAGGGCAGTCCCTACCAGCGGCGGTGGCGAAAGGAGCTGGAGGAGACCGGCAGCCTGGGCGACCGGTTTTACCAGCAGCTGGTGGAATATTTGGAGCGGGAGGGCTTTTACTGGTACGAGACCAGCAATTTCGCCCGCCCGGGCCGGGAGTGCCGCCACAATACCGCCTGCTGGGAAGGGAAGGACTTTATCGGGCTGGGGGCGGGAGCCTGGAGCACGGTGGGCCTGGACAGGTGGCGCAACAGCGAGGACCTGGGGTTTCGTGAGGGGTCGAGACATAGCGAGCGGCTGACTCTCCGGCAAAAGACGGAGGAGAGGCTGATATTAGGCCTCAGGCAGGCAAAAGGAGTCATATACGATGATGTAGCCGAAATCATTAACGCCGGCGAGCAAAGACGCCTTCAGGAAAATGGCTTCCTGTCTGCTGAAGGTGGTAGAATATCCCTGACGCGCCGTGGCCGCCTGGTGGCCAACGAGAGTTGTGCGCGTCTTTTGCAGGAACAGGCAAAACCGGCACCGGCTCCGTATGGACCCCCCGGATATGGAAGAACTGACACCTAGACAGGCAGAAATCCTCTCAGCCGTTACCAAACGGTATATTGCCACCGGCACACCGGTGGGTTCCAAGTACCTGTGCCGTGTGGGCGGCTTTGACATGTCCCCGTCTACCATGCGCAGCGAGCTGGCGCGGCTGGAAACGTTGGGTTTTCTCGGCCATCCGCATACCTCCGCGGGCCGGGTGCCCACCGACCGGGGCTACCGCTTCTTCGTCGACAATGCTGCGGGTGACGCGGCCGGCAGACGCCCGGTCCAGGGACCGGTTCCCGGCGAGCTGGAGGGCGAGATAGGCTACGCTATCCAGGAGGCGGCCGAGTTGCTGGCGGGGGCCACCGGTCTTCTGGCCATGGTGTCTTCGCCGGAGCAGGGTGATAAGGCCATCAAGCATATCGAGGTGCTGCAGCTGCAGCCAGATCTGGTGACCGTAGTGGTCATCACCGCCGCCGGGGGCGTGACCCGCAAGCTGTTCGTGTTCGATGAGCCGCTGGACCCGGGGCTGGTCAAATGGGCTCACGGCTATCTCAACGATGCCGCCTGCGGCCTGGACCAGGGCAGCCGTCTGCTGCGGATACGCCTGGCTGAAGCCGACCTGATCGCCGGCGAGCGTGCTTTTATCGGAGCCATCTCGCCGGCGCTGCTGGAGACAGACGATATCGCCGGCCGCCGGCTGGTGATGGAGGGAGCGCCGCGGCTGCTCTCCCGCCTGGAGGAGGACAGTGATTTCTCGGCGCGGGAGCTGATAGAGATGCTGGATCGTCAGGATGTACTGCTGCGCATGCTCCGCTCCGCCCTGGCGGAATACCGCGTCTATCTGCGCATCGGCAGTGAGTTTACCGCCACGGCCATGCGCGGTTGCAGTCTGGTGGCGGCCAACTACGGACTGGCCCACCGCAATATGGGCACCGTGGGCGTACTGGGGCCCACCCGGATGGATTACCCGGCAGTTATCGGCAACGTGGAACAGACCGCCCGCTGCCTGAGCAGGTTTATCGAGGAGATATATTGATGAAGCGTGATTATTACGAGGTGCTGGGCGTATCCCGCACCGGCGGGGACGGAGAGATTAAAAAGGCCTTCCGCAAGCTGGCGCGCGAGATACACCCGGACGTGAACAAGAACGACCCCGAGGCTGAAACCAAGTTCAAGGAGGCGGCCGAGGCCTATGAATGTCTGTCCAATCCGGAGACCCGGGCCGCCTATGACCGCTTCGGGTTCGAAGGGGTGCAGCGCGGCGGTTTCCAGGACTTCTCCCAGTTCTCCTTCGAGGAGATCTTCCGTTCCTTTTTCGGCGAGGACATCTTCGGCGGCGGCAGGACGTCCGCCGCCCGGGGGACGGATGTAGCGGTAGCGGTGGAGATATCGCTGACCGAGGCGGCGTCGGGTGTGAAACGGGAGGTGGAATACCAGGCGGTATCCGGTTGTGAGCCCTGCGGGGGCTCGGGGGCGGCGCCGGGAACGTCCCGTGAGACCTGTGAAGTCTGTAAAGGCTCCGGGCAGGTACGTACCGTAAGCCGCACCGCTTTCGGCCAGTTCATGCGCACCGGTATTTGCAGGAGATGCAAAGGTGAAGGCAGCGTGGTGGAGACCCCCTGCAAGGAATGCGGCGGCCGCGGTGCGGTGATGGCCGGCCGCAAGATGGAGGTTGATATCCCCGCGGGTATCGATGACGGCCAGAGCATACGCCTTTCGGGGCTGGGCGGCAGGGGCGAGAGAGGCGGTCCGGCCGGCGACCTGTATATACAGGTGACTGTGGCCGGGGACGAGAAGCTGATCCGCGACGGTGACGACCTGATCTATCACCAGAGACTGACCATCGTGGAAGCCGCCATCGGCACCACGGTGGCGGTACCGACCCTCGAGGGGGAGCAAGAGGTGGATATAAAACCGGGTACCCAGTTCGGCGAGGTCGTGAGGCTGAAGGGGAAGGGTATGCCGCAGCTCCGGGGGCGTGGACGCGGCGACCTGAGGATCATCGTGGATATCGTCGTCCCTCGCCATCTCAACAGCGGGCAGAAGGATCTGCTGCGTGAGTTTGCCCGGACCACCAGCGAGAAGAATTACAGTAGCGATGAGGGTATCTTTGACAAGATAAGAACGGCGCTCAGTTAGGGGGCGGGAGGACGCCCGGCGGGGGTCAGCACCGTGAAACACATTCACCGTTTCTTTGTATCGACTCGACTGTCAACGGGCGACAGCGCCTGTCTGGACGAGGACGATTCCTTTCATGCCTCCCGGGTGTTGCGCCTGAAGGAAGGCGATGCCATCGAGCTGGCCGATGCCGGCGGCCATATCTATACAGCCAGCGTTACGAATGTGGACCGCAGGGTCGAGGTCCGTACCGGCGGTGAACTGGAGACGACTGCCGCGACCGTGGCGCTGACCGTGGCTCAGTCCATCCCCGGAGGGAGCAAGATGGACCTCATAGTCGAGAAACTGAGTGAGTTGGGGGTGGACCGGCTGGTGCCGCTGTTTACACAGAACTCGGTGGCGGCTCAGGGGTCGCTCAGCGACAGGAAGGTTGACCGCTGGCGGCGAGTGGCCCGTGCGGCAGCGGCGCAGGCGCGCCGGACCGGAATCATGCGCGTGGACAGACCCCGCAACCTGGGAAGCTGGCTGGATGAGGCGGACGGCGGATTGATCGCGCTGGTCACCGAGACTGAAGGGACGCCGCTGGCAGGAGCGTTTCAGGGGATGGATGGACGCCTGTCCCTGGTCATCGGTCCGGAAGCCGGCTTCACGCCGGCGGAGCTGGAGCTGCTGGAGGGTGCCGGCGCCGTGTTCGCCGTCCTGGGTCCGCTGGTCCTCCGGACCGAGACCGCCGCCCTGGTGGCGGTCTCGGTGATCATGCACCGGGCGGGAATCATCGGCTGAAGGATGGAAATGCCTGAAAAAAGCGACAACGTTCTTCATATTCACACACTGGGCTGCAAGGTAAACTTCGCCGACGTCCAGACTGTCCGGGCGCGTCTGAGGCTGGATGGAGCCGGGCCGGTCGCTCTGGTGGGGACCTGCTGCGTTACTGCCGAAGGGGAGAAGCAGTCACGCAAGGAGGTGCGCCGCTCGCTGCGCCGCGTTGGCGGGGACGGCAACGTGTTCGTCACCGGATGTGCCGCGCGGCTCAACCCGGAGCAGTTCAGTGTTCTGGGTGGCAACGTGACGGTGTTGACCGGCGAGCCGGAGGATGTAGCCAGAACCATCAATGAAGTGGCAGGTGGCGGCCGGCGGCGGGAGAGGGATCCTGGCGCCGCGGCGGCGCGTCAGCGTACACGGGTGTTTATCAAGGTGCAGGACGGCTGCGCCAACCGGTGCGCCTACTGCGTCATACCACAGGTGCGGGGGCTTCCGCGTAGCCGCAGAGCAGAACAGGTGCTCGCTGAGGCCGCCGCCAGAGTGGAAGAAGGGTACGGGGAGCTGGTGATAAGCGGCATAAACGTCGGAGCCTACCGTGAGGGCGGCAGGGGGTTGCCGGCGCTGCTTGAGCGGACGGCTGCCCTGGGAGGGCTTAAGCGGCTGCGTCTCAGCTCCATCGAGACCCTGCATGTAAACGAGGAACTGCTCATGGTGATGGCCGCCTGCCCTGTCTTCGGCAGCCACCTTCACATACCGCTGCAGAGCGGCGCGGACGGTGTACTGGCGGCCATGGGCCGGCGTTATGATACATCGCTGTACGCCGAGCGCCTGAACCTGGCCCGCTCCCTGTTGCCGGCGGTGAATATCACCACTGATGTGATGGTCGGCTTCCCGGGGGAGAGCGATGCCGCCTTTGCCGACACCATGTCGTTTGTGGCGGAGATGGGTTTTTCCAAGATCCATGTCTTCCCCTATTCGCCGCGGCCGGGAACAGCAGCCGCGGAGATGGACGGTGCCGTTCCCGCTCCCGTGAAGAAGGAGCGCGGCCGGCGCCTGCGGGAGCTGTCGGACCGGCTGGGCCATGTATTCAGGCAAAGGAAACGGGGGCTGGTAGACGAAATCCTGTTGGAAGCCGCGGTGGAACCCGGCGTGTACGCCGGGTACAGTTCCGATTACACGCGGTACATGGTAGCGGGTGGCAGTCCCGGCAAGACGGTGCGAGTATTCGGTGAGCGGGTTACCGGTGGCGCCGTATGGGGAAAGGTGGCAGCAAATGAGTAACAATGATTGTCTTTTTTGCAGTATTATCGATGGAAATGGGTTGTCCGGGTCTATTCTGGAGAATGAGGAGTTCGTGGCCATCTGGGATAAATATCCCAAGGCTCCCGTCCATGCGCTTATCATCCCCAGATTGCACCTGGAATCGCTCAACGACATAGACAGCATGGACGGCGATCTGTGTAAGCGCATGCTGGAGTTCATAGTCGCCACCGCTGACAAGCTGCAGGTGAAGGAGCCGGGCTATCGCGTTATCACCAATGTGGGCACCGGCGGCGGCCAGGTGATATTCCATATTCACTGGCACCTGCTGGCGGGGAGGTCTGTGGGTTTCGATCTGGGAGAGGGAATATGAGCATCACGGAGCAGGTACAGAAAGACATGACCGTGGCGATGAAAGCGCGCGACCGCCGGCGCACCACGGCTTTGAGGATGATATTGAGCGCGCTGCAGCTGGCCGCGAAAGAGGCCGGCGGCGGATTTGGTGAGAAGGAGGAACTGGCGGTGCTGGCGGCCGAGAAGAAGCGGCGGCTGCAGGCGGCCGAGGCGTTCCGTGACGGAGGGCGCCAGGACAGGGCCGCCGCCGAGAAAGCCGAGGCGGAGCTCATCGACACCTATCTTCCGGCCGGCCTGGAGGATGAACAGCTGAAGGCCATAATCCGGGAGGCGATAAGCGAGACCGGTGCCGCAGGCATGGCCGACATGGGCAGGGTGATGAAGGTGGCTATGGAGCGTGTCGCCGCCAGGGCCGATGGTAAAGTGGTAAGCGAAATGGCCAGAGAGGCTCTATCCGGGTAAGGTCCCATGAAGAAGATACTGGAGATAGATAACGACATCATGGCTGAACTGGCGGGCGAGCACGATGCTACGCTCAAGGAGCTGGAGCGCCGGCTGGACTGTGATATCGGCATCCGCGGCAATACGGTTTCCTTCGAGGGCGTCGAGGTGGACGTCGAACGCGGCCGGGCGGTGGTCGAGGAGCTGGTGGAGCTGATTATGGCGGGCCACGTGGTCGACGGTGAGACGGTAGCCTCGGTGGGCGCCATGGTGGAGGACGCATCGGGCAAGCCTTCCGAGATATACGGCGACGTGGTGTGGGAGCACCGCGGCCGCAAGATCGTCCCCAAGACCATCAACCAGAAGAAATACGTAGATGCCATGCGGCGGCACAGTATCACCTTCGCCATCGGGCCGGCGGGAACGGGCAAGACCTACCTGGCCCTGGCCCTGGCGGTGAGCGAGCTGATGACCAAGAAGGTCAACCGCATCATCCTGACCAGGCCGGCGGTGGAGGCGGGGGAGAAGATAGGTTTTCTGCCGGGCACCATGCTGGAGAAGGTTGACCCGTACCTGCGCCCCCTGTTCGACGCCCTTTACGACATGGTGGAGCCGGACCAGCTTACAGCGCTGATGGAACGTGGCGGTATCGAGGTGGCGCCGCTGGCTTTCATGCGGGGCCGCACGCTCAATGACTCGTTCATCATCCTCGACGAGGCGCAGAACACCAGCCCCGAGCAGATGAAGATGTTCCTTACCCGCCTCGGCTTCGGTTCGCGTATGGTGGTTACCGGCGATGTGACCCAGGTGGACCTGCCCGATGCCCGTTTTTCCGGGTTGGTGAGCGTAGTGGACATCCTGGGTGACGTGGGTGACATCGCTTTCATCAACTTCGAGAGCAAGGACGTAGTGCGTCACAAGCTGGTGCAGAAGATAGTGGCCGCCTATAAAGTATACTCGGGGCGGAATCCCTGAGCCGGGTCTGACCAGCCATGAAACTGCCATCCATCATGGAACGCGCCGCGGCTTCGGTCCGGCATTCCGTAAACTTTATCGACATCAGGATATTCGCCGCTGTCACAGCGGTTATAACCTTCATGGTGGTATGGGCCGTACTGGCCAGCGCTTATCTGCCGGCGCAGTATGACCTGAAAGAGGGCGATGTTTCGCCGGAGGTTATCACCGCTCCCCGCACCCTGACTTTCGAGAACAAGGCGGAGACCGAACGGCGCCGGCAACAGGCCGCGGACGAGGTGAGCGAGGTGTTCGCCTTCGACCCGGAAGTGCTGCCACTGGTAACGGGAAACATTAACGGCTTTTTCGATGAAGCCTGGCGGATCGTCGGTGAGGAACGGGCGGCGGCACAGGCGGCCTCTCAACCCTACGACCCGGCGCGGGCGGTGGATCGCCTGAGGCAGATGGAGGGCCAGCCGGAGCTGAGCGAGGTCACCTTAAAGACCATTGCCGGTGTTGAACCGGAGCGCCTGGCGCAACTGCACAGGGCCGTACTGGACAGCATGAAGCGTATCCTCCAGGGGAACGTCACCGAGACCTCGCTGGGGACAGACAACGACCGGCTCCAGGCGTTGCTGCTGACTATGGCGCTGAACGATCAGGAAGAGGCGGCGGCCATCGAGATCGGGCACGCCTTCCTGGAGCCCAACTACAAGATCGACCAGGATAAGACCAGGCAGGCCAAGGAAGAGGCCGCATCCAAGGTGCAGCCGGTGGTAGTCACCGTTCGCAACGGTGAAACCATCCTGTCGCGGGGACAGGTAGTGACGGCGGACAATATGGCCACGCTGGAAGCCCTGGGCCTCACTCAGCAGGAGGAGAAATACGGCGCCATCGCCGGCATCGGCCTGCTGGCCCTGATCGAAGTGCTGTTGACTGCCGGTTTCATATACCAGTTCGAGGCGAGGGTGAGGGACTCCCGGTCACTCCAGTTCATCGCCGCCTCGCTACTGATCCTGTTCGCCGTCCTGGGGCGGGTTTCGGTGATCGAACCGTTAACGCCCATGCTGGTGCCCATGGCGGCGCTGGGTATACTGGGGACCATCCTTCTGCGCACGCGGCTGTCGATGATCCTGGTGGTTCTGGCCAGCATCAATGTAGCGATCGTGGGCGGCTCGGAGGCGCAGTATGTGCTCATAGCCCTGATAGGCGGCATGTCCGCAGCCTTCCTGGTGACCAATGTGACTCAGCGTAGCGATATCCTGCGCGCGGGCCTGGTGGCCGGAGCTATCGTCACCGCTACCGCCGCCGGCGCCGGCCAGCTGAGCGACAATTCCTGGTCCCAGCTGGTGAACAATATCCTCTGGGGCGGCGCCAACGGGATCCTGTCGATAATCGTGGCCATGGGCCTGCTCTCTGTTTACGAGATGGTCTTCAACCTTGCCACCCCCCTGAGACTGCTGGAACTGGGGGATCCGACCCGTCACTTACTCAAGGAGCTGATGATGAAGGCGCCGGGTACCTACAACCACAGCATACTCATGGGTAACCTGGCGGAGTCCGCCGCCGAGGCCATCGGCGCCAATGTGCTGCTGGCGCGGGTGGGCGCTTATTACCACGATATCGGCAAGCTCAACCGTCCCGAATACTTCATCGAGAACCAGTTCCACGTGCGCAACCCCCATGACCGGATCACGCCCAGCCTGTCGCGGCTGGCGATAAAGTCGCATGTGCGCGACGGCGTCAACCTGGCGGTGAGCGAGGGCCTGCCGCCGGAGATAATCGATATCATCGAAGAGCATCATGGCACCACGGTGCTGTCCTACTTTTATCACAAGGCACAGGAGTCCAGCCCGGCCGGACCGGTAGACGAGGAGACCTACCGCTATGACGGCAAGAAGCCCCGCTCGCGCGAGGCGGTCATCGTCATGATGGCGGATTCGGTGGAGGCGGCGGTGCGCTCGCTCGAGCACCCGACGGTTCGCAGTATCAACGCCATCATCAGGGGGATATTCGACCAGAGGCTGCGGGACGGTCAGTTCAGTGAAAGCAGGATGACCTTCGGCGAACTGGAAAAGGTACGAAAGGTGTTCGAGAAGAGCATGCAGGGGTTCGGCGCTACGCGCATCCCCTATCCGGACAACGACAAGCGTAAGGGCAAAGATAAAGGGCCACCGGATGACCTGGCCCGCAGACGCGAGAAGAAGAGGGGGACTGCATGACGGATGGAGTAGAGATACAGGTGGAAAATCGTTCCTCCCTGGAGGTGCAACCGGAGACGGTCATCTCCCTGGCGGAAAAGGTGCTGGGTCAACTGGGGGTAGACCGGGGCGAACTGGGTGTAACCTTTGTCGATGACCGCGAGATGCGCAAGCTGAACCGGGAGAAGATGGGAAAGGACCGGCCCACCGATGTTCTGGCCTTCCCCATAGACACCGGCGCCGGGAGGACGGGGGACGGGGAGGTACCGCTGTTGCTGGGCGATATCGTCATCAGCCCGGAAGTGGCCGAGGCCCAGGCTGAGAGCGAGGGTACTACTTTCAAGGAAGAGATGTGCCTGTTGCTGATACACGGCATATTGCATATAGCCGGCTCGGACCACGAGAAGGATTCCGGCGAGATGGACCAGTTGCAGAACCGGCTATTCAACCAGTTATGTTTCTGACCGGAGGATGCCGGCGGCGACCGGCGTTCTGAGCGCGCCCATCATGTTTCGACGCAGCACATTAAAGAGTTTCACCTGGGCTTTCGAGGGAATAGTCTACGTGTTGCGCACCCAGCGCAACATGAAGATCCACTTCACCGTAGCCCTGGTAGTAGTAACCGGCAGTCTTTTTTTCGAGCTGTCCCGGGCCGAGCTGGCCGCCCTGTTGATAACCGTGAGCTTCGTCCTGGTAACGGAGATGTTTAACACGGCCGTGGAGGCGGCCATCGATACCTTCGGCACCGCTTTCGACCCCATGGCCAAGATAGCCAAGGACGTGGCGGCGGGAGCGGTACTCATCGCCGCCCTGAACGCCCTGGCCGTCGGTTACCTCATCTTCTTCGATCGCCTGGAGGAGCCTTCGCGGGCGATGGTCACCACCGTACGCCAGTCGCCTACCCACCTGTCGGTGATAGCGCTGGTAATGGTGCTGCTGCTGGTCATCGTGGCCAAGTCGATATTCCACCGGGGTACACCCTTCCACGGTGGCATGCCTTCGGGCCACAGTGCCATCGCCTTTTCCGGCTGGACGGCCATCACCTTTGTTTCCGCTTCACTGACCCACGGTATCCTTATCTCGCTGCTGGCGTTCATGATGGCGGTGCTGGTGGCCCAGAGCCGGGTGGAGTCCGGCGTCCATTCGTTTTACGAAGTGGTGGCGGGGGCGGTGCTGGGCATCATGGTCACCATCATCTTCTTCCAGCTCTGGGGCTGAGATGGCGGCCGGGTTGCGGAATTTGGCTGACAGCGGCATGGAGATCCGGCGGCTTACCGGTCTTGATCCCGGGCAACTGTCCCGGCTTGTCAGATACGGACGGGAGTCGCTGGGCGATGCCGCCCCGGATGAATGGATGTTGCCGGTCATCGCCGCCTTCGGCTATCTGTTCGTCGGCAGGATCGACGGGACCATCGCCGGCTCGGCACAGGTGTTCCGTTGCCGTCAGGAAGGAGACCTGTACATGGATGCTTTCTATATCAGGCCGGACCGCCGCCGCCGGGGCATGGGGAGGGCGATGCTGGAGGGCGTGATGGAACATCTGTCCCTGGAGGGATACCATCGGTTGCTGGTGACCGCCGCTCCCGGAAACCGGGAAGCGACGGCGCTGTATGAGACAGCGGGTTTCGGTGAGGTGGAGGTACTGGAAGATTTCTACGGCGCCGGCCGGCAACGGCTGCTGCTGGCGGCGCCGCTGACGGGCGGCGGTGGCCGGTGAAAGCGGCCGGAGAGGTATCGCATTCGGGCTTCGTCGCCGTTGTCGGCCGGCCCAACGTGGGCAAATCCACCCTGGTCAACAGCATGGTGGGCCAGAAGGTGGCCATCACCTCGGACAAGCCCCAGACCACGCGTCATCGCATCGCCGGCATCGTCAACCGGGATGACAGCCAGCTGGTCCTGCTGGACCTGCCCGGCTTCCAGCGGCCGCGGGACCTGCTCACCGAGAGGATGCAGCAGGCGGTGGACAGCACCCTGGGAGAGGTAGACCTCATCCTGCTGGTGATGAGCGCGGACGAGCCCACGGGGGGCGGTGACAGGTTGGTCGCCGGCAGGGTGTTCGCCGCCGGGACGCCGGTAATCATCGCCGTCAACAAGATCGATCTGGTAAGAGAGGAGAAGCTGTTGCCCGCCATGGATGCCGCCGCCGGGATGGGTGATTTTGAGGAGCTGTTTCCCGTCAGCGCTCTCACCGGAAAGGGCATCGAACATCTGGAAGACGCCATTATCGAACGGCTGCTGCCGGGTCCACGCTATTTCCCCGAAGATATGGTTTCGGACCAACCGGAACGGATCCTGGTGGGGGAGTTGGTGCGGGAGCAGGCGCTCAGGCTGACACGCGAAGAGGTGCCCCATTCGGTAGCGGTGGAAGTCCTGTCCATGGACAGGCGCGGCGGCAGCGGCATCGTCGACATCGCTGGAACGGTGATCGTGGAACGCAAATCGCAGAAAGGCATATTGATCGGCAGGCAGGGGAGTATGATCAAGGAGATCGGCACCGGTGCCAGAAAGGAGATCGAGGCGCTGCTGGGATCACGTGTATTCCTCGACTTGTCTGTCAAGGTGAGGAAGCGCTGGCGGGATGATCCGCGACGGCTGGGGGACCTGGGCCTCTGAGGCGGGGCCGCTTGACCGCTGTGATACTATAAGTGCGTGCCGATGCAGATCCAATGCCACAGGTGAGAACGGAGGCCATTGATGGCGTTAAGAATAGAAGAACTGGCCAAGACCATTGACCATACACTGCTTAGACCCAACGCGAACCGTACCGATATCGAACAGCTTTGCGACGAGGCGACGGAGCATCACTTTGCGTCCGTGTGCATCTTTCCCACATGGGTGCCGATGGCGGCCAGCCTGCTGAAGGGAAAGGACACCAAGGTCTGCACCGTGGTGTCATTCCCCTTCGGCGCCGACACTACCCGCACCAAGGTTAGGGCGGTGGAGAATGCCGTGGGAATCGGCGCCGACGAAGTGGAGTTCGTCATCAACATCGGCGCCATGCTATCGGGCAATTTCCGCCTGGTGCGCGATGAGGTGACATCGGTGGTGCATGCCGTGCGCATGAAAAGCGTCAACGTGGGTAAGGGCCTGGTGCTGGTCAAGGTCATCATCGAGGCCTGCTACCTCGATCCCAAGCTGCTGCGCCTGGCCGCCCGCATGATCGAGGACGGCGGCGCCGATTTCGTCAAGACATCGACCGGATTCGGCCCCGAGGGAGCTACGGTTTCCGAGGTGGAACTGCTCCGCGACGAGCTCTCAGAGGACCTGGGCGTCAAGGCGGCCGGCGGCATCGTCAGCGCCGAAGACGCCGAAACCATGATCAACGCCGGCGCCGCCAGGCTGGGGAGCAGCCACGCCGTGGAGATAATGAAAGAATTCTCACAGGAAAAGGAGAAATAGGCGGACCTGCCGCCGGCAACCTGATATCCATGCCAGACCAAACTTCCATTCCGGACCTTACCTTCGATGACCGCGGTTTGCTTCCCGCTATCGTACAGGACTGGTACACCGGTGAAGTCCTGATGCAGGCCTTCATGAACCGGGAGGCTCTGGACAACACCCTTAATACCGGGCGTACATGGTTCTGGAGCCGTTCACGGCGGCAGCTGTGGAACAAGGGAGAAACCAGCGGACATTTCCAGTTCGTGAGGAGCATCCGCTACGACTGCGATCTCGACTGCCTGCTGCTCCTGGTGGAGCAGCGGGGGCCCGCATGCCATACGGGCGAGCATACCTGCTTCCACCGCTCGCTGGATGGGGAGCAGCTGCGGCCGGCGGCCTTCGAAGCGCTGTCCCGGCTGTTCGAACTGGTGAAGCAGCGCCAGCGGTTGATGCCGCCGGGCTCTTACACCACCAGCCTGTTTGAAGAGGGCACCGATACCATCCTCAAGAAGGTAGGGGAGGAGTCTTCCGAGTTGATTGTAGCCGCCAAGGGCGGCGACAGGGAAGAGGTGACCTTTGAAGCCGCGGACCTTTTCTACCACGTCTCGGTGCTGCTGGCCCAGGCGGATGTCTCCCTGGACGATGTGCTGGAGGAGCTGCTGAAACGATGGAAATGAACGAGGCCGGCGGCGGCGCTCCGGGCCTCGGGATTCGTCCCTCCCTGGAAGAAGTACGCAGCCTGGGCCGGCAGGGGTATAACTTCATACCGGTTTACCACAGTTATATCTCCGACCTGGAGACGCCCGTTTCAGCCTTTCTGAAGCTGGGTCCGCGGCAGGACTCCTTCCTGCTGGAGAGCGCTGAGCAGGGAGAGCGCATCGGCCGGTACTCATTCCTCGGATGCGACCCCCGGGCCATAATCACCTTCAGCGACGGTGAACTGACCATCCGCGACGGTGATTCGGAGACGGTGGCCGCCAGCGATGACCCCTTTGGCGCTATCGAACAGTTCCTGTCGCGATACCGGGCGCCGGAGCTGGAAGAGCTGCCGCCCTTCATCGGTGGAGCCGTGGGTTATTTCGGTTACGACCTGGCGCGCTGGATCGAAGAGCTGCCGCCGCCTAACCCCGACGACCTGAACATACCGGATATGGCTTTCATGGTTTCCGATTCCATCGTCATCTTCGACCATCTGAAACACACCATCGTATTGCTGGCCAACGTGTTCATGGAGGCGGGCGTAGACCTGGAAGAATCCTATGAGGCGGCCTGCGACCGTGTGCGTACTCTGAAGGAGCTGTTGAGCGCGCCGCTCTCCCGTCCCGGACAGCACCATCAGCGGGTAATGGAGGAGCCGGTGTCCAATTTCCGCCGGGAGGAGTTCGAGGCGGTAGTGGACCGGGTCAAGGAGTACATATACGCCGGCGACACCTTCCAGACCGTGCCGTCGCAGCGCTTCAATCTCAAGGTGGACATCTCTTCCTTCGGCATCTACCGTGGCCTGAGGACCGTCAACCCGTCGCCGTATATGTATTACATCGGTTTTAAGGATTTTGCCCTGGTGGGCTCGTCCCCGGAGCCCCTGATCAAGGTGAACCGGGGCTGGGTGGAGACCAGGCCCATCGCCGGCACCCGGCCGCGAGGGGCGACCCCGGATGAGGACAAGCGTCTGGCGGATGACCTGCTGGCCGACGCCAAGGAACGGGCGGAGCACATCATGCTGGTAGACCTGGGCCGCAACGACCTGGGCCGGGTGTGCGAGCCGGGAACGGTGGAAGTGGTGGACCTGATGCGTATCGAGTATTATTCCCACGTGATGCATATCGTATCGGTGGTGGTGGGCAAGCTGCGCCAGGGGCTGACGGCGACGGACGCCCTCAAGGCGGCTTTTCCGGCGGGTACGGTGTCCGGCGCCCCCAAGATACGTTCCATGGAGATCATCGATGAACTGGAGCCTACCAAGCGGGGTCCATACGCCGGCGCCATCGGTTATCTAAGCTACAACGGTGAGCTGGATACCTGTATCTGTATCCGCACTATCCTGGTCAAGGACGGTATGGCTTACGTTCAGGCCGGAGGCGGGGTGGTCGCCGATTCGGTGCCGGCCAACGAGTACGAGGAGACCTGTAACAAGGCCAGAGCCATGTTCGCCGCTATCGAGCTGGCCCAGGCGCAGGAGGATTGGCAGTAGATGGGCGCCAGGGTGCTGATAGTAGATAATTATGATTCCTTTACCTATAACCTGGTGCAGTACCTGGGTGAGCTGGGGGCGGAGGTGGAAGTCCACCGCAACGACAGTATTACGCCTGCGGAGGTCGGTGAGAGGGGTGCCAGCCATATAGTCATATCGCCCGGTCCCCGAACTCCCAATGAAGCGGGAATCTCCATGGATGTAGTCAGAGAGCTGGCCGGCAAGGTGCCCATCCTGGGAGTATGCCTGGGTCATCAGTCCATCTGCCAGGTGTTCGGTGGCGATATTGTCCGGGGAGACGCGCCGGTGCACGGCAAGGCTTCCCAGGTATTCCACGACGGGCGGACCATCTTCGCCGGCGTGGAGAACCCGCTGGTAGCCACCCGTTACCATTCGCTGGTGGCGGCGACACCGCTCCCGGAGGAGCTGGAACTTTCCGCCTGGACCGGCGATGACGTGGTCATGGGGGTGCGCCATCGTACCCTGCCGGCCCTGGAAGGGGTGCAGTTCCATCCGGAGAGCATCCTTACCGAAACCGGCAAACAGATTCTGGGAAACTTTCTGGACATGAGCGTGGAAGGGAAACCACATGCCCAATGAGATCCTGACCTATGCCATCGACCGTGTCGCCGCCGGCGGCGATCTGACCGCCGCCGAGACGGAGTCGGTACTGGAACAGATAATGTCGGGCAGGTCCAGTGAGGCGCAGACCGCCGGTTTTCTGGTGGCCCTGCGGGCCAAGGGCGAGACCGTGGAAGAGATAACCGGGCTGGCAAAGACCATGCGCCGTTTCTCGCTGAGGGTCGATGTCCCCGGCGTGCGCCTGGTGGATACCTGCGGCACCGGTGGTGACCGGTCCAACACTTTCAATATCTCCACCACCGCCGCTTTTGTGGTGGCCGGAGCCGGGGGGCGCGTGGCCAAGCATGGCAATCGCAGTGCCACCAGCCAGTGCGGCAGCGCCGACGTGCTGGAGGCGCTGGGCGCCGGCCTGGAGCTACCGGCCGCGGCGGTGGCGGATTGTATCGCCGAGGTCGGCATCGGTTTCATGTTCGCACCGGTGCATCACCAGGCCATGAAGCACGTGGTGCCGGTGCGCCGGGAGCTGGGCATCCGCACCATCTTTAACTTTCTGGGGCCGCTGACCAATCCCGCTGGTGCTGATTATCAGCTGGTAGGTGTCTCCGACCGCACCTACCTGGAGATCATCGCCGAGGCTCTCAGGCAGCTGGGCTGCCGCCGGGCCATGGTGGTGCACGGCCATGACGGACTGGACGAGATCTCCATCTCCGGTCCCACGGACGTGGCTGAGGTAACCGGGACGGGGGACATAAAGACATACACCATCAAGCCCGAGGACTTCGACATGGAACGGTCCGAGGGCAACGACATGCTTCTGGGCGGCACCGCCGCCGAAAACGCTGATATCCTCAAAAGCATCCTCCAGGGCGAGACAGGTGTACGCCGCGATATAGTGTTGCTGAACGCCGGGGCGGCGCTGTATACGGTGGGCGCGGCTGATGGCATGGAGGCCGGCGTGACGCAAGCGGCGGAGAGCATCGATACCGGCGCGGCCCTGGAGAAGCTGAACCTGTTCGTCGTCAGGACCCGAGGCCAAGGTCAGGGGTGATTTGTCCGAGTTCCTAGACAGGATACTTAAGTCCACCCGCGAGGAGCTGTCCGCCCGCAAGCAGAGGGTGCCGGCGGCGGCGCTGGAACGGCCGGCGTCAAGGCCCGGGGGAGAGCGGTTCAGAGAGGCCCTGTCGCGGCCGGGCATGTCGCTCATAGCCGAGATCAAGAGGGCTTCACCGTCGAAGGGGGATCTCAGGCCGGACCTGGACCCCGGCGCCCTGGCCGCGGATTACGAGGCAGGCGGGGCAGCCGCCGTCTCCATACTCACCGAGGGGTGTTATTTCAAGGGGAGCCTCACCGATCTGGAACAGGCGCGGGCCGCCTGTACCCTGCCCCTGCTGAGGAAGGACTTTATTATCGACGGCTACCAGCTGCGGGAGGCGGTGGCGGCCGGCGCCGACGCGGTCCTGTTGATTGTTGCCGCCCTGGAAGACAGCCTGCTTGCCTCCCTTTACCAGGAAGCCCGCAAGGCGGGACTGGAGTGTCTGGTCGAAGTCCACGACTGCCGGGAGATGGAGAGAGCCCTGGCTGTCGGACCGGCTGTCATCGGCATCAACAACCGCGACCTGCATTCCTTTGAGGTGGATTTGGCGACGACTTTGAATCTGATAAAGTTAGTTCCCGATGATGTGGTCGTGGTAAGTGAGAGCGGCATCGGCGGCGCAGTGGATGTATGCCGGCTGGGATACGCCGGCGTTGACGCCATACTGGTCGGCGAGGCGCTGATGCGGAGCTCATCCCCCGGTGACATGATCAGGCAGCTCCTGTCCTCGTGACATTTTATGATGTGGATAGACAAGGGGGGTACAGCTACAGGTTTAGGGTGCCGATAGTCCTTCTTTACAATAAAGGAATACCTGCTGACCCGTCGAACCTAGACCCCAGTCCTGTCCTGTTGGGATTGTTGGTGCTTGCATGAATTAATGACCGGCTTCTTTAAAAAGAAACGGAAGGAACCAAAAGAGAACGAAAAACAGCCTCTCGGCACCGAGCCGGAGGCTGCGTTGGAGACCCCTTCGGCGGAAAAACCTGAGGGGAAAAAGAAGAAGCCTCTGTTTTCCTTCAAAAAGAAACCTCCCGGCGGACAGGAAGGTGATGTCAGGGAGAAACCGCCCAAAAAGCCGCTGTTCGTCTTTGGCAAGAAGTCCAAAAAGTCCCAGGAGCCGGAAGCGCAGCAGCAGAAGAAGAAGAAACACACCTTCGGCGGTTCCAGATACAGTCCGGTGGGGCTGGATCTGGGCCGCTCCTCCATATCAGCGGTCAGGCTGCAATATCAGGATGCCGGCTCCAAAGTCGTTACGGCGGCGCTGGACCAGCTGCCGGAGGGCGTAATAAGCGAGGGTGAGGTTAACGATGTGGACGCTCTCGGACAGGCGCTGAAAAGCTTCTGGCGCACGTACAAGATCCGGGGACGCAAGGTGGCGCTGGGTCTGGCCAGCCAGAAGATCGTGGTAAGGACGCTGGACTTTCCCGTGCTGGAAAAGAAGGAACTGCGAAAGGCTATCGAGTATCAGGCGCAGGACTATATACCCATCCCTATAGAGGATGCTGTCTTCGATTTTCATGTCATCCGGCGTTTCACCGACAATGATGGTATCGAGAAGCAGAAGGTACTGGTGGTCGCGGCGCAGAAGGCCATGGTGATGAATTACATCGATGCGGTGAAGAAGGCAAAGCTTACCATCGACGGGATCGATCTCCAGGCGTTCGCCATGTTACGTTCGTTCTCTCCCCATAGTTTCCTGGACGAGGGCACGCCTTCCGGTCATGCGGTTGCCATCGTGCACATAGCATCGGATGTGACCAATATGGTTATCGAGGCCAATGGTGAGCCCCAGTTCACCCGGATTACCTCTTTCGGCGGCGATGACTTCACCCGGGCGGTGCAGGAGCAACTGGGCGTGCCGTTCATGGAGGCGGAAACCATGAAAACACAGATCGGATTGCCCGAACCGGGCAACGCCTCACCGGGAGCGGATGCAAGTCCGTCAGAGGGCGGACCGCTGACGGACGGGGGTTCGCCTACGGACAAGGGACAGGACGGTGATGATAGCGCCGATGATGGTCTGCCACCTCAGGGCGGCGATTTCCCGGAGGGGCCGATGCGGCCGGCGGGGGACGACGGGGAAAGCAACGGCGACGATAAGGATGAGCAGGCCGGAGCCGGAGAGGGAGCAGACGACGACGGCAAGGAGCTGTTATGGCCGGAGGACAGCGACAGCGCGCTGGATGAAGAGAAAGAGATAGAGGCGACGGTGCATCGGGCTCTGGAGATTACCACTGACAGTTTCGCCGATGAACTGCGGCGATCGCTCGACTATTACATTTCCCAGGATGAATCACTTCCCATCAGCAGGCTGTTGCTCAGCGGCGGCGGAGCACTGCTGCCCAACCTGGACAGACAGCTTTCCCAGCTGTTTCCCTTCCCGGTGGAGCTGGGCGATCCGCTGGTGAGGATAACCGGCAACAAGTCCAGACTGTCGGATGATGAACTCAAGGCCCTGGCGCCGAGACTAGCCATAGCCATCGGCCTGGCCCTGGAGGATGAGGATTAGCCATGCCGCGAGTTAATCTGGTACCGATCGAGGAGAAGCAAAGGGAATTCCGCCGGCGTTTCTATATAGTCCCGGTGGCGGGAGCCGCCATCTTGCTCATAGTCATGGGCAGTACCTATGTAGCCATCGACCGCCAGCTCGCCAATACCGAGCAGGAATACCACGATTACCAGAAGAGCAATGTGGCGCTGGCGCCGCAGGTAAAGGAGCTCGAGGAATACCAGGGCACCCAGGACAATAAGCAGCAACGTCTCGATTCGGTCATCGGCCTGTATTCGCAGAGGGTGCGCTGGTCACGGATACTCGATGACCTGGCATTTGTGATTCCCGAGGATATCTGGCTGGATTCCATTACCGGCGAGGTGCCGGGACTGGTCGTCAGCGAGAAGAAAAACAGTTCGAGCGAAGGGAAAAAATACGATTTTGTCGTTAACGGTTACACCAATGACATGGACACTGTGGCGGTGATGATGGTGCGCCTGGCCCTCATACCGGCTCTGACCAACATAAACCTGATAACCGCCGAGAAGCAGCAGACCGAGAATGGCGGCGTGGCCATCAATTTCGAGGTCGGCGCGGACCTGGTGCAGACCGGCGAGGTGCAGAAGCCGGCGGTGGCGCCGAGCACCGGTGAAGAGGGGCCTTCGGGGACCACGACCAAAAGTGGAAGCAGTACAGGCGGCACCACCGGTACGAGCACCAGAGGCTCCACCGGTACTACCACCGGTAGTAACTAGTCCGGGAGCGTAAATTGAAGCGACGGGACATATACATACTGGTAGGATTGGGAATCCTGGTCCTTATCGTCGCCTGGTATTTTCTTATAATCAGTCCCAAGCGGAGCGATGTAGCCGAAGCTCAGAAGCTGAGGGATACGGAAAAACGTCAGTTCGAGACGGACAGGGCGAGGGTCGAGAGGCTGCCGGAGGAGAAGCGGGCGGCGTTGCAGGCCCAGGAGGACCTGCTCAAGATCAACAAACTGGTTCCGGTGGACAAACAGGTTCCGTCGCTTATCATCGAGCTGAACCAGAGCGCCAATCAGGCAGGCATCGATTTCGTGAAGATAGCTCCAAAGGAACCGGTGGATGTAAGCGGGAATACGGTGATTCCCATGGATCTTACATTCGAGGGAAGGTTCTTTGATATAAATGATTTCCTGTACCGTGTGGAAAACTACGCCAGGCTGGAAGGCTCGGATGTAAATGTAAGTGGACGTTTCGTCAGCGTGGTGGATCTGCAGATGGAACAGGGGGATTTCCTGGAATGGCCCTATGTGACCTGCAGGCTGGGTGTAAATACATATATGACCGCGCCGCCGCCGCTGCCGCAGACTGCCGGGCGGGCGGCAAAGGACAGCAGCAACTCCGATCAATCTAAGACCGGAGGGTAGGGGTAACGGGCCTCGTGTACATGTTATGAAGGGTTATTTACAGAAAATAGACGAGTTCAAGGGCTCGCCCATCCTGGCGGCGATAGCCGCTGTGATCCTGGTTATGCTGGCGATAGGTCTGGCCATCTCCTGTGGTGAAGAGGAAACGCCGCCGCCGGTGACCAAGGCCAGGACGGAGACCCAGAGCAGGACCACAGCAAGCACGGATGAGGCGCGGTCCAGCAGCTCCTCAGGCACCCAGAAGGAATCCCTGCAGGTACAGAGCAGCACCACGAGTTCGGCGACCATGTGGAACAAGGTGTTTAACCGGAAGGATCCCTTCATTCAGCAGGAAGGGACACAGGTGCCCGGCACTTCTACCGGAGTGACCCCCTCCACCGGTTCGACCTCGCCCAGCAGCTACCCGTCGGGAGGGACGACGACCACAGGTGGCTATACCGGCGGTACCACAGGAGGCTCCACCGGCAGTACTACCGGAGGCTCGTCCAGCGGCGGCACGACGACGCTGCCATCCAAGTAGGAACTCCTTTAAGATACCGCGGCTGTATTTACGGCCCTGTCTCAGTTGAGGACATGTTGAATAACATGGACCCGCAGGGCATTATCAACTCGTAAAACGGAGGTCGCATGTCCCTCAGCTATAAAACCGCCGGCGAATCCCATGGGCCCGAACTGGTCTCCATCATCGAGGGCATACCCGCGGGTTTGTCCGTATCGGCGCGGGATATAGACCGGGACCTGGCCAGGCGGCAGCTGGGCCATGGCCGCGGCGGCAGGATGAAGATAGAGAAGGATCAGGTCATCATATCCAGCGGTGTGCGTAACGGCTTGACGCTGGGTTCTCCCGTAGGTCTCAGGATAGTGAACGCCGACTGGCGTAACTGGACAGAAGTCATGGCGGTGGAGGCGGACGGAAAGGATGCTACGGCGGAGCCGGTGACCGTTCCGCGGCCGGGACATGCCGATCTGCCGGGAATACAAAAGTTTGGTTTTCGGGACATGCGGAACGTGCTGGAGAGGGCCAGCGCCCGCGAAACAGCGTCAAGGGTGGCCGTGGGGGCGCTGGCGCGCAAGCTGCTGGCGGAATTCACGGTGCAGGTATTCAGCCATGTGGTCCGCATCGGCGAGGCAGGGGCCGCGGTGACCCCGGGCATGACTGCCGAGGACTTGAGCGCTGCTGATGAATCACCGGTGCGCTGTCTGGACAGAGGCGCGGCGGATGACATGGTGAGGGAGATAGACCGGGCCCGGGAGAACGGCGAATCGCTGGGCGGGGTGTTCGAGGTGGTCGCTTTGGGGCTGGTGCCGGGGCTGGGTTCGAGCGCTTCGGGGCCGGAACGTCTGGGGGGGCGCATCGGCGGCGCCCTGATGAGCATCCCCGCCATCAAGGGTGCCGAGATCGGCGATGGTTTCCAGCTGGCCCGCCGGCCCGGATCACAGGCTCATGACGAGATATTTTTCGATCCCGACCGCGGCTATTATCGCCGGACCAACAGGGCGGGAGGTCTGGAGGGAGGCATGACCAACGGTGAGATACTGCTGGCGCGCGCCTGCATGAAACCTATCCCCACGCTCACCAGGCCGCTTCGTTCCATCGACATCAACAGCGGCGCCGGGGTGCCGGCGCACAAGGAGCGCAGCGATGTATGTGCCGTACCGGCTGCCGCAGTGGTGGGGGAGGCCATGGTGGCCATAGAGCTGGCGAGGGTCATGCTGGAAAAGTTCGGCGGCGACAGCCTGGACGACATGAGAGTATCTTTCAACGCATACAGGGAAAGGCTGGAGGCCAGTTGGCCCCGACCGTGATCCTCATCGGTTTCATGGGCTCGGGCAAGACCGCCGTGGGCGAGTGCCTGGCGGAGAGGCTGGGCTGGGGGTTCATCGACGCGGACCGCGAGGTCGAAAGGAACCTGGGAATGTCCATACCGGAGGCGTTCCGGAGCAAGGGTGAAAATTTCTTCCGCGGGGTGGAAGAGGACGTAGTCAGCAGGATTCTGGAAAAAGCCGCCGCATCCACGGAGGGGATGGTGGTTTCCCTGGGCGGTGGCGCCGTGACCAGCAGTGGAACCAGGGAACGTCTGAAGCGGGAGCAGCTGGTGATGCTGCTGGACGAGGATGTGGAAACGGCGTTCCAGCGGGCCGGCGGGGGCGGCAGGCCGCTGGCGGCGGAGCTGGAAAGGTTCAGGACGCTATATGAAGAACGGGCCGGTGTTTACCGGGAGGCGGCAGGCATGATTATCGATACACGCGGGAAGAGAATAAAGGCGGTGGCGCAGGAGGCGGAGGCGATGGTCAGGGAAAAGATCGGCGAGGAAGGGACGGCAGGGGCTTGATTCAGCTGTTGGCGAACACCAGGAGCAAGGAATACCCCATATACCTCAGCGGCGGCGCCCTGGAGGAATCGGGGAGCTTGTGGAGGTCCCTGGGACGGGGTGGCAAGGTGACGATCATCACCGACAGCAACGTTGCCGGCGTCTGCCTTTCGCGGGTGGAGGCCTCGTTCCGCACCGCCGGTGTCGAGGTGTATAACATAATCGTGGACGCCGGCGAGAGGGCTAAAAGCATCAGCCAGGCTTCGCAGCTTTATTCACGGCTGTTCGATATGAACATGCGCCGGTGTGATACGGTATGCGCTCTGGGCGGCGGCGTGGTCGGCGACCTTGCCGGATTCGTCGCCAGCACCTATATGCGGGGGATCGGCCTGATACAGATTCCCACTACATTGCTTTCCCAGGTGGACAGCAGTATCGGCGGCAAGGTGGGCATCAATATCGAGAAGGCCAAGAACTACGTCGGCTCCTTTTACCAGCCGGATATCGTCATCACCGATCCCGATCTGCTGCGGACCCTGCCGCCGGAGCAGTTGTCGGAGGGGCTGGCGGAGGTTGTCAAATACACCCTGCTTTCCGGCGAAGATTTCTTCGTGGCGCTGGAGGCCAGCCACGCCAGGTTCCAGGGCCTGGACATGGCTTTCGTGGAGCCGGTGGTCAGGCGTTGCATCGAATACAAACTGGCGGTGGTATCCGAGGACGAGCGGGACCGCGGCCGTCGTGCCGTGCTCAACCTGGGGCACTCGGTCGGACACGGCATCGAGGCAGCGGGACGGTACGGGGCATATTCACACGGCCAGGCGGTAGCGCTGGGACTGCTGGCGGCGCTGCAGCTTTCCCACGAGGTCCTGCAACTGGACACCGGTTACCGGGACAGGTTGCGGGTGCTGCTGGAAGCGCTCGGTCTTCCCGTAAGACTCGAAGGGGTGGATGCCGCCGAAGTGCTGTCGGCCATGGCCAGTGACAAGAAGGCGGATGATACATCCGCCAACATGGTCCTGCTCCGGGAACTGGGCGAGCCGGTAATCAACTGCGACGTGAGTACCACGCAGCTGGAGTACGCCGTAAACAGCCTGATGGCGGTGGAACAGGGCAGATGAACGAGAACCGTACCATAGCTCTGCTACACGGATGTAATCTCAACCTGCTGGGTGAGCGGGACCCGGAACAATATGGGGAAAAAAAGCTGGGAGAACTGGAGCGCGAGTTCGTTAATGCCGCGCGGCGCGGCGGTATCAGCTGCATCACCTTTCAGACCAACCATGAGGGTGAGCTTATCGAGAAGATACATGAGTTGAGGAAACGTGTGGATGGCATGGTGATAAACCCCGGCGCCTGGACCCATTACAGCTACGCCCTGCACGATGCCCTGGAGATGGTGGCGGCGCCGGTGGTGGAGGTGCACCTGTCCGATGTCGCCAACCGCAAGGAGGAATGGCGGCGCCACTCGGTCATCAGCGATGTCTGCGACCTGACCATCTCCGGCAAGGGGATGGAAGGGTACATGGAGGCGCTAGCCTGGCTGACCCAGCGGTTCGGGACGGGAAAAGCAGATCCCTCGCTTCGCTCGGGATGACATATTTGGGCTCGGGATGACGTATTTGGGCTCGGGATGACGTATTTGGGCTCGGGGTGAAATATTTGGGCTCGGGGTGAAATATCGCTCTGTGGTTCCGGGGGGCCGGAGGAAAATGGATTGTCTTTCCGGAGGGCCGTAGGCGACAAGGAATCTGTTTTTTAACAAGGAGTCAGCCACATTGACAGCACTCCCGGCTAATATTGATTCATTGCTGGTCACCTATCAGCCCAACGTTCGCTACCTCACCGGTTTCACCGGCTCCTGCGGGTGCGTGCTCATCACCCGCCGCCGCCGGTATTTCTTCAGCGATTTCCGCTACCGGGATCAGGCGGCAAAAGAGGTAAAGGATTTCGCTGTAAACCTGGTAAGAGGCGGATTGCTGCCGGGCTTATGCCGATTCCTGCGGGCGCGCCGGCTGAAGCTGGGAACGCTGGGCGTGGAGAGTTCACGCTTAAGCCATAGTGATTTCCTGCTGCTGCGGCGGCTGCTTAAGGGCGTCAGCATCCGTGACGCCGGCGGGATAATAGAGAAGCAGCGACAGGTAAAGAACGGACAGGAGGTCGACCGGATACGCAGGGCATCAAGCATCGCCGATGCGGCCCTGGAGAAGCTCAGACGGTACAAGGTAACCGGCCGGACGGAGAAGGAGGTCGCCTGGCTGCTGGAGTCATTCATGCGGCAGGACGGCAGCGGTCCCCTGCCCTTCGATATCATAGTAGCTTCCGGCCCCCGCTCGGCCATGCCTCATGGTATAGCCGGCGACAGGGTTATTAACAAGGGAGAGCCGGTGGTTATCGACATGGGCGCCACGGTGGACGGCTATTGCTGCGACATCACCAGGACCTTCGCCACCGGCAGCCTGTCATCCAGGCAGCAAAAGATCTACCGGACGGTCGGGGAGGCGCAGGAGCTGGCTATTCAGGCGGCGGAACCGGGCGCTGCCTGCGCCGGCGTCGACAAACTGGCCCGGGAGCATATAACCGCCGCCGGTTTCGGTGAGGCCTTCGGACATTCACTGGGACACGGAGTAGGCCTGGAGGCACATGAAGGGCCGCTGCTGGCGCCCGGGTCAGTGGACACCCTGGCGTCCGGCATGACCATCACCATCGAACCGGGAATATACACCGGCCGCACCGGCGTCCGCATCGAGGATACGGTGCTGGTCACCGGCACCGGCGCTGAAGCCCTCACCGTGTTTCCCCGCCGGCTGCTGATACTGAAATGACCGAGGGCGTTGAGCGCTAGTGACATCAGGGGTGGGGCCCGGGGTATGAATAAACAGCGCCACAGGGGTCCTGAGCCGTCGCATAGATAGTTGAATCGAAACCGGTTACCATCGGGCTGATCAGATAGCGGAATACAAACGGGGAATAACCACCGGCGGGGATATCGGCTTCCCATGGGGAGGAATCCAGGAACAACACACCGTTAGTGTTATGGGCGTCGATAATGGTCACCGGGAACGCATCGGCGCCACCGTGGTTACTGATACGATATTCCACCGATAGCAGGCCGTCGATATAGTCGTCATAACTGCTCCAGAACGAACTTGCCTGGCTTAGGGACAGGTTCGGTTTGCCACCTTCGAGGGTCATGAAACCGTCTTCGATGCTGGTTGAACTGTAACCGTCCGCTGTTGTTGAGCTGACCAGGAAGAAAACGGTTGTTCCGGAGGCCAGCCCTGGAACCAGGATGCTGTGGGTTAATACCGGATTTGAATCTGACAGGGTCGTGTAAGGCCCGCCGGATGTGTAGGACCAGCGGACTACACTGTCGGCGGCCAGGTTGGTGTTCCAGGATACCGTGGCGCCGTCACAGGTAGCGACGGGGCTGATGTCGGAGATGACCGGCTGCTCCGGAACCTGGAATGAATCAGCGGCGGAAAAATAGTTGCCGGTGCTGGCTGCCTGGCCGGAGAAAGCGGCTTGCGTTACCAGCGTATCTCCAACAGTCAGGATCAGCAGCAATAGGATGAGGGCGACGATAGCCGCCAGGCCCGGGATTATCAGTTTGTCTTTGAATGACATCGTCCCCTGCTCCTCATACTCAGCTGACGAACCGCTCCCTGTTGACCCTGATTACCGTGCTGCTGATTTCGTAGGCGATGATTACCAGCCCCAGGCTCACCAGTATCAGGAAACCGCTCCGGCCCCGCAGGTAATGGCTGACATAACCCAGATAGGGGATATCGAACCTTTCCCTGCCCTTGACGTCTGTTTCGTCGACCAGCCGGGCGTCCACATCGTTATTAGCGTCGCCCTTGGTCTGGAACAGTCTCGTCCGGCCCTGCTCGATGACAGCGACCACCCGGTGGGTGACCAGGGTCTGACCTGATGGCTGGCCCTGGTTCAATTCAACCGGCAGGCTGAATGTTATTATGTCACCCTCGCGTATCTGGTCCGTATCCACCCTGCCGATGAAGACCACGCTGCCGACCTTGAGCTGCGGCTCCATGCTGCCGCTCAATACCATCAGCGGCTCGTAGTCACCGATGATCGGCAGGTCCTTGAACGGCTTCGTCTGCATCATGAAGATCGCCACCGACAGCAGGATCAGCAGGCAGACTGTGGAAACCAATGTCGCCTTGATCAGGAAAGTGATGACTCTCAAATCAGCGTCTCCATTGGATAAACTACCAGCCCGGGTTCTCATACTGGGTGGCCGCGAAGTTGATATCGCCGGTGAAGACGGACCCCTGGTAGGCGTTGCCGGCGGTGGCGCTGACGCGGACATCCAGCCGGTAGACGGCCGCCCAGCCGGGCTCGAAAGCCACCGCCGCCGGCGTGGCCCATTCCAGTATGGTGTTCCCGCTGGCCAGAGCCGTTATGGGCGTCCAGTCGGTGACCAGCTGGTCGGCGGGTCCGGCAATGGTGTAACCGGCGGCGGCAAGACCGGAGTAGTCGTATCCGGAAGACGGATGCAGGGTCACCCTGACCTCCAGTACATCGTCCAGGATGCCGCTGTCGAAACCATCTATCCAGGCGTGCCATTTCATGCCCATGCCGGGCGTGCTGTCATTGACCACGGCGATGAACGCCGTGGCGCTGTCGCCGGGCTTCATGTTGGTGGCGTTGAACAACTGGTTGGAGAGTGTGCCCGGATCAGCGATACGGAAGTCCATGGTCCCGGCCTGGAACAGGTTATCCGTACTGGCAGCGCTGTCGCTGAAATAGGCGGAGGTGCCCATACCTATGGTTAATGCCGCCAGGCATACCAGAAGCACGCTCATCACTGTTGTTCGTTTCATATCTTCCCTTGTTATACGCACGAGCCGATGACTGTTTCATGCCCACGAAACAGATGGTCACCCCCCGGCCGGCCCTTCAACCGCTAGACGCGGTGAAGGCCGGCCCGGGAGCATGACTGGTTTAGACGTTCTCCGCCGGCCAGCCCGGGTCTCCGGGAGCCCAGGTCTGCTGACCGTTGATCTTGAGTTTCATGGTCGCGGTCTGGCCCTGGTAGGCGTTGCCGGCATCAGCTCTCAACTGCCACTTGATATGGATGAAGAAGTAGGGGTTCGCAGGGGTGCCCCTGTCGGTAGTTACCCCGTTGGCCAAAACGCAGGGCAGATTGCCCGGCGCCGGCTCGGATCCGTCACAGTACCACGAGGTGTCATAAGCGTCTGCGGGCGGATCGCGGTGAGCGTTGTCCCATTCGGCCAGGGAAAGGTGGCCATCAGGTGTTAAGGCGTCACCGGGTCCACCGGTATCGTATTTCGTTTTGAAATAGGTGACGAAACCCACACCCGAACCCACACTGGTGTCGTCGTTATACTCGAGCATGTCGATCATGTCCGCCAGGCCGCAATTAACATTGGCGGTACAACCGGTCAAGGCGTTCGTGAGGGTGATCTTGGTGAGCAGGCTGTTGACGTCGATGCTGCCGGTGTTCTTGACGTGAACCGTGGCGTCGACGATGTCGCCGGGAGCCCAGTTGGCCGGTGAGGACCAGGTAGCCGTGACACTGTCGCCATAGCCGGCCTGGCCCCAATTGACCAGATCGTTGCTGAGTATCAGGTCGATGGTCCCGGTTGAGAATACGTTCGCGCTGCTGGTTTCCGAATCGCTGAAGTAGGCGAAGGTGCCCACGCCCAGCATGGCTATGGCCAGGGCGATCATCAGGACGCCGAGCGCCATCTTGTTTGTCAGAAGTTTACGAGTCACTTTTACTCCTTGGTTGTTTGCCTGTTTCCCAGATGATGCTTTCCATCAAAACGCGTGTTACATTCAACAACCTCCCGATAGGGCACCCGCGCACCCCGCCGCCGCCGCTTCCGCCCCCTGGGGACTCGAATCCATTTGCTGTGTGATGTCTCGATGGATAAAATAGAAACGGCTACGAAAAGAGTGCCTTTGCCGGTGCATTTTTCCAAGCCTCGGGCTGAAGAAGGTGCAACTTCTTCAGCCCAATATTTTTACCGGTACGTTCCCGGGGGTGTCAGCGGATATCGGTCTGCTACCCGCCACCTCCGGGTTCGAGCGATTCGTCAATTAATCCCGCCCCCTGATCATAACCAGGGGGAAACACCTTGTTGTTCATCAGACTATTGGCATATTGCCATTGGCGGATACAAGATGCCCAGGTGTCAGTATCTTCCTGTTCGGGGATGCCTGAATCACCTTCGGTATCATGGCATGTTCTGCCCGGGGTTTCCCGGGTCATGAAGTTTCCTGCGGAATTACGGTAGTAGCCCCATAGCTTCGCCACCGGTCCCTTACCCCTAGCCTTTCTCCTACCGTATTTATGAAATGAAGTCAGGCAGTATAAAACCAGATAAACTGTACGCTCAAAAGTTATAAATGTCAAACAAGAGTTGATAACATTTCTTGTATATACGGCCGTACAAAAGGTGTCCTTCAGGCAATGTCGCCATCGCCGGTCAGGGACAGCGAATGATGAACAATCATCCATGCCGGACACCTTCCGCCGCGGCCGGCGGCTTCCCCCTCTTTCCCCAATCCCCCCATATGGTGTAGAATCATCAATACCCCGTGTTTCCGTGCTTTCGACCCTGTGGAGGGCTTTTTATTGGTATCTACGAACGACTTCAAGAACGGCATGGCCATAGAAGTCGATGGGAAGATATACTCCATCGTCGGGTTTCAGCATGTTAAGCCAGGCAAGGGCGGCGCCTTCGTGCGAACCAGGCTCAAGAACCTTCAAACCGGGAATGTGCTGGACAAGACCTTCCGGGCCGGGGAGAAGTTCCGCAAGGTCCATACTGCCAGCAAGAAGATGCTGTTCATGTATGCCACCCCTGATGAAGTAGTGCTCATGGACAACGATACCTATGAGCAGGAATCGCTTTCCCCCGAGCTGGCGGGAGACGCGCTCAAGTTCATCCAGGACAACATGGAGGTGGAGTTGGCGCTCATCGACGGCGAACCCACCCAGATCCTGCCGCCCATCTTCGTCATCCTGGAAGTGAAGGAGACCGAGCCCGGCGTCAGGGGAGATACTGCCAGCGGCGGCGGACTTAAGCCCGCCACGATGGACACCGGCGCCGAGATCAAGGTGCCGCTGTTCATGAACATCGGTGACAAGGTGAAGATAGACACGCGCACCGGCGAATACGTGGAAAGGGCCTGACAGGTAAATGGTTAAAGCCCGCCGCATACTGATAACCGACACTACGCTCAGGGACGCGCACCAGTCCCTGTGGGCGACGCGTATGCGCACCGTGGACATGCTGCCCATCCTCAGGAGGATGGACGCTATAGGCTATTATTCCCTGGAGGCCTGGGGTGGAGCAACTTTCGACAGCTGCCTCAGATTCCTGAAAGAGAACCCCTGGGAGCGGCTGAGGACCATCAAGCACCATTGCCCCAATACGCCGCTGCAGATGCTGCTGCGTGGGCAGAACCTGGTGGGCTACCGCCATTACGGTGACGACATCGTGCGGAAGTTCGTGGCCCACGCCGCTGAAAGCGGCATCGACATCTTCCGCGTTTTCGATGCGCTCAACGATACCCGAAATATCGAGGTGGCGGCGGCGGCCATCAAGGAATCTGGCAAGCACTTCCAGGGAGCGGTCTCCTATACCATCAGCCCCGTGCATACCCTGGACCACTACATGGAGGTGGCGCACACGCTGGTTGATATGGGCGCGGACTCTATCTGCATCAAGGATATGGCGGCGCTGCTGTCGCCCTTCCACGGCGAACAGCTGGTTTCGCGTATGAAACAGGAGATCGACGTACCCATCGAGCTGCACTGCCACTACATCGGCGGGCTGGCACCCATGACCTACCTCAAGGCTATCGAGGCCGGGGTGGACATCGTTGATACGGCGACGGTGCCGCTGGCCTTCGGCTCATCCCAGCCGGCGACGGAGATGGTGGTAAGCGCCCTCTCCGGTACGCCCTACGACACGGAGCTGGAGCTGGAGGATCTTTTTGAGATCGCCAAGTATTTCGAGAAAGTGCGCGAGAAGGGCGGACACAGCCGTGGCGTCACCTCGCTCACCCACATGCAGGTATATTCCCACCAGGTGCCGGGCGGCATGATCTCCAACCTGGAGAGCCAGCTGGCGGAGCAGAACGCCGCCGACCGGCTCAGTGAGGTGCTGGAGGAGATCCCGGTGGTCAGGGCGGAGGTGGGCTATCCGCCCCTGGTGACGCCCATGAGCCAGATAGTGGGAACCCAGGCGGTACTCAATGTTCTTTCCGGCAAGCGCTGGCAGGTGGTTCCCGACGAGATGAAATCCTACCTGCGGGGCATGTACGGCAAGGCGCCCGGCCCCATCGCCCCGGAAGTGATGGAAAAGGTACTGGGAGACGAGAAACCCATCACCGTACGCCCCGCCGACCTGGTGGAAGAGACCCTGGAGCAGTATTCAGAGGAGATAAGCGACCTGGCGCGCAACGAGGAGGATGTGCTGACCTACGCTCTTTTCCCGGCCACGGCGCGCATCTATCTGGAAGAGCGCCATCATGGCGCTGAAGAGGATGTTTTCCTGACTGACACCGACGAGCTGGAGAGTGGAACGGCTATGAATGTTGACAAGATCAAGGAGCTTATCGCTGCCATCGAGGAATCCACGGTCTCCGAGGTGACTATCGAGGAAGGGGACACCCGGGTGACCGTACGCAAGGGCGGGGAGATGGCGCAACCGGTTGCGGCCGCGGCGCCGCTGCCGCCGCCGGCGAAAGCAAAGCCGGAAGAGGACGCCGGCGACTATTTTGTGGTGAAATCGCCCATGGTTGGTACCTACTTCCGCGCACCGTCACCCACCAGTGACCCGTTTGTCGAGGAGGGCGACGAGGTGAGGATGGGCCAGACGCTGTGTATCCTGGAGGCGATGAAACTGATGAACGAGGTAACCTCCGAGATCGATGGCATCGTCCGCCGCATCCTGGTGGAAAACGCTACCCCGGTGGAATTCGGCCATCAGCTGATGTTCATCGAGCCGATAGAGCTTGAGATGGAACCGGAGGCTGCCGCCGAGGCGGAAGCGTAGTATCGGTTCCATCTTGATCTCCAAGATACTCATAGCCAATCGCGGTGAGGTGGCCTTGAGGGTGATACGCGCCTGCAAGGAGCTTTCCATACCGTGCGTCGCTGTCTACTCCGAAGCCGATTCCGCGTCGCTGCACGCACATGAGGCGGATGAGGCGGTCTGTATCGGCCCCGGCCCGGTGGTCGATAGCTATCTGAAGATTCCCAGCCTTATAGCCGCCGCTGAGATTACCGGCTGCGACGCCGTCCATCCCGGCTACGGATTCCTGGCGGAGAACCCGGAATTCGTGGAGGTCTGCGAGAATAACGATATGGTCTTTATCGGCCCCGGTGCCGACCTGATGCGCCGCATGGGAGATAAATCGCTGGCCAAACAGCTGATGAGCCGGGCCCGCATCCCGGTGATACCCGGCTCCGACGGCACCGTCGCTACCACAGAAGAGGCAAGCCGGTTGGCGGACAGCTTCGGTTACCCGGTGATGATGAAGGCATCCGCCGGCGGCGGTGGACGAGGTTTGCGGCTGGTGGAGTCTCCGGACGGGATGGAGCGGGCCTTTGAGATGGCCAGCGGTGAGGCGCAGACCGCCTTCGGCGACGGCGCCATGTATCTGGAAAAGGCCGTGACCAATCCCCATCATGTGGAGGTACAGGTGCTGGTGGACAAGGCCGGCTCGGTGCTGACTCTGGGAGAGCGCGACTGCTCCATCCAGCGGCGGCATCAGAAGCTGGTGGAGGAGAGTCCGTCGCCGCTGCTGGACGACGGTACGCGCATGAAGATGGCGGAAACGGCCATCGCCGCCTGCCGCGCCTGCGGCTACGAGAACGCGGGCACTATCGAGTTCCTGGTGGATGAAGAGAAGAACTTCTATTTCATGGAGATGAATACCCGGGTCCAGGTGGAACACCCGGTGTCGGAGATGACCACGGGCGTGGACATCGTCAGAGAGCAGATAAGGATCGCGGCGGGGGAGACGCTGAGGCAAACCGGCACCATCAGGACCCGCGGGCATGCCATCGAACTGCGCATCAACGCTGAGGATCCGCGCCGTGACTTCCAGCCCAATACCGGAGCCATAACCCGTTACGTGCCGCCGGGCGGGCCGGGCGTGCGCGTAGACTCCCACCTGTACGAAGGGTACGTCATCCCCGTATTTTACGACTCACTGCTGGCCAAGCTCATCGTCTGGGACGTTGATCGTCCGGCGGCTATCAGCAGGGCGCAGCGCGCCCTGGACGAGTTCATCGTCGAGGGGATCACCACCAACAAGGATTTCTTCCGCGCCATCCTGGGCGACCGGGAATTCGCCGCCGGGCACTATACGACGGCTTTTCTGGAAGACAAGATGGAGGCTCTGCTGGGGGTATTGGAATAGGGCCGGCTGTTGCCTGGTCTGATAGAATGAACGTAGTGGAGACGGACAATAACGATAGCGATAACAGGACGGACCGGATGATGGCTGAGGCTCCAACAGCGTCACGGCGGCAGGCAAGGCGGGACGCCATGGTTGCACTGTACCAGAACGATATCACCGGAATCGGTCCGGACCAACTCTACGACAGTCTGGAGAAGGAACAGGACCACCAGGCGGCGCCGTTTACCCGGGAAGTGGTAGAGGGCGTACTGGGGCGCAGCGATGAACTGGACGCGGCCATCGACGCCGCCTCCAGGGACTGGCCCGCGCATCGCATGGCCGCCCTGGAGAGGAATATCCTCAGGATCGCCATTTTCGAGATGCGGCACCGTGAGGACATCCCGGTCGAGGTCAGTATCGATGAAGCGGTGGCGTTGGCCAAACGGTTCTGTTCCCGTGAAGCGGGTTCACTGGTCAACGGCATATTGAGCCATATTGCCGAGGAGGGCAGGGCGGATGATAAACGGGAATGAAGGCGGCGGCGAGCCGGTAACGCCCGGTGGCGAGACTGACGATGTGGACGGTGCGGAAGGCACGGTGAGCGAGGATCAGGTGCCGGAACAGCTGACCGCGGCGCTGGAAGCGACGCTCGGCGGGCTCAATAACACTATCGAGAAGATGGAAGAGATAGTGCGCCGGCTGGAGGCGGGTGATCCGGACTGGGAGGAGAATATCAAGCTGCTGGGCGAGGCCAACGAGATGGCGGTCTCCAGCAGCCGGCAGCTGGACCAGGTAGTACAGGATGTGGTTTATGGAGCGGCCGATGATTCAGAGCCGGAAGAGGACAAGCCCGAAGGATAGGCCGGCAACATTGAGTTTCCCCGACCATCTTGCCGTACGTCTGGAATCGTATATCGAGGGACTGGAATACGGCGAAGACGAGTATGTGGCTCCGCTGAGAGAGGCTATGCGCTATTCGCTGCTGGCCGGGGGCAAGCGGGTGCGGCCGGTATTGCTGATGGCGACCGGCGCCGTGTTCGGCGGTGACCCCCAGGAACTGTTGCCCACGGCGGCGGCTCTGGAGATGATCCACACCTATTCGCTTATCCATGACGATCTGCCCGCTTTCGATGATGACAACCTCAGGAGGGGCAAGCCCACCTGCCACGTGAGATATGGCGAGAGTGTGGCTATCCTGGCGGGGGACGCCCTGTTCGCCGAGGCCTTCAGGCTCATCTGCCAGAAGCAACAGGCGGCGCCGGCGGCGAAACTTGCAGTGATGGAGGAAGTAGCCGTGTCCACCGGCGTCAAGGGCATGGTGGGAGGACAGTTCCTGGACGTGTACGGCATACCCGGAGAAGGGCCGGATACGGTACGGCTGCTGCATTCGCTCAAGACCGGCCGCCTGATCATGGCCTGCGTCAGATGCGGCGCCATCCTCTCCGGCGCTCCGGAGGAACAGACCGCAAGGCTGACGGCTTTTGCCGCCGAACTCGGCTTGCTATTTCAGATTAAAGACGATATTTTGGATGTGGTCGGTGAGACTGTCGAACTGGGAAAACAGGCGGGCACCGACGCCAGGCTGGACCGGCATACCTATGTAAGTGTCTACGGCCTACGGGAATCCGAGAGGTTAGCCGCTGAATCCCGCGAAAAGGCTCTGGCGGAACTGGGGCAAGTCCGGGGCGAAACGGTGGATCTGGCAGGAATCACCAATTACATCTACGAACGGCGGCGATAAGCCATGTCCCTTCTCGATCAGATCAACTCTCCCGCAGACCTGAAACGTTTCAATGACCGTGAGCTCCAGGTTCTGGCCGATGAGATCCGCGAATTCATGATTGGCACAGTTTCCAAAGTGGGTGGCCACCTGGCGCCCAGCCTGGGGGTGGTGGAACTGACCCTGGCGCTCCACAGTGTGCTTGACAGCCCCGGAGACAAGATCGTCTGGGATGTGGGACACCAGTGCTACGCCCACAAGATAATCACGGGGAGAGCGGGCGATTTCCATACCATCCGGCAGCACGGCGGTCTTTCCGGGTTCCCCAGGAGGAGCGAGTCGGAGCACGACATTATCGGCACCGGCCACAGTTCCACCTCCATCAGCCATGGCCTGGGCCTGCAGGAGGCCATAGGCCTCTCCGGCGAGGACGGCCAGGGCCGCGTCGCCTGCGTCATCGGCGACGGCGCGCTGACCGGCGGTATCGCCTACGAGGCCCTGAACCAGGCGGGGCATCTCAGGACACCGTTGATGGTAGTCCTCAACGACAACGAGATGTCCATCAAGCCCAACGTGGGAGCTATCTCCCAATACCTTCACAGGCTGCGTCTGGACCCCACTCTGTACAAGTTGCGGGAGGAGCTGGAGGCGGGTCTGGAAAAGATTCCCGGTATCCGCGGGGCTTCACGCTCCATCAAGGAGAGTATGAAGGCCTTTCTGGTGCCGGGCATGTTGTTCGAGGAGCTGGGTTTCGCCTATGTGGGTATCATCGACGGCCATGACATCAAGGCCCTGCGCAAGAGCATCAAGGCAGCCATGGAGATCGAACGGCCGGTACTCATCCATATAAAGACCACCAAGGGGAAGGGGTACAAGCCGGCCGAGGCCCATCCCGACACCTTCCACGGCATCGCCCCCTTTCAGATCGGCACCGGCAAGACCATCAAGAAGACGGGCCCCATCACCTACACGGAGGCTTTCGGCCGGGGGCTGGCGCGGATGGCTGGGCAGGATGAAAAGATCGTCGCCATCACCGCCGCCATGTCCAGCGGTACCGGGCTCAACCATTTCGAGAAGAGATTCCCGGAGAGATTCTACGATGTGGGCATCGCCGAGGAGCACGCCGTGGCTTTCGCCGCCGGTCTGGCCCTGGGCGGCTACAAGCCGGTGGTGGCCATTTATTCCACCTTCCTGCAGCGGGCCTTCGACCAGCTGGTGCAGGACGTGGCCCTGCATGAGCTGCCGGTGGTGTTCGCCATCGACCGGGCCGGCCTGGTGGGAGACGACGGGCCCACTCATCACGGCGCCTTCGACCTTGGATACCTCAACCTGGTTCCGGGGATGACGGTGATGGCGCCGGCTGATGAGGCGGAGTTGCAGCAGATGCTGTTCACAGCGCTGGCACACCGCGGCCCCTGCGCCATACGCTACCCCAGGGCGCCGGGAAGGGGAGTGCCCATGCCGGATGTCTTCACTCCCATGGAGATCGGCAGGGCCCGGGTAGTTGATCACGGCGAGGGCGCCCTGCTGCTCGGCATCGGCACCGGCGTAGGCATCTGCCGGCGCGCGGCCAGGATGCTGGTGGAGAGGCACGGGCTACGGCCGACCGTGGTGAACTGCCGGTTCGCCAAGCCACTGGATGAAAGATTGATCAGGGAACTGGCGGCGGAACACGAGGTAGTGGTCACCGTGGAGGAGGGTACCATCGCCGGTGGTTTCGGCGCCGCCGTGAGCGAACTTTTCGCCGACGAGCCGCAGCCGGTGAGGCGGTTCGCCATCCCGGACCGTTTCGTCAGCCACGGCAACCGCAACCGGTTGCTGAAGGATATCGGACTTACGCCCGAGGCCGTAGCCGACTTCGTAGGGGCCAGGCTCATGGCCAAGGAGATCATCAAGTCGGAGACGTTGCGGGTCTCCGGCCAGGAGTAGATGAGCGCGGGAAGCGAAAGGCGGGACGCGCCGGACGGTGCCGGTTCAGGTGGTGGCGCCGGGAAAAATAAACAAAGGCTGGATCAGATCCTCGTCAAGCGGGGATTTTTTAATACCCGCTCGCAGGCAGCGGCGGCCGTCCTCGCCGGGTGTGTGAGCGTGGATGGCAAGGAAGCAGCCAAGGCCGGCTGCCTGCATTACCCGGGCGTGGATATAGAGCTGAAGGAGGAGCCGCGTTTCGTCTCCCGGGGCGGGCTCAAGCTGCAGCGGGCCTTTGAGGCATTTAACCTGGATGTGAGCGGTCGCCTGGTTCTGGACGGCGGCGCCTCCACCGGCGGGTTCAGCGACTGCCTGCTTAAGAACGGCGCCGCCCGGGTAATCGCTGTGGATGTAGGTTACGGGCAGCTGGACTGGGGGCTGAGGCAGGACCGGCGCGTCCAGGTGATGGAGCGCACCAACATACGTTACCTCAAACCGGGAGACCTCCCGGCCAGGCCGTCCGTCGCCGTCCTGGATCTGTCGTTCATCTCTCTTAAGAAAGTAATTCCCGCTGTGATAGAATGTCTCCAGCCCGGCTACCAGATAATCGCGCTGGTCAAGCCCCAGTTCGAAGCGGGCCGCGGTAAAGTCGGCAAGGGCGGCGTGGTAAGGGATTTGCCGGTCCACCGGGAGGTACTGGAGGGTATATGGGGGTTCGCCGAAGAAGCCGGCTGCCGGGTATGCGGGCTGGTGGATTCCGGCATACGCGGGCCCAAGGGAAACGTGGAGTACCTTCTCTACCTGGTAGACGGCGGCGGTGGTAACGCTGTCGCGCTCGACCGGGAAGCCGTCATCGAAGAACTTTTAAGAAAGGTTGAGGCGATCATCAACCCGGTCTAGGGGGAAGTCCTGGCAACCAGAGTCGCAGTTATCACCCACCTCCGTTCCGAAGCCGCCCGCGCGGCGCTTCTGGAGGTAATCGAGTTATGTGTCCGCGAGGGGGTAGAAGCGGTGATCCCCAGGTACGAGATGGAGAAATACGACCTGGAGGACGGGGGAAGCGCCGCCACCGTGACAGAGGACCTGGGGGATGAACAGGTCGATTTCTGCATAGCCATCGGCGGTGACGGCACCATCCTCAGGGCTTTCAACCGCTTCCAGGGACTGCAGACGCCTGTCCTGGGCATCAACTTCGGCAAGGTCGGATTCCTGTCCGCCATCGAGCCCGGTGACATAACCAGGGACCTTGCGCCTTTTCTGCGGGACCAGTACGAGGCCCAGGAACTGAACCTGCTGGTGCTGGATGCAGCTGGGTCACGTTCTCTGGCCATCAACGATGTGGCGGTCCAGAAGTCGGATGGCGGCTCCGTCGTGCGGCTGGGTTACCAGGTGGACGGCGTGGAGATGGACACTATCAACTGCGACGGCCTGGTGGTGGCCACCCCCGCGGGATCCACCGCCTACAATCTTTCCTGCGGCGGTCCGATGGTATCGCTGAACCTGGAAGCGTTGATACTGACCGCCATTGCGCCCCATACCCTTCGCTCGCGTTCGCTGGTGCTGGCGCCGAAGGAGAAGCTGGTCATCCACAATCATTCCCTGGGGTCGGCGGCGGCCATCTACCTGGATGGTCGCCACGCCGGTGACCTGGGACCGGGCGGGGATATATCCGTATCCCTCGCCGCGGAGAAGGCCAGGCTGATACAGCCGCCGGAGGCGAATTTCTTCCGTACCATGCGTAGCAAGTTCATCCGGAGCTGACCTCGGGGGATCATCAGGAAAAGTGCTGGCAGAACTTAAAATTGAGAATCTGGCCGTCATCCCCGGAGCAGAAATCATCTTTGCTCCGGGATTAAACGTTATCAGCGGTGAAACCGGGGCCGGCAAGACCATCCTGGCTCAGGCGATCGCTCTGCTGCTGGGTATGAGGGCCGACAGCGGTCTGATCCGTCCGGGCGCCGGACAGGCCTCGGTGGAGGCTGTGTTCTCCCTGCCGCCGGGATGTTTCGCCGATCTGACAGACGAACTGGACCTGCCTGCCGGCGATGAGCTGGCGGTAAGGCGGCGCCTGTCCAGCGACGGCCGCAGCCGTGCTTACGTGGGCGGTCGGATCACCAGCCTGTCGGTGTTGGGACAGCTTACGGGCAGGCTGATGGCCTTCTCGGCGCAGCACGAGCAGCAGCGCCTGATGATGGCTTCGCGCCAGCTGGAACTGCTGGATGCCTACGGCGGGCCGGAGCTGCTGGAACGGCGCGAGGAGTTCCAGATGCTGTTCGACCGTCGGCGCCAGATAGCGGCGGTTCTGGATGAGGCGCGGCGGGACGCCGGCGGCCGGCAGCGGGAGGCGGAGCTGCTGGTATTCCAGGTGGAGGAGATCGAGGCGGCGGACCTTTCCCCGGATGAAGACGTGCACCTGGAGGCGCTGCGCCGCCGCCTGCAAGCGGCCAAACAATTGAAGGACACGGCAGCTTCCATGCCGGCATTGCTGGAGGGCGGCGAAGAGTACGGCGGCGTTATGGAAACCTTATCGGATCTGGGGAGGCGGATGGAGGAACTGGCCCAAGTGGATGGGGAATTCGATGCCATCCGCGAGCGGCTGCAATCGGCCTGCTTCGAACTGGAGGACCTGGGCAGGACGGCACGGGACTATGCCGGGTCCGTGGACGTGGACCCCGGACGGCTGGCCGAGGTGGAGGAGCGGCTGGACCTCATCTCGGATCTGGGGCGGAAGTACGGTACCGGCGTCGGGCGTATCCTGGCATTTGGTGAAGACGCCTCCCGGCGGCTGCGGGAACTGGGCAGCATGAACCAGGATGTCTCCTCGCTGGAGACGGAGATGGCGGAAGTGGAGTCGGAGATGCTGGAATTGGCGCCGGAGATGAGCGCCATGCGCCGCCGTGCCGCGGAGCGGCTCGCGGCAGAGGCCGGCCGCCACCTGAGCGAACTGGCTTTCGGACAGTGTGGTTTTGAGATAAAGCTTACGCCTGCCGGCGGCGACGAAGGAGGGCCGGTGGCGAGTCAACTGGAACGTACAGGGGCCGACAGGGTCGAATTCCATGTGAAACTGAACCCCGGCATGCCGGCGGCGCCGCTCAAGGAAACCGCCTCCGGGGGAGAGCTGTCACGCATCATGCTGGCGGTGAAGTGCGCTGTCTCCGCCTCGGCGGAGGCGGAGACGCTGGTATTCGACGAGATCGACGCCGGCATCGGCGGTGAGACCGGTGCTGCCGTCGGTTCCAAGCTCAAAAGGCTGGCCGGGGATTCACAGATAATCTGTATCACTCACCTGCCGCAGATAGCCTGCCACGCGGACGCGCATTTCTCCGTCACCAAAGAGGTCAGCACCGGTGAAGACGAGACCGTGACGCGGGTAGAGCGTCTGGAGGGCGACGCGGTAGTGGATGAGCTGTGCCGCATGATGGGCGCCCGGCCCGATGACAGCGAGGCCCGGGCTCATGCCGGCAGCTTGCTGAAGAAGGCCGCTTCTCCTTGATCAGGATGATATTGATATCCCTGAGGCCGCGCCAGTGGACCAAGAACCTGGTGGTGTTCGCCGGCATCATCTTCTCCGGCAACATCTTCAACTGGCCCATGCAGTTCAAGGTCTGGCTGACCTTCATCGCCTTCTGTGCGGTGGTGGGCGCCGGTTACCTGGTGAACGACGTCATCGACCGCGACAAGGACCGGGTCCATCCGGTGAAGCGTACGCGTCCCATCGCCAGCGGCCGGCTGGGAGCAGGTACGGCCCTGGCCGTCGCCCTGTTCCTGGTGGCCGTGTTCATCGGCGGCGGGCTGCTGGTGGACCCGTTGCTTTCCGCTTACCTGGCGGCATATCTGGTACTGCAGCTTGCCTATTCGCTGGCGCTGAAGAGACTGGTTATCGTAGACGTGCTAGCGATATCCGCCGGCTTCGTCATCCGGGCCGTGGCCGGCGCCGCCGTCATTCACGTGATAATCTCCCCCTGGCTGGTGGTATGCGCCATGCTGCTGGCCCTGTTCCTGGCGCTGGCGAAGAGGCGGGCGGAACTGGTGATGATGGAGGAGGAGGCCGCGTACCACCGCAGCAATCTGGAGCAGTACAGCATCGAACTGGTGGATCAGATGACCGTGGTGACCGCCGCCGCCACGGTGGTCTCCTACGCCCTGTACAGTTTCACCGCTTTCGACTCCAGCGCCATGATGATCACCATCCCCTTTGTCCTTTACGGTATCTTCCGCTATCTTTATCTGGTGCACCGTCATCTCAGGGGCGGCTCTCCTGAACAGGTCCTGATATCGGATATCCCCATGCTGGTGGACGTGGTACTGTGGGTAGTGACCGCGGTGGCGGTGCTGCGCTGGACGGGTTGAGGCGCGGCTGAAGAAAAGACTTTCCCTGCGAAGGAGCGGAAATGGATTCCAAGGTAGCGGTTCTTAAAACGACGCCGGAGACGGTTGTGGCGGACTACGGGCGGCTGATGCGCATGGCCGATTACCAGAAATATCTTCCCCGGGATAGCAGGACTCATCTGAAGATCAATATCTCCTGGCATGTATGGTATCCGGCCTGTTCCACCGCCCCCTGGCAGCTGGAGGGCGTGATAAAGACCCTGCTGGACGACGGCTACGACCCTGATTCGCTCATGCTCACGCAGAACCGCACGGTGGTGGTGGACGATAAGGTGGGCGAGGTGAATAACGGCCACGCGACCGTGGCGCGCAAGTACGGACTGGATTTCACGCGTCTCTACGAGCCGCCGGTGAAGTGGATACGCTACCAGCCGCAGGGGGAGATGCTGGTGCTGGACAAGGTCTACGAGAGGGATGGCATCCACATCCCGGATATCTTTCCCGGCACCAACATCATCCAGTTGCCCACGGTGAAGACCCATGTGTTCACCGGCACCACCGGGGCCATGAAGAACGCTTTCGGCGGGTTGCTGCAGGAGAACCGCCACTGGACCCACAGCGTCATCCACGAGACGCTGGTGGACCTGCTGACCATCCAGAAGGAGATTCACACCGGCCTGTTCGCGGTGATGGACGGTACTATCTGCGGTGACGGTCCCGGTCCCCGGGCGATGGAGCCTTACGAAAAGGACTATATCCTGGCCAGCGCCGACCAGGTGGCCATCGACGCCGTAGCGGCGAAGATGATGGGTTTCGATCCCATGGAGTTCAGGTACATCCGTCTGGCCCACGAGCGGGGCCTGGGATGCGGCATCGTCGATGACATCGACATCCAGGGCGAGGACATCTCCGCGACCGATTTCCATTTCCACGGCCGGCAGGAGACCTTCGCCAGCCGCGGACAGAAGGCCATCTATCACGGGCCGCTGAAGCCTCTGGAGCACGCGCTGCTCAGAAGCCCCATCGTCCCCTGGTCATATTTCGCTTCCAAGTTCTACCATGATTACTACTGGTATCCGTTCGTCGGCTGGACCCGGGTCTGCCGCATGGCAGAGACCGGATGGGGCCAACTGCAGCAGGAGTACCTGCCCGTCGGCGCCGAGCTGGAGGGGCAGGGCCGGGGCCGGGGTGTGTTCCTGGCCGCCGCGACGGCGGCGGCCGTGCTGGGCATGAGCGCCTTCGCCCGGGTGGCGGCGTTGGCCAGACACCGCCGTGCTTAACAACCTCCGCCGTAACCTCATCATAGTTCTCGTTTTGGGGCTGGCTCTCTATCTGGGCCTGGCCTTGTACGCCAGCTTCGGCGACCTGATAGCCGCTTTCAGCAGATTCCAGTGGTACTACCTGCCCCTGGCTCTGGCGCTGGTCTTCCTGAATTACCTCATACGCTATGTGAAATGGGAGTACCTGTTGCGTGCCATCCATCTGCGCATACCGGCGGGGCCCAGCTTCATCATCTTCATATCGGGGCTGACCATGACCATATCGCCGGCCAAGATGGGAGAGGTGCTAAAATCATTCATGCTCAGGGAGTACCAGTCCGTGCCGGTCAGCCGTTCGTCGCCCATCGTGGTTGCCGAGCGCATTGCCGATGTAATAGCCGTGATAATCCTGGGAAGCGCCGGGGCCCTGGCCTATCATTCCGGGCGAAGTGTGCTGGTGGCCACCGTAGTGCTCATGGTCCTGTTCATCGGGATTATCCAGTGGCGCAGCCTGAGCCTGAGGCTGTTGCACCTGGTGGAGCGGATGACGCCGGCACGGCGCTTCGCCGGACATATGGAGGAATTCTACGAGAAGTCCTACTCCCTGTTGCGCGCGCGCCATCTGCTGCCGGCGGTGGCATTGAGCGTCATCGGCTGGTTCCTGGAATGTGTCGCCGCCTGGCTCTGTCTCAAGGGGCTGGGTTTGGATCTCTCCCTGGTGCTGGTCACCTTTATATTCGTGATCGCCTCCCTGGCGGGGGCGCTGGCGATGATACCGGGCGGTCTGGGAGTAGCTGAAGCCAGCATGACGGGGCTGTTCATCGCCAACGGTATCGGCCGTGGTGACGCCGTCGCCGCCACCCTGCTCATCCGGCTGGTGACCTTCTGGTTTGCCATCGGACTGGGGATAATAGCCGTCTCCATCTACGGTATCAGGTATTCCCCCGGGGAGGGAACATCCGGCGGGTTAGAAAGGGACGAGGGGGCTGCGTAGAATATGCTCATGATGCTTGAAGGGACGACATACCATGGAGGGTAAGGGAGCGGATTCCATCGCGTGGCGCTACCGGCGCATACGCGCTGTGCTTATTTATGTGCTGGTCGCTAACCTGGCGGTGGCCGTGGGCAAGGGTGTGGTGGGCTTGCACATCAATTCCATCGGCATGGTGGCCGACGCTTTCCACTCGCTGATGGACAGCGCTTCCAACGTTATCGGCCTTATCGGCATAACCCTGGCGGCGCGGCCCCGGGACGAGACGCACTCCTACGGGCACGCCAAGTTCGAGACCTTCGCCAGCATCGGCATCGTGGCCCTGCTGTTGATAACGGCCTTCGGGGTGGGAAAGGACGTCCTGGACAGGCTGACATCCGCCGCTACTCCGGAAGTGAATGTGAATACGCTGGCGCTGACGATGATGGGCGTCACCATCGTCATCAACATCCTTGTGAGCCGGTATGAACGCCGCCAGGGCAAATCGCTGCAGAGTACCTTCCTGGTGGCGGACTCGCGTCACACGCTGAGCGACGTGGGCATGTCTATATCGGTGGTCGCCGGTCTGATGG
>BDUA01000015.1 GCA_002897715.1 bacterium BMS3Abin01
CCGGAAAGCCCAACGCCAGCTGGCATAGGTGGTCAGCAGGCCGCCGGCGATGGGACCCACGGCCATGCCGACGGCGGCCACGGCGCTGATTATGCCATAGGCGTAGGCCCGATCCTCACTGTCATAGGTTTTCCGCAGCAGCGTCTGGATGTTGGGCATCATCAGCGCCGACCCCAGGCCTTCGATGACGGACCAGCCGATGATCAGCATTCCCAGGCTCTGGCTGAAAGAAGCGATGCCGGTGCCGATGCCGAAGCAGGCCACACCGGCGATGAAGGTCCGCTTGACGCCGAATATGCCGCCCAGCTTGCCACCGATGAGCATGAAGGACGCCATCACCAGGGCGTAGATGGAGATGGCCGCCTGGACGCCGCCGACGGTGGTGCCCAGGTCCTCCACCAGCGCCGAGATGGAGACGTTCATGATCGTCGTGTCGATGACGATGATGAACATCGCCATGCTGAGGATTATCAGCGCCGACCATTTCCTCATGTTCCCGGGCCATCCTCTCGAAATAATCGATGAAGGGCTGTTTGCCGTCGCCCACCTCGGGGTTGTGCTGGATATACTCATCGCCGACGAACAGGGCAACCGCCTTTGCCGGTTCACAGCGGTTGAACATCATGTCGTAGAAATCCATGGCGTTGCGTTTGTTCCTCTCCAGCCGGTTATCCATGAAACAACCTCCCGGACCTTGAATCAGCCTACTATTCCGAGCGCTCGGTTATCTCGATGAGGTGGTATCCGAACTGGGTCTTGACCGGCCCGTGGACCGTGTTCAGCTCCTCGGTGAATATTACCTCGTCGAATTCCCTGACCATCTGCCCCTGGCCGAACTCGCCCAGGTCGCCGCCCTGCTTCCCCGAGGGGCAGCTGGAGTGCTCTGCGGCGACCGCCGCGAAGTCGGCGCCTTCGATGATCTCGACCTTCAGCTGCTCACACTTCTCCTCACTGTCAACCAGTATGTGCCGTGCCTTTGCCTTTGCCATTAATCTCCTCCTGAGATCGAATTGATGGACCCGCGGAGCCTGCGACCGGACACCGTGCCGTAGAGTCTATCATCAGAAGCGTTGATGTATAATAGCCGCATCGAAGGGAAGATCCGCAGGGGCTCCCGCGCCGCAAAACGACCGAATATCTGCAAATTCGTGCTGGCGGGCGCCACACTCATGGGCCGCGAGCTTCTCGAGCTTCCGGGAATCAATCAGGATGCCTTCAGCGTTGTTGGCGGCCTGATTATCGACGGCCCGCTGCTGGCCACCCTGGGAGCGCAGATGATGCCGGGCGGCCTGAAGAGCTTCTTCAGTTGAGCCTGGGCTTCTTCCTGGCTACTCCACACCCAGGATGGGGAACACGGTTTTCCTGATCTCGGCGGTTCCCGCCGCGACGGCGTCACGGGCGCGGTCCAGCGTGGCGCGGTCGATCGCCGGCGCCCGGTCATCCCTGGTAAGGTAGCGCGGCGCTGCGGCTCCTGAGCGCTGCTCGCACAGTTGCCGCCAGCTCTCCGGCAGCACCTCGTCCAGTTTCACATCAGCCATGGCCGCCGTATGGGCGGTCCAGGCCCGGGGCACGACGCTGAAGGCCTGATAGCCTCCGCCCCCCGACGCCAGCCAGCGGCCGCCGCAGAACTCATGCGCCAGCTGGTGCTGCCGGCGGGCCAGCTCCTGGAAGCCGGAGATGGTCAGCGCCAGATGGGTCAGCGGGTCGTCCCAGTGGGCGTCGCAACCGTTCTGGGTGATGATGATGTCGGGCCTGAAGGCGCGCGCCAGCGGCGGCACCAGGTCGTCGTAGGCCCTGAGGAAGATCTCGTCCGTGGTCCCCGGCTCCAGCGGCAGGTTCACCGAATAGCCCTTTCCCTCGCCCTCACCCGTCTGGCCGGGGAAGCCGCTGCCGGGGAAGAGGTGGCGGCCGGATTCGTGGAAGGAAACGGTCATCACCCGCGGGTCGTCATAGAAACGCTCCTGGACACCGTCGCCGTGATGGGCGTCGAAATCCAGGTAAAGCACGCGGGCGTCGTGCTGCTGCTGCAGGTACGCCGCGGCGATGGCCACGTCATTATAGACGCAGAACCCGGAGGCCCGAGCCCTGTGAGCATGGTGCAGGCCACCGCCGAAATGGAAGGCGTGCCCGACGTCACCGGACATTATGGCGTCCGCCGCCGCCAGGGCGCCGCCGGCGATGGTGGCCGACGCCTCATGCATGTCCTCGAATATTGGGTTGTCGCCGGTACCCAGGCCCCAGCTCATGCCATCGGCGTCGCGGGCGCCGGGAGCGCTCAGCTCCCGCACCTTGTCCACATAGGCCGGGTCATGTACCAGGGTTAGCTCGGCGTCCGCAGCCAGCCGCGGTTCGATGACTCTGACACTGTGCTTGTCTATCAGCCCGACGGCCCTGATAAGCTCCGCCGTCAGCATCAGCCGCACCGGCTTCATGGGATGCCAGGGGCTAAGTTCGTATTTCTGGTAGGCGTCGCTGTAGATGATGGCGCATTCAGCGGACATGGCGGTTCAATAGTATCACGGGAGACTGTAATGGAAAGGGGAGGGGGCGGCGGCCCTCCGGGCCGCCGCCCCCTCCGTTGAAACCGGCAACCTGCTGGAGCATTGCATGTCGCCTCTATGTGAACCGGGAACCCATCTCCCGGAATAATCAAATCTCGTTCTACTGATTATTATTCCCTGTTTTCACTCCCGCACACCCATCCGGCCGGGTCCGGACCGGGCCGGGGCGACCCCGGGGCTTACTGGATGGAAGAGGGGCGCTTGCCCAGCTCTACCTCCAACTCCTTGTTCTCACCGTTCCTTACCACGGTTATCTTCACCTTGTCGCCCGGATTGTAATCCAGCAACAGGTCGGTGACGTCCTCCATCTCCTTGATCTCCTTGTCATCGAAACGGATGATGATGTCACCCTCCTCGATCCCCGCCTTGGCCGAAGGGCCGTCGCCCAGCACCTTGCTGACAAGTGCTCCCTCGGTGACCGGCAGATCCTTGTCGGCCGCCAGCTGTTCGTCTACGGTCTGTCCGACCACACCCATCCAGGCATATTCGACCTCACCGGTGGCGATGATCTCGTCCATCACCCGCTTGGCCGTATTGATGGGCACGGCGAAGCCTACGCCTTCGAAGCCGCCGCTCTCACTGATGATCTGCTCATTGATACCGATGACTTCTCCCCGGGCATTGAACAGTGGCCCGCCGCTGTTGCCACGGTTGATAGCGGCATCGGTCTGGATGGCGTCCTGGATGACGAAGCCGGCCTCGGGCGCTTCCACATTCCGGTCAATGGCGCTGACCACCCCCGCCGTGAGCGAACTGTCATAGACGCCGAAGGGGCTGCCGATGGCCACCACCGGCTCACCCACCTGGACCTTGGTGGAGTCTCCCAGCACCACCGGCACCAGGTCCAGCCCCGCCGGCTCCACCTTGATGACAGCAATATCACTGCCGGTAACGTCATAACCGACGATGGAGGCCTCCGCCTTCTTGCCATCCTTGAAGTTGACTTCCAGCTTGGTGGCCGTGCCACCGGAGCCCGTTCCCGCGGTGGTGACTACGTGGGCGTTGGTGATGATATAGCCTTCGCTGGATACGACGAACCCGGAGCCGATACCCTGCTGTTCGCCGCCGGTGTGGAACAGATCGCGAGGCTGGTCGAAGGTGGCTACTATCTGAACCGCCGAGTTGGCATACTTGTCGTAAATCTGGCTCGGCCCCATGGAGCCGCCCGTGGACACCGGTGTCCCCGAAATCTGCGGCGCCGCCCCGGGGATGGTGACCGCCGGGGCGGCGCCGCCCAGACCGCCCCAGTTGAGCAGGAAAGCTACCAGTAACAGCAGCGCGGCGCCGGCGATACCGGCGGCGACGCTGATCAGGATATTAACGGCCCTCTTCATTTGGTTCCTTTCATCGGTAATATCGGGCGGCCGACAACCACCCGATATTACCTGCCAATTATATTAAACGCTTCTTCAGACCCAGGCCGAGCCTTCACTTTGCCCAACCATAATCCATTATACCCGCAACCGGAAAAAGGCCAACAAAGCAGGCGTTAAGGAAGGTTAACTATTATTAAGCACCCGGGGTGCCGTTGGCGGGAAGGGTCACGGTGATGGATGTCCCCCGGCTGGTTGACCGGACCTGGATATCGCCGTTCATCAGCCGCGCCAACTCGTGAGCGATAGACAGGCCAAGGCCGGTGCCGCGGATGCGTCCGGCGCTCTTGCCCCGGTAGAAGCGCTCGAATACGCGCGACAGCTCCCGTTCCGGTATGCCGGACCCCTGGTCGGCCACCGTGAAACTCACGGTGGTGTCGTTGGCGGTCCCTGCGACCATCACCGTCGATCCCTCGGGAGAATACTTGAGGGCATTGTCCACCAATATGCGCACCAGCTGGGCCGTGCGTTCCCGGTCGCCGTGCGCCACCAGGTCAGCCGGCAGCCCCCCGGTCTCGATCGGGTGGTGGGCGAACCCGGGTACGGCCTGGAACTCCCTGGCCACCGCGTCCACCACCTCCCGCAGATGGAAGGGAGCGGTTTCGATACTGACAACGCCGGAATCCATCTGTGACAGGTCCAGCAGGTTGCGGGCCAGCGAGGCGAGCCGGTCAACCTGCTCCCTCATGGTCGCCATGAATTCCGTCCTCGTCTTTTCGTCCACATCCTCATCCTCCAGGATCTCCAGAAACCCGGAAAGGGAGAAGATAGGGGTCTTGAACTCGTGTGAGGCGTTGGCGATGAAATCGCGCCGGGCCTGTTCCAGCTTGACCTCCTGGCTCACGTCACGGATCACCAGGAGCGTCGCCAGCTCCGCCTGGTCGGTGAGGGATGAGACATGCACCATCAACGCCCGCTCGCCCGGCAGCACGAATGTATCCTCCCGGGCCGGGCTGTCACTGGCCATGGAGTGCCACAGGCTGTATATCTCCTCGGGGACACATTCCATCAGCGGCGCCGGCGGTTCTATCTTCCCGCCCAGAAGGGCTTCGGCCGCCGGATTGGCCACGATGACGTTCCCGTCCGCGTCCACGCCGATGACCCCTTCGCTCAGGTCGTCCAGCAGCAGCTTCGCCCGTTGCTGTTCCAGATCTATCTGCCGGAAGGCCGACCCCAGCCTGTTGCCCATGTCATTGAAGGCCGCGGCCAGTTCGCCCAGCTCGTCGTTGGCCTGGATCGGTACCTTGGTATCGAAATCACCGCGGGCGATACGCCTGGCGCCGGACTCGATACGCTTGATCCTGCGGGTGAAGATGTGCGAGAAGGCATAGATGACCGCCAGGGCGATGAGCAGCGCCACCGCCGCGGCCACGGTCAGCTGCCGTTGCACCAGAGTCACGGCTGATTCCACGTCATCCATGGCGGAGGAGACCACCACCACCTGCACCACCGTGTTGCCGTTGCCCAGGGGCACCGCCGCCATGCCGTAATTACGGTCATCGACCGTGTGGACATCGACCTCGGGCTGACGCCGTTCGATGGCCTTGCGCGCCACCGGGTAATCATCCGCGCTGAAGGCCTGGCCCTTGAGCGAGTCCGATATCAGGTTCCCGGAGACATCCATGAGCAGGATCCTGGCGTCAGCGCGCTCGGCGTATTGCTGTGTGAGCAGATCCAGGTACACCGGCGAAGCGCCCTGGCTGTAGGCGGTGAGAAAGCTCTCGGAATAGAGAGTGGCGTAGCTCTTCATGTTGTCCAGCTTCTGGTCGGTGAGCCGGCTCTGCAGCTGGGGCACCACGTAAACGTAGATGATACCCGCGGCCAGGAGAAACACGGAAAAGAAAACCAGGCTGAGCTTGAAAGCTATGCCGAGGCGGATCTTGTCTGATGATGAAGATGACATGGCATTAACTGTCGGTCCGCGGCAGGCCGGTCATTACCGCTAAGATAAAAACTATATATCCCTGAACTTGTAGCCTGCTCCCCTGACGGTAAAGATGTATTCGGGATCGTGCGGGTCCGGCTCTACCTTCTCCCTGAGATGGCGTATGTGCACATCGACGGTACGCGGGTCCCGGAAGTCCGAATCGCCCCAGATCAGCTGCAGCAGCGAGCCTCGGTCGAAGACACGCCCGGGGTGCCCCACCAGTGTCTTCAACAACTCGAACTCCTTGTAGGTCAAATCAACTTTCTCGCCGCTCAGGTATACATTGCGTTTGAGGAAATCGATGCGCAGCCTGTCCACCTCCAGCGTTTCCCTGGCCACGTCCGCCGGCAACTGAGTCATCTGCATGCGCCTGAGCTGGGCCTTGACCCGGCTGCGGAACTCGCGGATGCTGAAGGGTTTGGTGATGTAATCGTCCGCACCTATCTCCAGGCCCAGCACTTTGTCGAACTCATCCGACTTGGCCGTCAGCATGATGATGGGCACCGTGCTCCCGGCCCGTATCTCACGGCAGACGTCGATACCACTCTTGCCGGGCAGCATGATGTCCAGGACGATCAGATCGAAGGGCTGGCTATGGAACTGCTCCAGGGCCGCCTCGCCATCCATGGCCTGGACGATCTCGTAGCCCTCCTGTTCCATGGGATAGGCCAGCAGCTTCTGGATGGCCTCTTCGTCATCCACCAGCAATATGCGCGGCGCCTTGTTGTCACTCATTCTCTCTCCTCCTCACCGTCGCCGGCCAGCAACGGGCGGACACGGAACTCCGCGCCCATCCTGACGGCGATGCTCTCGCACGCGCCGATATCGACCCCCGGCTGGTCGACTACGGTCAGCTCCACTTCCATGCTTTCGGCCAGACACGCCTTGGCGAAGGCGATGACCGCCCGGTAGGCCTTGCTGAAGATGGGCCGGCATAACTGATTGTAAACTTCAGGGTTGTGCGCCACAAGGCTGATCGACACGGCATCCAGTCCGGCGGTCGCCAGCTCCGCGGCCACCTGCCTCCCCGGATGGACCAGAGCCGCCAGGCCGTTGGTGTCCAGCCGGGACCGCAGCCGCCGCAGCCTGAGCCATTCGACGATGCTCAGAACCTCATCCAGCCGCATGGTTGGCTCACCCAGTCCGGCCAGGACCACTTCCGCCGCCGGACCGTCGAGACAGGCAAGCTCCAGCTCCCGGAAGATATCCTCCAGTCCCGGCTCCTGTTGCAGCCTCAGATCGTGACCGAACACCTCGTCGGTGAATTTCCCCAGACAGAAGCTGCAGTCCGATGGGCAACGGTTGGTTATATTGAGGTAGATGTTTCCCTTGCCGCGATAAGCTATGGTCATCGCCTCGCCCCCTGCCTGCGCCGGCCATGGACGGGCGGCGGACCGTTCAAACCAGCTTCCTCTCCTTAAGCCATAACAGGCTCTCGTATGCTTTCTGGCGCGGCATCTCAAAGGTCATGGTCACTTCCCCCGGCAGCTCAGCCAGCGCCGCCATGATGGGGGCGAAATCTATCCGGCCCTCACCCAGCGGCAGGTGCAGGTCCTCGTAATAGGTATCCCCGCCCACATTGTCATGGATATGTACATGCCCGATGCGGTCCGGGAAGGCCTTGATGAAACCTACGGACTTATTCACGTCACTGAGCAGTTCGCTGTGACCGATATCGACGGTGAGCATAACCTGCGGATACAGCGCCAGTATCTCTTCCATGTCCGGCGGCGCCTCGGCCGTGTTCTCCAGGGTGATGCGGGAACCGAAACCGCCGGCCAGCTCCGCCAGTTCGCCGATACGCTCCTTTTTCTTCTCCATCTTTTCCGGAGTGTTGGCTGGCGAGACCAGGATGGGGTGGATGGTGATAGTGCGCGGCCTGAACGGCGCCGCGGCCTTCACTGCCGCTACGATCTCCGCCATGCCCTGATCTTCGTCCACCCGCTTGTCCGGAGCGTGGGCGACGAAGAACATGCCGGCGCGCCGGGCCGCCGTGCGTATCGCTGATGCCTGCTTCTGGATCTTCTCCAGCTCGTTGAGATTGAGGTCGGCGAAGTCGAACCCATGGCCGGCCAGGAACTCCACTCCCTCCAGACCGGCCGCCTGTCCGCCATATCTGAACTGACTCATTGATGTCCACCGGTTTGAGACAATGCCGCCTTCATTTTAACTGCTGCGGCGGGGAATGGACAGAATTTTCAGAAAACGGCGGCGCTCATGCCCTGAAAACGCGGCGCCGATATCTGATAATAAGAAGGCATCTACCGCGGGATTGCTCGCCACCCATACCGACGGAAGCGACCCACGCTGGAAGATGAAAACCGCGGTGGCAGAAGGAAGCGGATGTCCCCATTCAATGCAGAAGAGCTGGAACGTCGCAATCGCGACCGGCATGCCCGCCGGTTGCGTTACCTGAAGCGTTCGCTGGCGCTGAACAGCTATCGCATCGACTCCCATCGTGTAGCCAGCCGCATCATCCATGAGGCCGGTCTCCGTCAGCATCGCGACTGACCGCATATCGCCGGCCACCCCGCTACAGGGTCTCCGGCGCCGGCGGGCGCCCGCGGCAGACCGTTCAAACCAGGAGCGCCGACTGGAGCATGATCTCCACCAGCTCCTCGTAACTTATACCGGCCGCCTGCGCCTGCGCCGGCAGGTCCGATGTATCCGTCATCCCCGGCAGCGTATTCAGTTCGGTGAACTGGGGAACGCCTTCTCCGTCCACCATGAAGTCCACCCGGCTGAACCCGCGGCAGCCGAGAATGACGTGTATCCGCCGCGCCAGCTCCTGGCTGCGGACGGCGACCTCCGGAGAGATGTCCGCGGGGATGATGAACTCGGTCATCCCCTCCTGGTACTTGGCTTCGAAATCATAGAACCCGGTCCCGGGGACCAGTTGCAGCACCGGCAGGACCTGGAGCCCTGCCGCGGTCTCCAGCAGGCCCACGGTTATCTCCTCGCCCTCGACGAAACGTTCGGCCAGGACCGTGTCGTAGTCGCGGCATACCGCGGCCACAGTCTCGTAAAGACGGCCGGGGGTGCTGACCTTGCTGACGCCCAGGCTGGATCCCTCTTCGCACGGTTTGACCATCACGGGAAAGATCAGTCGTTCGCTGCCGGCCTCACAGGCGGCCTCCAGATCCTGGCGACAGTCGAATTCGGCGAAGGCCGGGGTGGGGATGCCGTGATAGGCGACCAGCTGCTTGCTGCGGACCTTGTTCATGGCCAGGGCGCTGGCCATCACGCCGGAGCCGGTATAAGGGATGCCCAGAAGCTCCAGCAGCCCCTGGACGGCGCCGTCCTCACCGAACCTGCCATGCAGGGCTATAAAGGCGACGTCGATACGCTCGCCGGCGAGAACGGCAACGATATCACGGCCCACATCAATGGCGGTCGTGTCATAACCCAGGCTGTTCAGCGCCTCCAAACACTTCCTGCCGGATTTGAGGGAGATCTCGCGCTCTCGCGACATGCCCCCCATGAGCACTCCCACACGGCTGGTTTTTAAATCTATTTCCGCCATTCGACCTTCGCTATCGCCTAGTCCGCCATTATATCCCAACAGCGGTCTTCGGGCATTTATCCGTCTAATTAGCTATACTTTTCGGCGATAACTTCAAGCCAGCCCGCCACTTTCATACCGGGAGTGAAAAAATAGAAATACATAAAAAGAAATGGCTGCGCCTGGTAGCGCAGTTGGCTCTTGTCTGCATAGTCTTCTTCTTCCTGTTCCGGGTGATCATCCGGGACTGGAGCAGTATCCGGAACTACGATTGGAGCTTCGACCTCCCGTGGTTGCTGGCTTCTCTGGTGATGTTCGCCGTGATCTATTGCGGACACGCCACCGGCTGGCTGCTGATACTGTGGCGTTTCCGTTTTCCGGTCCCCTTCCTGCCCGGTTTCTACGTATGGTCCAAGTCGCTGCTGGCCCGCTATGTGCCCGGCAACGTCCTCATGGTAGTAGGGCGGGTCATGATGATCGAACGCTACAACGTCCCCAAGCGGGTCTCCTTTACCAGCGTTATCTACGAACAGATCATGCTTGTCGCCTCGGCCACTACCGTCCTGTCCGTGGCCCTGCCCCTGTGGCCGCTGATCCGCGACAAGACGGACCTGGTCTGGCTGATACTGATCGTGCCCTTTCTGGCGATAATCTCCCTTCATCCCGCCGTCATCGGCAGCATCGGCAACTTTGTTTTCAAGAAGATCGGCCGGGAGCCTCTGGAGGAGTTCCTGCCCTTCTCCACAGTCATATTGATGGTCCTCTACTATTGCATTTTCTGGATCGTCGGCGGCATGGCCCTGTTCGCCATGGCCCGGGCCGTCACCACCGAGATAACCATGGGCGACCTGCCCATAACCATCGCCAGCTTCCCCCTGGCCTGGCTCATGTCCGTACTGTTCTTCATCTCCCCCAGCGGCCTGGGGGTCAGGGAGGGCGTGTACGCCTATACACTGGGATTCGCCTTCGACAATACGGGCGTCGCCTCCGCGTTCGCCATCATGGCCCGGCTGTGGTGGACCATGCTGGAGATATCCTTCGTGCTCATCATCATGGGACTGGTGAAGCTGTTCCACCAGAAGCCGGAACCCTGACGCCCGGGTGGACACCGAAGACCCGGCGGGCATAGCGCTATGTTATAATCCTTGGTAACGCATGAGGCTGCGGCCACGCAGCCTTTTTCAAGGAGGAATACCAGTATGTTCTACTCAGGAAATCCTATTTTCTATACCAGCCTCATACTGCTCATACCGGCTGTCGTCCTGAGCATTTACGC